>JAPLFG010000003.1:1277517-1596896 GCA_026390795.1 Ignavibacteriales bacterium
AGGATTGATTTACCGCGGTTATAGAATGGTTAATTGGGATCCGGCTTCTAAATCTGCAATCTCCGATGAAGAAGTTTTTTTCAAAGAAGTTCAAGGAAAACTCTGGTACTTAAAATATCCGGTAAAGGATTCGAATGAGTTTGTAATTGTTGCAACCACGAGACCCGAGACAATGCTCGGCGATACCGGAATTGCAGTAAATCCGGAAGATGAGCGATACAAACATCTCATCGGTAAGACTATAATTCTTCCGATTATCGGCAGAGAGATTCCGCTTTTTGCTGATGAATATGTTGACAAGGGATTCGGGACTGGTGCAGTTAAAGTTACACCCGCACATGATGTGAACGATTACGATATGGGAATGCGCCATAAACTTGAGATCATAAATATATTTAATGAAGACGCATCAACAAACGGAAACGTACCGCAGGAATTCCAGGAATTAGACCGTTATGTAGCCAGAGCTAAAGTTGTTGCACGTCTTGAACAACTTGGATCGATTCACAGAATTGAAGACTATACTAATAAGGTCGGCTACTCTCAACGCGGTAATGTGCCTATCGAACCGTATCTGTCGGAACAATGGTTTATGAAAATGGATGATCTTTGTAAGCCGGCTCTTCAAGTTGTGCTCGATGGAAAAGTTAAATTTCATCCCGGTCATTGGGTTAAGACTTACGAACATTGGATGTCGGGAATACGCGATTGGTGTATCTCGCGTCAGTTATGGTGGGGACATCGCATACCGGTTTGGTATCATAAAAACACACAAGAAATTTATTGCGAAGTCGAACCGCCGAGGGACATTGAGAATTGGCATCAGGAAGAAGATGTTTTAGATACGTGGGCATCAAGCTGGTTGTGGGCTCAGGATGTTTTTACAAATCAACGAGACCAAGATTATTATTACCCAACAGATCTTCTTGTAACAGCACCTGATATTATTTTCTTCTGGGTTGCGCGAATGATAATTGCCGGACTCCATTTTAAAAAGCAAATTCCATTTAAAGATGTTTACCTAACAAGTCTTGTTCGCGATATGCAAGGGAAGAAAATGAGCAAGTCTCTTGGCAACTCGCCCGACCCACTTGATCTTATTGATGAATACGGTGCCGATGCCCTTCGATTTACAATAATTTATATAGCGCCGCTCGGGCAGGATGTTATGTTCAGCAGCGATAAGTGTGAAATTGGAAGAAACTTTGCCAACAAAATGTGGAATGCCGGAAGATTTTTATTAATGAATCTTGCATCGCGGCCCGACGGAACACCTGGCATTAAACTGAATCCGGCATTGAAAGAAAAACATATTGATTTCACCGACCGCTGGATCATGTCCCGCTTTCAGACTACACTTAAAGAACTGAACGACTCCTTTGATAAATTCGAAGTTAACAATGCATCCAAAATTGTTTACTCTTATGTATGGAACGACTTCTGCGATTGGTACATTGAACTCTCAAAACAGCGCTTGTATTCCGCGGATGAGGAAGTAAAATCGGCAGTACTTACTCGCGCAATTTCTCTGTATGAAGAAATGCTCAAACTCGTTCATCCATTCATGCCATTTATCACAGAAGAGATTTGGCAATTGCTCGATGAACGAAAAGACGGCGAAAGTATTTCTACTTCTCTTTTCCCGCAGTTCAATGAAAAACTGATTAATAAAAGCGCCGAAGAAGAAATTCTATTTGTACAGGACGTTGTAACGGCAATCAGAAACATTCGCGGCGAAATGAATCTTCCTCCGTCAAAACAGATTAATGTTTTTTTGAATAGCAGCGCCGTGACGCCGGAACAAGAAAGATATATGAAGTCACTTGTAAGAATTAATGAACTTACCGTTGATTCTAAAATGCTCAAACCGAAAGCGAGCGCTTCTGCCGTTGTGAAGGGCTGCGATATTTTCATCCCGCTCGAAGGTTTAATCGATCTTAATGTTGAGCGTGCCAGAATCGAAAAAGAAATTGCTCGCCTGTTATCTTCGTTTGAAAATGTCCGCAAAAAACTTTCGAATGAAGCATTTGTTGCAAAAGCTCCTGCAGATGTGATTGATAAGGAAAAGACAAAGTTAGCCGACTGGGAAAAGTCGTTGGTAAAACTTCAATCAATTTTAGAAGATCTTAACTAGAACTAGAAAAACTCTCTAAATAAGCATTCTCTCAATTCTTCGGATTAGAATCTTATGGTTCTTTACTTCACGGAACCTATTCTCTATATTAACGTACGTTCATTAAACATTTGAGTTCAATGAAACTTACAAATACAAAAGAGAAAATACTTAACGCTGCCCTTGATTTCTTCTCTATTAACGGCTATTCGGGTGCATCAATTCGGCAGATTGCTCGTTCTGTAGGAGTTCGTGAAAGCGCAATCTACAATCATTATAAATCCAAAGAAGAAATTTTTCTTGCAATCCTTTCCTCTTTTAGAGTAAAGACAATTAGCAAAGAAATCCTTAGTGATGATTTGCTGGATGAAGTTATTAATCCGGAAAAATTTCTTAAAAAGTTTGCGAAGCGACTAATCGAACATTGGAACAGTCCGACGGAAAGAAAATTCATCCGGATTCTTCTAATGGAACAGTTTACGCGTGTTGGCAACAAAGAACTTTCTACTACCGATTACCTAAGTGAGCTCCGAGAAATTTGCAGATTGATCTTTGGGGAAATGGTTAAGACAAAAATCATTAAGCCGTTGGAACCGGGTCTTTTGGCGGAAGAATTTACAGCAAATCTTTTTCTTCTCCGAACTGAATATCTCTCTTCCGATGACGCCATAAACATAAATAGTGTAATAGAAAAAGCTAATAAACATGTTGAGTTTTTCTGGGAGGCAATAAAAATATAATAGCCTTTTAATGAAACTTTCTTGGCTTTGTGTCGTGTAATAAATTAAAATTAGCAAAGCACTTCAACTGCTCTTTATCTTTTCTCCAATTTTATTTTATTTTAAGTGAAGAGATTTTTGAACATGTTGTTTTTGAGAAAGAGCCAACAAAATAAGCTTTATGTCGCATCCAGTAACTAAAGTGAAAAGTTGTTCTACAAAGATCTAATTGCAGTACACAGAACTGAATTATACTTACGCCGGGGATTATAAAAATAATTTGCTGTGTCATTCTAATTAACAATTGGGCGGGGTTGGATTCAAAATGAATCATTCCCAGATCCAATTTGTTGACAGTTGTAGAGACTGATGCTTAGAATGATAAATGGAGGTAATATGTTTCTTCAATACGAACCCAACAAACATAACATTATTCAAGCACACGATTGGATACAAAACAGAATTCACCGTACGCCTATTTTTTCTTCTAAATCATTAAATGCAATTTTAGAATGTAGACTCTACTTCAAATGTGAAAACTTTCAAAAAGTCGGCGCATTTAAATATAGAGGCGCAAGCCTGGCTGTATTATCTCTGCCCAAAATGGATTTTAAAAAAGGTGTTGCAACGCATTCATCCGGCAATCATGCTGCCGCGTTGGCGCTTGCAGCAAAGATGAGAAACATTCCCGCGTATATTGTAATGCCGCGCACCGCTCCGCAAATTAAGAAGATAGCAGTTGAAGGCTATGGTGCTAAAATAATTTTTTGCGAACCGACACTCAGCGCAAGGGAAGAAGCTCTTGCAAAAGTTGTCGCAGAAACTGGAGCCACGTTTGTTCATCCCTACGATAATTACACAATTATTACCGGACAGGCGACCTGTGCAAAAGAAATTTTTGAAGAGTTGGGAGAATTGGATTTCGTAATTTCTCCGGTTGGCGGGGGCGGATTATTAAGCGGAACTTGCTTGAGCGCAAAATATTTTTCTCCCAATACAAAAGTCATTGGGGCAGAACCGAAAGGTGCAGACGATGCGTTCCGATCATTAAAAGAAGGCGCCATTCAACCATCTACAAATCCAAAAACTATTTGCGATGGCTTGCTTACTCAACTAAGCGAAAAAACTTTTTCTATTATTCAGAAAAATGTAAGCGAAATAATTACAATCGAAGAAGAAACTATTATCTCTGCAATGAGAATGATCTGGGAAAGAATGAAAATTATTGTTGAACCTTCCGCCGCGGTTCCCCTCGCAGTGGTTTTAGAGAACAAGAAAAAATTTCTTGGTAAGCGGGTTGGTTTAATTCTTTCTGGTGGAAATGTTGATTTGAACAAACTTCCGTGGGTCAAATAGATACAATAAGTAAATCATTAAAAGAAAAATATATAAGTAATTACGGAGTTGTAAATGACGCTAGAAGCATTAGGTATGATTGAGACAAAAGGACTTATCGGCTCAATTGAAGCTGCCGACGCTATGGTAAAAGCAGCAAATGTAAAATTAATTGGCAAAGAGACAATCGGCGGCGGGTACGTAACCGTTATGGTACGCGGAGATGTTGGTGCAGTAAAAGCAGCTACAGATGCCGGCGCAGCAGCAGCCCAAAGAGTTGGCGAACTTGTTTCTGTTCATGTCATTCCTCGTCCACATAGCGATGTTGAAATGATTCTTCCCTCAACAAAATAATTTTTACGGAGATTTGAGTTGGGACAGAGTTTATATTCACTTAAGAACGAGATAATAGAAGTCGGGAAAAGAATGTATGCAAGGGGATACGTTGCATCTAACGACGGCAACATTAGTGTGCGTCTTGACGAAAATAAAATTTTAATAACTCCATCCGGCGTTAGCAAAGGATTTATAAACGCATCCGACTTGATAATAGTAAATCTTGAAAGCGCTGTTTTGAGCGGAAATAAAAAACCTTCCTCCGAACTTCCGATGCATTTGCAAATTTATAAAGAAAGATCCGATGTAATGAGTGTCTGCCATGCACATCCAATCTATGCAACCGGATTCGCAGTCGCAGGCATTCCTCTCGATATGTGCGTCCTGCCCGAGGTAATTATTTCACTCGGCATTGTTCCGTTAGTAGAATACGGCACTCCGGGAACAAGTGAGTATTTCAATTCAATGATGAAATATTTAAAACAACACGATGCATTTCTTCTGGCAAACCATGGCGTGGTTACTGTTGGAAAAGACATTTTAAGCGCATATCACAAAATGGAAACGGTCGAACACTTTGCCAACATAATTTTTGTTTCACTTCAATTAGGAAAAATTAATATTCTTCCTCAAGAGCAAATAGCAAAATTAATAAGTCAGCGGGAGAAATTTGGAATGACAACAACAGCGGCATGTGCGCCGCAAACTGAAGATGCAAAATCGTTTAGTGCCAAGGAAAAGACAGAAATTCCAAATAAAGAATTAATAAAGAAAATTACAGATGAGATTTTGGGGCAACTTCATAAACAAAAATAATGCTTAATGATTTTTCTATTAGGCATTTCAAAACATTGCACCGATTAGCTTCATACAGTACAAATTATATTCGTTAATCCGTTGTGTGAATTAGGATGTAAACCGTTAAAACGGTTCTAACGTTTTGTTTTGTGTTCTAACCCCCTCGATTAATCGCGGGGTTAATCACTGTAACAATGATTTTTTTACTGTTTCAACAGTTTATTAAACTATATTTTTTGATTCACACAACACGTATTCATTATTTAATAAATACTTCTATCGCATCATGTAAACATTCAACTTCAATCGGAGTGCTCCCCATTAATTGTCCGTCCGGTGTAAGAATCTTAGCCGGAATAGTTTCAATTTTTATCCGTTTTACTTTAAAAGTCTCGACTTCTTTCATCTGAACATGTGTGCCTGTAAATATTTTTGGAAGACATTGCAGAACTTTTATGCGGCTCAATTTATTTAACAAAGTAACATCGAGCAGACCATCATCAATTTTAGCTGAAGGAGCCATTAGAAAATCTTTGCCTGTATATCTTGAATTAGAGATTTCCGTAAAGACATTTTCGCGTTCAATTATTTTTCCATCAACTTCCATTCGCAGATTGAATGATTCCAACGCGATCGTTCTGTATAACACACCAAGTATATACGAAAGGTCACCGAACATTTTTAGTTTGAGTGCTATTGCTGCAATGTCCGTTACAAAACCGAATCCCAATATGTTTAAAAAATAATATTTCTTTTCTTCGGTTGTAAAAACTCCAACATCAACTTTTCTAGTTCTGCCGGATAGAATTGCGTCTATTGCCTCTTCCCATCTCTCGGGTACCAAATCAAGGTCACGAGCAAAAGCATTTCCCCTTCCGATCGGAATTACTCCCACCGGAATTCTTTTTGCAGATTCGTTTGCAAAATATCCATTCAGCATTTCAAAAATGGTCCCATCGCCGCCGGAGACTACAACACCGTCAAAATTTTCGAAATTCAGATTTTTAATAATCTCTGTTCCGTGCCCGGCATATTCGGTTTGGGCAGAATCAAAATCTATTTTCCTTTTAGAAAGGGCATTTTTTATTCTTGAAAAATATTTAATTCCATTTTTATTTCCGGAAGCCGGATTATTCAAGTAGAATATTTTCATGTGTGAATTCTTATTTTATTTATGGTGATTAATTGGGTTCGAAATTAACGGTTAGTTGATTGGCATTCAAGGATTGAAAAATAAAAAGGCCGCGATGCGCTCGGCCTTAAATTAATCTTCAAATTAGTTTGTCATCACTTTTATAATTGCTTCACAGAACATCGGCAAATCATCCGGCTTTCTGCTTGACACCATATTTCTATCGACCACAACCGGTTCATCAAGCCAGATTGCGCCGGCATTTTCTATATCATCCTTAATTCCGGGTGTCGAAGTACACGTATATCCATTCATAATCTTTGCGGAGATTGTTATCCACCCCGCGTGACATATATATGCAACAAGTTTATGGTTATCGTTAAACTGTTTTGTTAATTCCAACACTTTTGCAACTCTCCGCAATTTATCCGGCGCAAACCCACCGGGGATTACAAGTCCGCTAAAATCTTCTTCTTCAACGTCGTTGTAGGATGCATCAGACTTACATGGATAACTATGTTTACCTTGGTATATTTTATTAGCTTCCGGACCCGCAACAATAACTTGAGCGCCCTCTTCGATCAGTCTAAGTTTTGGATACCACAACTCAAGATCTTCGTAGGCATCCTCAACAAACATTAATATTTTTTTTCCTGCAAGTTTTTTCATTTCTATTCCTTTCTTTCCTAATTAAGATTTTATTCTGCAAAATGTTTAATCACTTTTACAACATGTTCTTCGCAAACTTTACAAAACGGCTTTGTTCCCTTTGAAAACATTAAACAATCGAGCATAGAACGGTACATTCCTTTTGCCGAATAGCCTGCTCCTTCAAATGCACCGACTTTATTCCAGTATTTACTGCTCATCAAATATTTGTCCACTTCATCACTATGCATTTTATCTTTTTTATTATATTCATTTTGAGAGGCATCAACCTCTTTCTGTGGCGCTTTATTCCGTTTCAGTTCTGCAATATGTTTATTAAGCTCCCTTCTTTCAGTCTGCCAGGCATAATCCATTTTATCATAATTCTCTTTTTCCCATGGAGTTGGAATTTTAATTCCGGGTGTAATTAAATTTTTCCATTTCAAATTATTTTTATCCAGAAGCCGTGTTATATTCGGTTCAACCGGCTCTTGACCTTGTGGATAAAATTCATTGTAAGCAACATCGGAAGTGTAGTATTCATCAGCCAATCCGCCGAACGAATGACCAAACTCGTGCAAAAAAATGTATGGACTGAATTGATTATCCGCTGCGAACGTGCAGTAAAAATTATAGATTCCGCCGCCGCCGTATCGGGAGCTGTTACACATAATATAAATTGCGTCGTAAGGAACATGCGACGCAAGATCCCGTAATGTTTTGTTCTCTTCGGTCAACACGTACCTTTCCGAGCCGAGGGAATAGAATCTTGTTCCAAGAGTTGTATTCTTATAAATGTTCGCACCGGGTTCGGTAATTCCGCTTTCTTCCGAAGCTTTGAAGATGCCGTAAATATTAAATTCATTTTTATTTGTTTTGTAGGGTTCTTGGTTGAGAAAAATATTTGTGTAGCGTTTTAAATCTTTTTCAAATTTTTTCTGTTCGCCAGCGGAGTAGCCGTCGCCAAGAATTACAACATCAACCTTTAAGTGTGGATCGCCGCTGAAATGACTTTTATAGACTTTAACCGCATTATCCTTAACCGCGTCTTTGATTATATAAAGATCGCTGGGGCTAATTTCGGTTGAAAAGACTTCATTCAATTTATTCTGCTTATCGCGTTTTTCTAATATGAATTTGATCTTATTAATTGGAAATGGAATGATCGCGCTTTCATGGTATGTCCGCTTAATTCCTTTCGATGCTTCATCGCTTGTTTGATATTCTTTGAAGTAGCTGTCAAATCCGCGAGAGAAAATAAGTTTGCCCGATGCCGCATCAAAAATTTTATAATAATATGCACCGTTATCAAAGTTGTCTATTAGATTTTTTGTGCTTCCCGCCCATATTCCGTACTGATAAACGTTATCAAGCGTAACAACTTCGTTGGTTGCATCACCAATGTGGAAATAATCAATCCGCATCGTTTGATCTTTAAAGTAATCACTGAAACTTTTTGGCTGTGCGTATGTTTGAATGGATGAAAGAATGAAAAAGGGAATAAAGGAAAGGAGAAAAAATGGAAAGATTGAAAGACGAAATAAATATTTCATGGCTGACTCTTTGTTTGTTTTCTTGCCGTAAAATTACTGAATTCCGATTAATAAATTTAACCCGGTACGGAACGATACTTCAGATTATAATTAGCCTGAACTTAAATTGAGATAGCCGCCATTAGTAGCCGATGGTCTATTTCTTTTACCTATGCAAAGTGAAGATGAAATCTTTATTTTGTGCGGAGTTAATCCAGGAAGAATGAACATTACATACAAAATATTTTTTTTCCTCTTTATGCTTTCTGCAATTGCAGCAGCACAAGATGAAAGCAAATTTAAGATCGCCCGGCTAAAATACAATGGCGGTGGTGATTGGTATAACGATCCATCTGAAGAAGTAAATCTTCTAAAGTTTATCGGACAGAATACCAACATCAAAACAAATCCAGTTTATGAATTTGTCGACCTAACGAGCGGGAATATTTTCGCGTATCCGTTTTTATTTATGACCGGTCACGGCAACGTTGTTTTCTCAGATTCAGAGGCAAATAAATTACGGGCATATCTAGAGAACGGCGGATTTCTTTATGTTGATGACGATTACGGCTTAGACAAAGCATTCAGAAGAGAGATAAAAAAAGTTTTCCCGGAAAAAGATTTAACTGAGCTTCCGTTTAGCTACGGACTTTATCATTGCTTTTATGAATTTCCAAATGGTGTACCAAAAACACATGAGCACGATGGGAAACCTCCACAAGGATTCGGTATTTTTGTTAACGGGCGGCTTTGTGTTTATTATACATATGAAAGTAATCCAAGTGACGGATGGACCGATCCGGAAGTACATAAAGATACGCCGCAGAAGCGGGAAGAAGCCCTAAAGTTTGGAACGAACTTAATTGTTTGGGCATTGATGAATTGAAAAACTTTTTACTCTAAAGCATTAATAAGAATGACAAATTCGTTATCCGAAATACAAAAAAAACTTCGCTCTGTTGTTGAGCGTGAAAAACGAAGAGATGGTTTGAAAAAACTTTCTCTTTTTATAGACGCAGTCTTTATTCTTTTTTTTCTAATTGTTCTCTTCGAGTTAATTGGAAATTTTAATTCCGGTTTCAGAACCGCTCTATTTTATTTGATGGCATCATTTACCCTCTTGCTGTTCGGTTTTTATGTAGTGTACCCGTTCATAAAAGATATTATTTACTACTCACATCCGGATTATGTAGAGACTTCCCAAAAGATCGGCAATTACTTTCCCGAGATTAAGGATGAGCTTGCTAATGCCGTTCAAATATTAAACGAGAAGAACACTAATTATTCAAATCAACTAATTGATGCGGCATTCAATAATGTTTATATAAAGACGGAAAAATTGAATTTCGGGCAGGTTGTTGATTTTTCTGCAGCGAAAAAATTTTTTAGAATTAGTCTATTTGCATCTTTCTTGACCATATTAATTGTTTGGTTTATCCCGGGATTTAATTCAGCTGCATATAGGTTAATTCATTTCAGCAAGAATTTTACACCGCCGCCAAAATTTGTATTTGTTGTTCAACCCGGAAACGCTGAAATAGCGAAAGGTCAAAATGTAACTATCCGGATAAATACAATAGGGCAACTGCCGGCCGAAATAATACTTTCAGCAAAATCCGAAGAGCAGTCGGAATTTTCCGGAAAAATATTAATCCCGGATTCGCTTGGTAATTTTATTTATGAAGTGCGTTCCGTGAAAAGTTCTTTTGAATACTCTGTTTCAGCGGAAAACATTTCAAGCGAGAACTATAAAATAACCGTTATCAATAGGCCAAACATCACCGGATTTGATTTGGTTATTTCTCCACCCGCTTATACCAGGCTGCCTGAACAAAATCAAAAAGATAACGGAAACATAACGGCTCTTCCGGGCAGTAAAATTAAAATTGCATTGAATTCATCAAGAGAATTATCAAATGCCGTGGTCCAATTCAGCGATAGTACAAATAAAAAGATGAGTATACTTTCAACCAAGTCTACGGTTGAATTTTCTGTCTCCAAAAATCTCAATTATCAAATGCTAATTGAGGACACACAAGGAATTGCCAATATAAATCCGATCAATTACTCAATCAAAGTCTTACCGGATGAATCTCCAAATATTGAGCTCATCGCTCCTTCAAGCAATGTTAAGCTTGGAAAGGAAACAAAAATTTCACTTGTCTCAAAAATTACAGACGACTACGGCTTTAGTAAAATGGAATTAAACTATAGACTTTCTGCTTCAAAGTATCGTCAGCCGGCTACTGAGTTCACTAAAATTCCGATAACAATTTCAACGCAGTTAAAAGAAGATGAAGTTTATTTCGTCTGGGATTTGGCTCCTCTTGTTCTCGCGGAAGGTGAAATTTTATCTTGTTATCTAGAGGTGTTTGATAACGACATAATCAATGGTCCTAAATCTGCAAAGACTCAGCAATTTACAATTACGGTCCCATCACTGAACGAGCTTTTTAGTGAAGCCGAGAACAAGCAAGATGATGCCGCAAAAGATTTAACAAAAACTCTTGAAGAAGCAGAAAAGTTAAAACAGGAAATGCAAAAAATCACAGACGATCTTAAACAGAACTCGAGAGATATATCCTGGCAGGAAAAAGAACGGGCGGAAAAAGCTGTAGAAAAATTTAAAGAGATCGAAAAAAAGGTAGATGAAATTTCTCAAAAACTTTCAGAGATGAAAAATGATTTGACTAAAAACAATCTCCTTTCCGAAGAAACTTTGAAAAAATACAATGAGTTGCAAGAACTTCTGGAAAAAATGAGCAGTGACGAAATGAAGGATGCTTTCAAACGGATGCAAGATGCTCTCAAAAGTATGAACCGGGATAACGTTCAAATGTCTATGGAAGAAATGAAAGCAAATGAGGAATATATTAAGAAAAGTATTGAACGTACTCTAAATCTTCTTAAACGAATTCAGATTGAACAGAAAGTAGATGAGCTGTTGAAGCGTACACAAGACCTCGCGGACAAGATTGATGCTTTGAAAAATAAAACGGAACAATCGAATCTTAGCGATGAGCCGAAGCGGTATGAACTTTCTACGCGCCAGAGTGATGTAACCCAAGATATGAATGACTTAAATGATGAAATGAACAAGCTTGATGATAAAATGGGTGCAATGAAAGATATGCCGAAAGATCTACTTGAGAAACTTCAAAAGGAATTTGAAAAACAGAATAACGAAAAGATTTCGAATGAAACGGAAAATGATTTGAAGCAAATGCAAAAATCCGACGCAATGCAGAATCAACAGCAGCTTTCAAACAATATGAAAAGCATGGGAAAGCAGATGAAGGGATTGCAATCCGCTATGCAGCAAATGAACCAGATGAAAACTTTTTCCGATATGATGAAAATTCTTGATGATCTGCTAACTCTTTCTAAAGATCAAGAGAAGTTGAAGAACGAAACGGAACAGTCAAGTTCCAATTCTCAAAATTTTTCTAAAAATTCGCGCGATCAGAACGAAATACAAAATAACCTTGGCAAGGTTCTTAAGAACATGAGTGATCTTTCTCAAAAAACTTTTGCAATTACGCCGGAGATGGGTAAAGCGCTCGGTCAAGCGTTGTCGGATATGCAGCAATCAATGAACGCATTACAGAACAATCAAGGTCCGCCGGCAGCACAGATGCAAAAGAATGCGATGGCTTCTCTAAATGAAGCGGCGGGGATGATGAAGGGCGCAATGGACCAGATGTTGAATGGAAGCGGTCAGGGCGGCGGCATGATGAGTTTGATGCAGCAATTGCAGAAACTCGGTCAGCAGCAAATGAATCTTAACCAGCTAACCCAGATGATGAATCAAGGTCAATTATCGCAAGAGATGATGGCTCAAATGCGGCGGCTTGCTCAGCAGCAGGAAGCAATACGCAAATCGCTCGAACAATTAAATCAAGAAGCTAAAGAGTCGGGACAGTCGAAGCGCCTTGCGGCAAATCTTGAAAAAATTCTAAATGAGATGAAAGAAGTTGTTACTAATCTACAATCCGAAAAAGTGAACGACGATTTAGTTAAACAGCAGGAGAAAATTTTATCCAAACTTCTTGACGCTCAGAGATCAATGAACGAGCGCGATTACGAGAATGAAAGAAAGTCCGATACCGGTAAAAATTATTCAATTACTTCCCCTCCTGATTTATTGAATACGGATGAAGCCATGAATAAATTAAAAGACGCATTGACGAAAGCAATAAAAGAGGGCTATAAGAAAGACTACGAAGATTTGATAAGAAAATATTTTGACGCTTTGGATAAAATTAACAAATAATTTTCGTGGAGACGCATCACAATACGTCTCCACAAAAGATTAATTTATTCCCATCTCAAATATCTTGAATCACCGAGTAATTCCTGAATCCGGCGTTGTACAATTTCATCCTTATTTTGTTTTCTTGCCTGAAGAGATTCTTTTAGATCCTGGAGACGTTTTTCAAGTTGTTTTACCTCTTCTTGTTTTTGCGATTCCCTGATGTCAAAAAGTTGACTAAGAGAAGATTGAAGTTCCTTTTTTAATGTCTGCTGATTCGCCTTATCGGCATTTTTACACTTGAGCGCATAAAGTTCAACATCTATCTCAAGTTCTTTTTCTTTTTTAATTTTTTCATTTCTTTCCTTATATGAATTCTCATATAAACTAAGCGCGTGTCCATTTGAATAAGAATAAGTACCTGATAAGGAAGGGACAACTAATGCTGAAAATGGAGATGATTCTCTTAACAGCTGGTAATATTTGTTCTTATCTAATTTTTTTACTTCTTCAAGTTTGGTTTTTATTTCTGGAGATAAGTTTTTCAGAAGGCGTTCCTCTTCTTCTTTACTCATTTCCTTTCCCTGAACTGTATATACCTGAGCTAGATTATTATAAAGCTGGGCTACTGCGCCGGAATTGCTAGACTCCTCTTGCGAAAAGTTCTTTACGAAGGGCATTGCAAATAAAACTAAAGTTAAAAATGCAATTATCTTTTTCATTTTATTTCTCCTTTTTAATTAAACGAAAATTTATCTGATCCTTTTTCCAGATTATCTAATCTCTGATCTAGAAGAATAATTTCTTTATCCCATTTATCTTCATCAATCATCTGCATTCTTGTTTTTATATCGTCTATCTGAGAAGAAAAATTTGTTCCCTCCCAGTCTAGCAGATTTTTCGGTATCGTTTTAACGGGAATAGATTGATGTGTAATTATAGAAATAATGATGGCGGCGGTTGCAAGAACACCGGCTAAAGCGGCTTTACCGTAAAAACTTCTATTCATATCGAAACGACGCCGGCTCCCGAATACATAATGAAGCCATGTTTTCTTAATTATAGCTTTTTCAATCATTTTGTTGAATGTCGAATTCTCAACATCGACTAAAGTTTTTTCACTTAGTGTGTCCGCTAATTGAATGACCGATTTCAATTCAAATGTGCAATCACTGCAGGTCAAAAGATGTTCTTTCCAAAAAGCGAGTCTTTCAATTGATAATTCATTGTTCAAATAAAGAAAGACTTCCTTTTGAAATTCTTTGCAAATTACTTTTACATCATTGTTCATTATCATTCCCCAGCAGCTTTTTAATTTTTTTAACCGAATAATGCATATGAGAGAGAACGGTGTTCAGCGGTTCTTTTGTTAATTCCGAGATTTCCTTAAAACTCATTTCGCCATATAATCGAAGCAGAAAAACCTCTTTTTGTTTTGTAGATAGTGTCACAATTGCTTTTTCAATCAATGTATTCGTTTCGTTTTTTATAAATTCTTTATGAGGATCGTTCGCACTTTGCAGCTCGTCCGGTTCAACATCGCTAATTAAGTAATCATTATTTCGTTTTCTCAAATTGTCCATTGCGGTATTGTGCGCTATTGTAAAGAGCCACGATGAAAATTTTTGGCGTTCAGAATATTTTTTAATTCCTTTCCATGTTTTAATCAAAGTTTCCTGAAGAAGATCTTCAGCTTGCGTACGCTCACCGCTCAATTTGAACAAATAAGAAAATAACTGCCGTCTATAGATTTGCATTAACGGACCGAAAGCCGATGTATTTCCGCTACGGCATTTTTCTATTAAATTTTGTTCGTGAGTTGTACTCATATAACTCTGATTTCTATAACTGTAAACGTAACCGGGTTAAATTTATTGTATGTCGAATTGAATATAAAAACGAATTATTTGATGAAAATTCTAAATCTCTGCTAAGTCTTAATCCTTTTGTTTTGAAGCTCATACCTAATTATCCCCGGCTCGGAACCCTCGCCTATAAATTTAAACCCGTTTTTTTCAAGAACTCTTTGCGATGTAACTAATTCCGGCAATGTTTCCGCAATAACTCTTAAAACCTTTGGTTGAGAAAATGCCCAATCAACAATTGCTGCCACTGCTTCCGATGCATAACCATTATGATGATGCGTTTCCATTATCGAATATCCGATCTCAACCGTCCCGCTTTCATCCGGCATTCCTTTGAATCCAATATTTCCGATTGCTTTTTTCTTACTTCCTTCCGGAAGAAGAATATACCAAGATGTGAATCCGCCGGCATCCGGATCATCTTCGAGATACTTTAAGAAAAAATTTATAGATTCCTCATCATTCAACGGCGGCGGCCAGTTATCCGGAATTGCGGCATTTAACAATTTTGGAAGCCTTTTTTGATCATACTTCTCTGCTCGTGCATGTTCCAGCGATCCGGAGAGAAGTTCAAGTCTTTTTGTTTTTAGAATTATACTCGTCATTATTTTTCATTATTTTGTCTGATGAAATTAAATTATTTAATATCTGTCGGCAACAGGGTTATATGAAAATAATATTTTCTCTTTTACTGCTTTCCACTTTAGTTGTAGCGGCAAAACCAATTGAACCTACGCTTCTAGATCAAAAGATAATTTCCCAAACTTTTAACGAAGAATATGATCTAGCAAAAAAAACATGCGATGAGCAGATCAAGCTAAATCCCCTTTCTCCTAAGTACTATTACTATCTAATTAATGTAAAGATACTGGAGTACTATCAGAAAGTAGCTGAATTTGACCAGGACAAACGTGATGAGGGGAGAAAAATACTCAATAAAGGAATAATTGATTACTGCGAAACTGTACTAGATAAATTTGACGAATCGAAATTAGACTTAGAAAACAAATTTTATCTCGGTACTATTTATGCTTACGCTGCGCGAATTTATGGAATGGACGGTTCCTGGTGGAGCGCTTTTAAGAGCGGCAAAACCGCAAAATCGTTGATGGAAGATATTTTAAAATCAGATTCTCAATTTTATGATTCCTATTTAGTTCTCGGGATGATAGAATATTACGCCGACCGGATGAGCGGAATAACCAGTTTCATTGCAGGCATTTTGGGTTTATCCGGTGACCGAGAAAAAGGGTTATATCATCTTCAACTTGCATACGACAAAGGAAAACTTACTTTTGGTCAATCTGCACTTACACTAATTGAGGTCTACTCAAGTCTTGAGGGAAATGAATATGCGGCATTACCTTATTTTGAAAGTTTTCTAAACCGGTTTCCACGCAACCATCGAACACTCAATGCATATTGCCAAATGTTAATGAACATATGGGATTATAAAAAAGCCGAGAGTTTAATTAAAAACGATAAGCAAAATTTGATTGATGATTATGCGCGGGCACGTTTTTATGATGCAAAAGGAGATTCTAAACTTGCAATTCAATACGGGGAACTTGCGCTTGATAATGAAAAGAAGTTATCTCGCGGCGGCGGCGGTGCGGTTCGTTATATAATTGTGTTTAACAGTTGGCTTATGGGCGATTATACAAAAGTTAAAAAATATGAATCGGCTTTGAATGATAGGAATAAAGCAGACTTTGAAAATACCAAGAAGAATGCAGTCGCGGCTAAATGGCTGCGAGAGTTTGCAATTCAAATTGCCTCAGAGAAATCTATAAATGATGTTGAAAATTTTATAAAATCTAAACCCGCATTCGGCGCCGGAAATGGTTTTGAAGATCAGTTCAACATTTTAACCGGGCAGTTTTATTTCAAGAATAATTTGCTGAATAAAGCTGAATCGTTTTTTAATAAACTTCTTACTTCTACTGATGAGCGGGACCGAAATACTACTATGAAATATTTGATTGATATTTACATGCGGCAAGATGTAGATAAGAAAAAAGTAAAGAATTTAATCTCGGCAATTGATGATTCCAAGAACAGCCGGCTTGGCTACAGATCAAGAGATTTAGAAAAGAAGTATAATTTATAATTGTAATTTTATTAATATAAAAAGGGGATAAAATGAACAAGCGGACGAGTAAATGTTAATTAATTTTTTAAAACAAATATTCATGCCAATAACCATTATTGGTATATGTATAGCTTTACTTTATTCGGCGTATAATGACGTTAAGCGTGAAACCATTAATCAGCTAAATCTTGAACAGCTGACACACGCCGAACAAGCTGCAAACGGAATTCAATTGTTTTTCAATGATTATGACATGTTGTTAAGTTATCTCGCAAAGCAAAATTCAATAATAGATTTTAATGAGAACGGGAAAAATTTAGCAACTCTTTTTTATGACAGTCACGCTCCGGAGATACAAGCAATTACCCGCATTGACGAAAATGGCAAAATTATTTTTACCGTCCCAAATAATCCGCAATTTGCCGGAAAGGATATATCATATCAAGAACACATCCAAAGAATTTTAAAAACACATCAGCGGGTGTTGAGTGATATTTTTGAAACGGTTCAAGGATTTAGAAGTATTGCATATTATTTACCTGTTTTCAAAAATGGAATATTTAAAGGCGGTATAGCTATTCTAATTCCTTTTGAAAGCCTCGCAAAAAATTATTTAAGAAATATTAAGGTAAGGCAAAGCGGATTTGCTTGGACAGTCAGCCAAAAAGGAGTTGTAATTTATAGCCCATTTACAGTATTAAATAATAAAAATGTATTTCAACGCTTTTCTAAAAATCCAGAATTGATTTCTTTATTAAATAGAGCTACAAAAGGCGAACGCGGTTCCGGATTTTATTCCTGGGCTAATCCGAATTTACCGGAGACAGATTCCGGGAAAATATGTGCCGTTTATTATCCCGTTAAGATTGCAGATCGGTTTTGGTCGGTAATTGTTGCTACTCCCGAAACCGAGGCATTAAGCACAATGAATGGATTTATAAATAAGTGGGCGACCTTAATTATCTTATTGATCTTCGGGGGATCCGTCTATTTATATTACGTAAATAAAGCCAGGGCAATATTAAAAGAAGAGACAAAGCGTAAAAAAGCGGAGGAAGCTTTACGTCAATCCGAACAAAAATTCAAAACTCTCTTTCATACCGCGGGAGATTCAATTTTTCTTGTAGAGTTAAACGACAAAATAATTGAAACAAATGATTATGCATTAGAAAAATTTGGTTATACAAGAGAAGAGTTTTTAGATTTCTCCATGGGAGAACTAAACTTCCCGCCCGATTCCGAAAGAATTAAAAACCGACTCGGGCTAATTAAAGAAAAAGGTGAGCTTTATTTTGAGTCTGTTTTTAAAACTAAAAGAGGTGAACCGATTCACGTAGGAGTTAATGTTCGAATAATTGATTATGAAGATCGAAAAGTTATGCTATCGATTGCTAGAGATATTTCTCTAAAGAAAAAAGAAGAAGAAGAATTGATAAGAGCCAAAGATGAAGCTGAAATTGCAAGCAGGCTGAAATCCGAATTCCTCGCTCAAATGTCTCACGAAATCAGATCGCCCTTAAACGTAGTGATGGGATTTACAGAATTATTAAAAGATGATTTGAAAGGACAATTGACCGAAGACATGGTAAATAGTTTTAAGGGAATTGATATCGCCGGAAAAAGAATTATTAGAACCGTTGAATTGATTTTAAATATGTCCGAACTACAAGCCGGGATGTATGAATCAATTCGTAAAAAGTTTGATTTGTCAAAAGATGTTTTAGAAGCCATACTCCATGAATATGAAATTGTGGCTAGAAAAAGAGGACTCGATCTTATCCTTTCAAAAAAAACCGATAGAACAATTATCAATGCCGATTTATTCAGCACGAGTCAAATATTTGTTAATCTTATTGATAATGCAATTAAATACACCCCTATTGGGAAAGTAGAAATAACTGTTACTCGTAATGAAAGGAATGAGTTAACCGTTATTATATCAGATACAGGAATTGGGATCTCAAAAGAATTTTTACCCAAACTATTTGAGCCGTTTACGCAAGAACAGCAAGGCTATTCAAGAAAATATGAGGGGACCGGTTTGGGCATGGCTTTAGTTAAAAGATATTGTGAAATTAACGGTGTCGAAATTCAAGTTGATACTGACAAAAACCGGGGAACAAAATTTATACTCTGTTTCGCGGATCAAAATGAACAGCAATAGAATTATAATTTTTAATTAGACCGGAATTACAATGGCGAAAAAACCAAAACTTCTTATTGTAGAGGACGATGAATGGATTCTCAAAATTTTCAGCAAAGTATTTGAAAAAAAATTTGAAATAAATCTTGCCCAGACAATTCGCGCATTTTATTCTTTAATTGAAAACAATGCTTATGATGGATTTATAATTGATTTATCGTTACGTGGTGAGAAAAACGGTCTGCAGTTAATAGAAGAACTCAGGCAAATGGAAAATTATCTCAAAACTCCAATTGTGGTTGTTACTGCAAACGCTCTACGAAAAGATAGAGAAAATTCTCTAAAGGCAGGCGCAACAAAATATATTACCAAACCCGTTGATAATAAAATTCTTCTGCAAGAGGTACTAGATTTATATCCAAACTTATGACTAAAATAACCGCTGGTATTAATTAATGCTTCATAATGTTGGAATATAATACGTGTTAAAGAAAAATTTTTCGATTTTTCCCTTCCCCCATTTCAATCTTTTTTTATTTATTTGAATGAAGCGCTATTCGGTTTCCTTCACTATCAATGATCAACGCCATGAATCCATATTCTTCAGAAATTTGTTTTTTAGGCATTAAAACTTTTCCACCCGCTTCTTCTACTTTGGAAAGAGCAACGCTTAAATCCGGATTGGCATTTAAATAAATTAAAGCGCCATCTTGACTTGGCTTATATGGAGCGCCTTGGCAAAGAGCCCCGCTTACTCCGCCGCTGTCCATTGGAAATGTTGACATTTTTAATCCGCCGAAATCCATTAGCTGCATTTTAACCGAAAGAATTTGAGCGTAAAATTTCTCGGCACGGTTTATATCTATCGCCGGTATTTCAAACCAGTTTAATGAGTTTGTCATGTGATTCCCTTTCTTAATGTTGAATTAATTGTCTGAGAATGTTGGCTTTCAGTTCATGCTTACCGTTAAAACGATGAATTTTATAATTAAGTTTAATTTCTTGCAGCCGTTTAATTTCATTTTCAACTTGTTCTTCCGGAATAAACTCGTCTTCACTTCCAATTACAATTTCTAGATTGATAGAGTTAAAAAGTCCATTGTGATGCTTAAGATCAATATCGGGAGGAATTCCACCGCCCCAGAGAATTAACCGATCAATTTTTGATTTCCCTTTTGTTGTCCATCTGCAAGCAGTAGCAGTCCCCTGCGAAAAACCGAGAACTATAACTTTAGCATTTCTAGTTATACCATATTTAATAACTTCATCATAGACAGAATCAAGATAGCTTACATAATCATTTATCTCTTCTTCGCGTCCTTCTTTTGTCATCCATGTTGCACCGACATTACCGCTGAACCCTTTTAAATAAAATCGGTTTAATGCTTCCGGCGCAATTACCATAGTTGTTTCGTTTATAACCGGCTTAAAATATGTTATAAATTTTTCTGCGAGTTGACCGTATCCATGCAGTACAAACCAAACCGAATTTATTTTTTCTGAATATTCACCCAACAAATAATACCGTGCAGATTTAGAAACTACTATATTTTTTGATGTTGCCATCGATTTGTTCCTATTTCAGTTCAAACAAAGCAAAAAAGAATGACTGCGATTCAGTTATTGTAATAGCCAGGTAAACGTGTATCTCGTTTATTTCATGTTATCAAATCTTTTTAATAAATGTCTTCCCCGTGCTTTGATTGCGGGTGCGCCGTTGATGATCTGCTTTTCAATTTCATCTCGGACTGTCTTTACCAGTTTTTTATTTTTCATTGCATGTGCGGCAAGCGACTGCATACAAGCAACTTTTACTATTATGCTGTCCGATGAATCTAGCCAATCGAAAAGTTGAGCCACAACATTGTTCGTTTCCTTATTGTTCAGTTTTAGATAACCGAGCATCAAAGCAATGTGCCAAATAACTTCTTTCTGTTCGAACTTATATAAGTTTTTCAGGATGATTGATTTTTTCTTCTGAATATATTGGGGATATTTCCTAGAAACTTTTTCAACAGCGTCGGCACACCGGGCTCGAATTAATTTGTCTTCGTGAAATATTCCAGCGAAAACTTCATCGAATAAAAGCGGATCGCTTGTTACCAGTGAGACAACTTCATTTGATTTTCCGATAGAGCGGAGATCGTTTCCTTTCAGTAAATCATAAATTGAGAGCATCTATTTTTCTTCAAGTACTTCTATTTCATCACCAACGTGTAGAACCCCCGTTCCTTCATGAACTAAATTCATCCCGAACATCACTTTGTTATTAACCATTCTGTATGAAGAGAGTGTTTTAAGAGGCTCATCATTTTTTGAACCATTTTCTTGATCAATTGTTGTGGTTACACAACGCGAGCATTGTTTTACGGCTTCAAAGATTATATCACCAATTTTAAATTTTTTCCAATTATCTTCTTCGAACGGCTTACCTTCATTAAAGACAAGATTAGGTCGGAACCGGTTCATCGGCAGTTTTTCATTAAGCCGTGAATTCAAATCATCCAAAGAAGTTTGTCCGATAATTAAGAACGGGAATGCATCGGCAAAACTTACAATCTCATTTTGACTTGCGTATGCCCGGTCAACAAATCTTTCCGTTTCTTCCGGCATAAAAACCATTTTGCATTTACTACCGAGTAGATCGCTTAACCATTCTTCAGCATATTTACCAACCAGCAGCGCCGTGACCAAATCATCCCAAATGTTTACAATTGTTGTCTCGGTAATTTTTGAATTTATAGGAACCACCAGGGGAGAAATTTCTTTTGTCTTATGGCTCAAAATAAGTTTGTTGTGATTTATTTTTGTTTTTAGAAGTGCCAATTCCGGGTTTGTGCGCTGTGTAAGAAATTTTTCATCATTATCAACTATCATCCATCTTCGGTCGTATTTTAATCCTCTATCGGTAACTTCTGCTTCGGAAAGGGAAATTCCTCCCAAAGACTTAACGGGATAAATATTTATTTCGGATAATTTGCGGTTCATCTTTAATTATAAATTATTGGTTTAGAGTTTCAATTTATTTTAAGAAGATTGAAAAATGCCGCCAGACTCTTAGTTTTATCTAATTGTGCTCTACGGTTAATAAAATATTTCACATCTTCCTAATCAACATTTACAAATTACTTTTTATTTAGATTTTCTTCAAAGAGTTTGTAGATTCGTTTATACTCATCGGTCCAGCTGCTCGGTTCTTTAAAACCATGACTTTCAAGCGGGTAGAGAGCCAATTCCCAATTTTCTTTTCCAAGTTCAATCAACTTTTGTGAAAGCCGGATAACATCTTGGAAATTTACATTATCATCAATCACTCCGTGACAGATCAAAAGCGCCCCTTTCAATCCGTTCGCATAATAAATCGGAGAACTTCTTTCATATGCAACACTATCCAGTCCGGGAATATTTAAAATGTTCGATGTATAGCCGTGATTATAATGTGCCCAATCAGTAACGGGTCTTAGCGCTGCGCCTGGCAAAAACATCCGGTTCTTTGAACATTGCCATTAATGTTATAAATCCGCCGTAAGAGCCGCCATAAATTCCAACCCGCTTTGGATCGATTTTGTAATGATCAATTAAATATTTAACGCCATCAACTTGATCCGACAAGTCCTTCCCTCCCATATTCCGGTAAATGTCGGTTCTCCATTTTTTTCCGTAACCGGAACTTGCTCTGTAATCAATATCGAGAACAGTGTAACCATTATCAACCAAAAAATTATTAAACATGTATTCGTGAGAATATTCACTCCACCATTTATGAGCATTTTGTAAATACCCGGCTCCATGAACAAAGATAACAGCGGCTCTGTTTGCTTTTGCATCTTCGGGTTTATACAGGCGGGCATAAACATTTTCCCCGTCCCGCGCTTTAAATGTTACAATTTGGGGATCGCGCCATGGGTAAGAATTAAATTCTGCCGAAGTGGAAAATGTAATTTGCTTTTGTCTTGAGTTGGCTCGATTTTCAGCTACAAATAATTCCCATGGTTTATTTGAGTATGAATAACGGATGGCAAGCGTTGATTCGTCTGGAGAAAGAGTCACTTCGTTGTTGCCGGTCATATTTGTAATCTTTTCCGAATGACCTCCGTTAACCGGCATCTTATAGAAATGTCTTTCGCCGGGATGAACTTCGCTTGCTGTAAAGTAAAAATATTTTTTATCACGCGATAGTTGCGGATCAAACACTTCATATTTTCCGTTAGTGAGTTGTTTCTTTTCGCCGGTTAAAATATTTAGTGTATAAAGATGAGAGTAGCCGCTCTCTTCCGATTGAAAATAGATCCGTTTGTTGTCACTAAGCCATCCGACATTACCGGCTCCCCATCCGATGCCGGGACCTCCAATCCATTCGTCATCGTGCTGACGATCTAGATTTTTTAATTTACCGCTTGCAAGATCTAGAAGCATTATCCATCTGTCTTTATTGTCTAAAGATTTTAAGACTAAGAGGGCATTCATTCCGTTTTCGGAATAAAGCGGTCCGTTGAATAAAACTTCTCGCGGTTGTTCTTTTTTTATTTCCTTCTTAGCGGTATCCGATTTTACTTTATATTCTTTTAAGTATTCCGGTTTTTTAAATATTTCCGGAATGGATTTTGTATCAACATAATAAACCGTGTCTTTTCTGATGTCGTAAATTCCAAATTCATACGAGGGCTGGTCTCTGCCTACTTTAGCCCGTGCGTTTATATCTTCTGTGAAACCGCTTTCTGTTACATAATTCGGAACAATAACTGATTTAGAATTTTTTGGCGTTTTATCTAGGCGGAATGTTACAAAGTTTTCATCCGGAGAAAGCTGAATGCCGCTTACATTTTTTTCTTGAATATAAATTTCCTTTGGTCGTTTCGGCATTATTTGTTTTGATAATTTTTCGCTTTGTTCCCGATCTTCAATTCTTTCTCGAAGAACACTAAATAATTTTAGCTCCTCTTTCTTTAAATATTTTTCTTGATCTGTTGACGGTTCTTTTTGTTCAGGAATCTTTACTCCCTTTCGGAAATCTGTAAGCTGGCTGATTTCTCCACTTGATAAAACCCAAGAATAAAGATTATCATTCATGGTGTAGATTATTTTCTTTCCGTCGGAAGAGAATCTTGGATTAAATTCTCTTTCGTTCGTGTTTGTGATTTGTTGTTGATTTCCCGTTTTTATTTCGAGCAGAAAAATGTCGCCGTTTTTTTCATATACTTTGATTGATCTGTTTTTATTGTAAGATCCATATTGAGACGGCAAGTTTTTCTGCTCTTCCAAACTTAACGGGTGTATCTTTCCATCTTTAGTATTATATGAAAAGAGGGAGTCTTCTTTTGCTTGACTCCGGTTCCATGTGAAGTATATTTTAGATCCGTCATCGCTCCAATAAATCTCTTCCGGGGAAGTTCCCATCCACTTCTGGTTACGCATAATATTTTCAATTGACATCTTAAATTTTTGCGCCCAAATGTTGTTGACAGGCAGGACAGAATAGATTAAAAAGAGAGCAAACAAAATTCTTTTCATTTATACTTCCTTAATTTTTCATTTGTTTAGATTAGCCGCACAAAGAGATCATTCAATTATTTTTAGCTGAGTCAATATTTTTCTAGAAAGACCATCACGGAGATCGCGAGTTTCCTCGTATGTTTTTGCTTCAATGTTGAATGCAAAGAGATAAACATTCCCCTTCTTTTCCACATAACCAACAAGCCAGCCAATCCACGTTCCGTTTTCTTTTGTTCCGGTTCCGGTTTTAAATTTTAGCCGCGAGTTTGAATATAATTCTTCCGGCATAATTTTCTTTACAATATCTATAGACCGTTTTGAAAATGGAAGATTATATTCGTACAAACGTTTTAAAAATGAAATTTGTTCATCGGCGGAGATCTTCAAGCTGTTGTCGAGCCAGAACATATCAACTTTTTTACCGATAGTATGATTTCCATAACTGATTGCTTTTAGATATTTATTTAGCTTTTCCCGTCCAACCCTGCGTGCTAATTCTTGATAATAAGGAACTACGGAATATTTAATTGCTGTTGCAAGAGAGTGATCTTTATTCCACTCTTCATTCCAGCGTTTTATTCCATCCCATTTAATTATAAAATTCTCGTCCGTAATAATTCCGGTTTCCAAACCTATTAACGAGTTTGGAATTTTAAATGTTGACGCCGGCAAAAATCGTTCGGAACATCGTTGAGCGTTGAATCTAAAATATTTCTCCTTCTGCATATCTAACATTACGAATGCGCCGGAATGCCCTTCAAATATTTTAGCAACTGTTAACGAATCATTTTTCTGATTCTGTGCAGCTGTTATTGTTACAATCAAAAGTGTAATGATTGCAATAATCCGTTTTTTCATTTTATTGTCCGGAATCTCTTTTTAAACATCTTTAGCAATTGATCTATCTATTTGTAAAAATTCAACCGGCGCACCGTTATCAACAATAAAAGCAACCATCACACCGGGCGAAGGACTGCTTGGCTCAATAAGGATTTCTTTTCCTTTAATGGTTTCATTTAGATCGTCAACTTCAAACGCAATATGCGGGACAGTCTTAACAAGTTCCGGTGTGGGTGAGCATTCTTCAAAACGCATCCATTCAATTTTATATGGACTGGAATCGTAACCGGAAACATAAGTTTTAAATTTTTCGAGATAGACTTCATTCTCGTGTTTTTCTTTGGTGGGAATTCCTAGATGATGATACTTAAAATTATTGAGCATAAAATCGGTTCGGTTTTATCTCTTATTTTTTTCTCGCAACTATGCCGTCAATATATTTTGTAAATTCTTCCGGTTTTCCGGGAGGAGCAATATCAAAACTAAACTTCATTTTATCATTTTCAATTTTCGTATAGGAAAACCGAAAGCGCGGAGCGGAAGGAATAATATCACTTACAAAAATTGTTGAAAGCGAATCACTGGAAAAACTTATTTTGTAATTAATTGTGTGTCCTTCGTTATCAAAATAGACCGCTTTGTTTTCTCCGCCTTCGAAATAAACAATCATCAAATCATCATGTCTGAATGCCGGTCTTCCATTTTGCGCGGGGTATTCTGCGAAATTCTTTCTTAGCAAGATTCTTTTTTGTAAATCGTACGAAAAAGTAAATGAGCCGGTTGCCTCCCCAGGGGCGCCGCTCCATTCTCCGATTAAAAATTTCAATGCAGTCCAATCGGCAGGCTTAGTCGCTTGTTGTGAAAAAATGCTCGACGTTTGTGTAAACAAAAATACAACCACAATAAATTTTAAAATGTTTTTCAATTGATTCCCCTTTTTTAGTAAAGATAGTATTTAATTATTATTTATTCTTAAATGCCTTGATATAGTTTTTTGTGAAGTCGCTTAGAACCAGTTTTCCGCTTATTTCCGCGCGTTGTTCAAGAAGTTCGTCCCAGTTCTCAGTTCCTTCCCAAAATACTTTTTTCATTTGAGAAATAGCTTCCAGGTTACAGCCGGCAATTTTTTTTACTAGTGCAGAAACCGCTTCATCCAGATCATGGTTATTTGCAAAAACTTTTGTGAATAATCCATTCTGCTTAGCCCAAAACGCATCATGCCATTCAGCATCAATAGACATTGTTATAAATGCAGTCTTTCCAATCTTTCTTTCAACTGCAGGTCCTACAACAAACGGTCCGATGCCCAGCATTAATTCGCTCAATCGAACGGAAGCTTCATTAGACGCCAAGGTGTAATCTGCCGCAGCGGCTATTCCTATTCCGCCGCCGACAGCTTTCCCCTGTATTCGCGCTACAATGAACTTTGGGCATTTCCGCATTGAATTAATCAACCGGGCGAATCCCATAAAAAATTCTTTCCCGCTTTTTAAATCCTTTATTTCCAACAATTCATCAAAAGATGCACCTGCACAGAATGACTTATCGCCATCGCTGCGCAGAACAATTACGTGTGCACTTTTATCGGAAGCGAATTTATCAATTGCGCTTGTAACTTCTTTAACCATTCTGGATGAAAGTGAATTGCTCTTAGGATGAGAAAAAGTAATTGTAGCAATTCCATTAATCATACTAGTTGAAACTTTTCCGTTTTTGTCCATAATTGACCTACCTCTCAAACAAATTCTTTTTGCCGTTAACTATATACTCTAGATCGATAATTTTGTCAATCAAAAAATCGGGAGATGATTTTTGCAGTTCTAACTTTGTTCTATAGCCATAAGTTACGGCGCATGTTTTAGATCCGGCATTCTTACCGCATTGAATATCCATTTCGGAATCACCGACAATAATCGTATTGGCGATATCAATATTCAAACCCAAACAAATTTTTTGGAGCGGTTCGGCCGATGGCTTATGAGCAATGCCCGGGCGACGCCCCATAACATAATCAAATTTATCGATCAAAGAAAAATGACGAAGAATTAATTCTGCCTGATCCTGACCTTTAGTAGTCAACAAACTAATTTTTGTCTTTCGATCTTTCAATTTTGCTAGTAATTCTTCAACTCCGGAATAGACTACCGACGAATCAATGTAATCGAAGTAAATTGATTTATAAATATTTATGAACTGTTCGAAATCCGGAACGGCAAAACCAAATTCGCGAAAGATGTCTTCAAAATGAAGTCCGATCATATTATAAAATTTCTCTTCCGGCATTACTGGCGATATGTTCAAATCCTTTAAAGCATGAAGCGTGGCTTTATAAATTGTTTCGTGAGAGCTAATTAGTGTTCCGTCAAGATCAAAAACAACAAGGTCAATTTTCATTAAAAAACTTCCAAACTATTAAATAGAGGCGATTGGGCCACCGACTCAAAAATATTTAATTATAAAATTAATTTTATGCAGACCAAGCACCAAGAATAATTCCAAATACGAGAATCACAATTAAATGATGGCCTGAATCGACCAAAAGGAGTTTAATTGATTTGCCTTCGAATAAAGAATTAATAACCATCGGTGCGACTATAAATCCAGACCAGCAAAGAAATGATAACCGGATGCCTGCCGCAACTGTAGTTGCATTGCTATGTGCCATTAGCTGCGCCAATGAAAAAGCAATAAATAGATTACATAGAAACGCCAATCCATAAGTTTTAAACGGGTTAAATTCTTTTCTTAAATCTTCTTCGGACTTATCAATCTCTTCCATCCATGTCCTTCCCAAAAGCATTGGGCTATACCATACCGAACCAACAATCATTGATATTACAGCACAGACTAAAACCGCCAAATAATTCACTTGTACAATAATGGACATTATTCCTCCTCATGAAGTTTTGCGATTTGAGAACAACCATGGATTATTAAACTGCAACTCGTTTATTTATTCTTTATAAATTTTGACAACCGGTTGTTCGCCGTTTAAATATTGTCCTCTGTACATTCCTTCCGTATTGAACGGCATGGCAACATTTCCATTTTTGTCAATTGCAATAATACCGCCGTCGCCTCCAAGTTTGCCTAACTTATTCATTATTACTTCGTTGGCTGCATCTTTCAAAGAGAAATTTTTGTACTCCATTAACGCAGAGATATCTTTTGCAACACCAAGTCTGATAAAATATTCACCATAGCCTGTAGCGGAGACAGCACATGTATTATTATTCGCATAAGTACCTGCGCCTATAATTGGCGAATCTCCAACGCGTCCAAATTTTTTCATCATCATTCCGCCGGTTGAAGTACCTGCAGCAAGATTTCCGTTTTTGTCAAGCGCTACCGCTCCGCATGTTCCGTGCTTCTCAGCTTTTTTTCTTTCTTCTTCTTTTTTAAGCATTTTCTGATATGATTCCCATCTCTCTTTTGTAATGAAGTAACTCGGGTCAACCATTTCAATATTATTCTCTTTTCCAAATTCTTCGGCTCCGTCACCAACCATCATTACGTTTGAAGATTTTTCCATAACAAGCCGAGCCAAGTTAATTGGATTTTTAATATGACGAACTCCCGCAACAGCGCCTGCCATTAAATTTTTGCCATCCATGATTGATGCATCAAGTTCGGCTACACCTTTTTCGGTTAAAACGGCACCCTTTCCGGCGTTAAATAGCGGAGAATCTTCCATTATATTTATCGCAGCATTTACAGCATCAAGTGCGGTTCCGCCATTCACTAATATTTTATAGCCTGTTTCAAGAACTTCGTTAAGTTTTGCGATATACTCTGCTTCTCTCTCAGGCGTCATGCTTGATTTTAAAATCGATCCTGCGCCGCCATGAACTACTATTCCGAATCTTGACGATTGTGCAAATACGGTAACAGTGAGAGCTATAAAGAAAAAGAAACTAGCAAGAATAAATCTCTTTGATACACACACGGTTTACACTCCTTCTTTGAATTCTATTCCAAATTATCTCTACTCAATCTAAAAAGCAATCCTCTTTAGAGAAGCACTTTATAATAATTATGATTTGTTTTTACGAATAGATAAATTTCTAATCATAAATAATAAATAATTGGAGAAGCAATGAAATTCCGTCAATTAACTCTAATATTTTTTGCGTTTGTATTATTTCCATACCTGTTGTCAGCACAAGGAAAGAAAAAGAAAGATGTTTATGAATTTGAAATGGTGAAAGAGGTTAAAACCACGCCGGTCAAGAATCAGGCAAAGACCGGAACTTGCTGGTCGTTCGCAACAACATCCTTTGTTGAAACAGAATTGATGCGAATGGGAAAAGGCGATAATATTCTTGCTCCAATGTTTAATGTGCGCTATGCTTATCCGCTCAAAGCGGAAAATTATATTCGATATAGTGGCCTTGCAAATTTTGGCGAAGGCGGACAGGCTCACGATGTTATGAATGTAATTCGAGATTATGGGTTTGTTCCGGAAGAAGTCTACAATGGAATGAACATCGGCGAAGAGCAGCATAATCACGGCGAAATGGACGCCGTAATTAAAGGAATTGTTGACGCAGTTAATAAAGATAAAGGCGGAAAAATTACTCCGCTCTGGCCTCAAGTAATTGAATCATCGCTAAACATTTATCTTGGCAATCCGCCAAAAGAATTTACATACCAAGGCAAAACTTACACGCCAAAAAGTTTTGTCGAAGCGATGGGATTCAAACCGGACGATTATGTTGAGCTAACATCATTCACTCATCATCCATTCTATAAACAATTTGACCTTGAGGTTCCGGACAATTGGAGTAAAGGATTGTATTACAACGTTCCTCTTGATGACTTGATGAAAATTATTGATAACGCTTTGATGAACGGTTATTCTGTCGATTGGGACGGCGATGTGAGCGAAAAATATTTTAACCGTAAAAAAGGAGTTGCAATTGTTCCGCTTGAAGAAGAATTGCCGGTTGTGGATGATTCAAAAAAAGAAGATGATGCCGAAGAAAAACCGGAAGCAGAAAAAATTGTAACTCAACAAATGCATCAGGATGCTTTCGACAACCGCACAACAACCGATGATCATTTAATGCATATCGTTGGAATTGCTAAAGATCAAGAAGGTCATAAATTTTATTACACGAAAAACTCTTGGGGAACGAAGAACTCAAAATATGATGGTTACTGGTATATTTCCGAACAGTATATCCGTTTGAAAACAATCGCCATCATGGTTCATAAAGATGTAATTCCTGCAGAGTTGAAAAATAAATTGCGGATTGAAAATTGAGAATTTAGAAACATTGATAGATTCATTCTAGAGGGCTTGATAAATCAAGCCCTTCTTTTAAATCAAAAAAAATTATTTTCTCTCAAGCGCTCGTCTCTCAAGTTCCTCGCGCGATATATCCTCAACGTGAGTGGCAATCCACCATTTGTTGCCGGCTGAATCCTGAACGCCCGCATTTCTGTCTCCATAAAATTGATCCGCCGGTTTCATCAAAGAAATTCCGCCGGCTTCAATCGCTTTCTTGTAAACAGAGTCTGTATCAGTTACATAAAGATAGAGAGATGATTGAATTGCGGGAAATCCTTCCATAGTCTCACCCATCATAATAATTGAATCTCCAATCTTTACCATTGCGTGCATAACTCTTCCGGTTCGATCGACCATTCTATCAAGTTCAACAGCATCGAATGCCGATTTTAGGAAATCTATAATTTGAGGAATTCCTTTTGTTATCAGATAAGGAGTAACAGAATGAAATCCCTCGGGAATAGGCTTTACTGACATATTTATTCCTCCTATTTGTTATTTGAAGTTGTCATGAGTTCATGTTTTGAACTCACCTTTTCAATAAGAGCAAAAAATGCTAGCACAGTCAAACTACTTTTAATTATTAACCGGATTCCTGTTCTTATCAATCCAATATCCCCATGCAATTAAAATCCATTGAAACATTCCGACCACAGCAATTGCATTTATTTCGTTTGGCGGCGGACCGATAATATTCATCACATAAACCAGAGCAAGAAAAATCAATAATCCCCAGAGGCTGTAACTACCTTTTTTATTTTTTGCTTTAGTCGCGGTTATATAAAAATAAGAACCCAGAATAAAAATCCCTCCCTCAACAATTATTGTAAGTGCAACTGAATTCCATAAACCGAAACCCATCTTAAAATCAATCCATGGAAGCAGCGGAAGATCCGGGCGATGGGTGAACAAATCAAGAATCCAGTGGCTCATTACCAACGCTGCCAGCAATAAAGCGCTCTTAATGTTTTTTTTATAAAGGAAATAAATTATACCAAATAAGAGAGACCAGATTAATACACCTAATAAGCTGTGTGAATACGGATAAGAAATAAAATTCAGCGGTGTGAAGGAAGTATTTCCCGGTTCAATTATTACTTTTTCTATTCCTAGAAGTAAAAAAATTGGCCAGAGCAAATCTATAAACTGTGCGGCAAGGAATAGTGTTCCTAAGGAGATTTTTGGCTCGAGTTTCTTTGCCGCCAACCCGGTTCCGAAATGTCCAATGAACATTGCTTATTCTCCATATTTTTTATAAAGAATCAGTCTAAAATTCAACAATCAATAAACTTTTTACTTCTTTCTTCTTGCCTCTAACTTTTCACATCACTTAATCATCTTTTTCAGTTTATCAATTTCATCCCGCATATTCGCCGCACGTTCAAATTCCAAATCTTTTGCCGCTGCAAGCATCTCTTCGGTCATTTGTTCCAGTAATTCTTTGCGCTGATCATCGGTCATATATTTTATAACCGGTTCGGCTACTTTCAAAAATGTCGAATCTTCCCTTTCGTAATCTTTCTTGCGGACATCCGCAATTGAAGTTGCGTTCATAATTTCTTCAACACTTTTAAATATTGTTGTTGGTGTTATGTTGTGCTCTATGTTGTACTCCGTCTGAAGTTTACGGCGTCGGGTTGTTTCTTCAATTGTCTTGCGCATCGACTCTGTAATTTTATCTGCATACATAATTACAATCCCGTTCACATTACGCGCAGTTCGTCCGGCTGTTTGCATAAGTGATCTCTCGCTCCGCAGAAATCCTTCCTTATCTGCATCGAGAATAGCGACAAGAGAAACTTCAGGCAGATCCAGACCTTCTCGAAGTAAATTCACACCAACCAAAACATCAAACTCGCCGATACGAAGATCACGTATGATCTCAACGCGCTCGAGTGCGTCAACTTCGCTGTGAATGTACCGCACTTTAATTTTTAACTTATCCAAATAGTCGGTTAAGTCTTCCGCCATTTTTTTTGTAAGCGTTGTAACAAGAACACGTTCTTTTAACACAACACGTTTTCTAATTTCACCTATCAGGTCATCAATCTGACCTTTCACTGGACGGACTTCAATTTCCGGATCGAGCAATCCCGTTGGACGAATTACTTGCTCTACAAATGTTCCGTTGCTTCGTGTGAATTCATAATCGGAAGGAGTTGCGCTTACATAAATTAATTGATTCGTCATAGCGTCAAACTCTTCGAACTTGAGCGGGCGATTATCGAGTGCGGAAGGAAGCCGGAATCCATATTCAACCAAGACTTCTTTACGAGAACGGTCCCCGTTATACATTCCGCGTACCTGCGGAATTGTCACGTGAGATTCATCTACTATTAATAAATAATCTTTAGGAAAATAATCGAATAGGCAATACGGTCTTGAGCCCGGGGCGCGGGCGTCCATATGCCGGGAATAGTTTTCAATTCCGGAACAATATCCGATCTCGCGCATCATTTCAATATCATATTTGGTGCGTTGTTCAAGCCGTTGAGCTTCAACATATTTTTCTTGAGACCAGAAATATTTTAATTGTTCACGCAGTTCCTCTTCAATAGAAATAATTGCGCGGTTAACTTGATCTCGAGTAGTTACAAAATACTTTGCCGGGTAAATAGGAATTGAATCAACTTCACGAATTACATCTCCGGTTATGGAATCAATTATTGATAACCGCTCTATCTCGTCTCCCCAAAATTCAATTCTGACTGCTTCTTCGTATTGGTAAGCTGGAATAATTTCCACAACATCTCCGCGCGCACGGAATGTACCGCGGGTAAAATCCGCATCGTTTCTTGTGTAATAAATATCTATCAAATTCCTTAAAAGTTTTTTCCGTTCAACTGTTTGTCCTTTACGTAGAAAGATTATCTGCCGCGCGTATTCTTCCGGTGCGCCAATTCCGTAAATGCAGCTAACGCTTGCAACAATTATTACGTCGTTTCTTCCTTCAATAAGAGATGTAGTTGCTTTCAAGCGCAGCCGGTCGATTTCTTCGTTCACTGAAAAATCTTTCTCAATAAAAAGATCGCGCTTTACTACATAAGCTTCCGGCTGATAATAATCATAATAACTTATGAAGAACTCAACGGCATTGTTTGGAAAGAATGATTTGAATTCCGAATAGAGCTGTGCTGCAAGAGTTTTGTTGTGAGAAATAATGAGTGTCGGGCGATTGTATTCTTTTATAATGTTGCTCATTGTATAAGTTTTGCCGCTTCCCGTTACACCCAGTAAAACTTGATGCTTGTCTCCCCGTTTCAGTCCTTCTAGTAATTCTGCAATTGCTTTCGGCTGATCGCCCGACGGTTCATAACTTGAGACTAATTCGAATTTGTTCATATTCTTAATTGTATTTAGTAAAGTGTGAGGGGTAATATATGAAATCGCTCTAAATCAAAACAAAAAATCGGTCGGTAAAATTCCTTCTAAATAATTAGAACAAGATTAGCGAGAAAATATTTTTTAACTTTGGGCACAATAAATTTAATTTCAGGAATTGTGATTATGAAAAAAATTATTGCTCTTTTATTTTTGTTATCACTGGAAACAACATTCGGACAGATACCGGACTCACTTAAAAATAAATGGATTCCCACTTTCGTTGCCGGACTTGGAATCAATCAAATCGCCTTCAGCAATTGGGTCAAAGGCGGCGATAATTCTATTGCATGGACTTTGTTGGGCGATTTGCATTATGACAAAATAGGAACTCCATGGACATTCAAAAACTCCATTAAAGTTACTTACGGAAGATCAAAGATCGGATCAGAAACATATAGAACAACCGATAACGACCTTTACGTTGAAAATGTTGCTGTACGTGATGTTGGCTGGGTGGTAAGTCCTTTTATTTCCAATTCAATTAGAACACAGATTGCAAAAGGATTTGATTATAAAGTTGAACCCGCGGTTGAAATCGCAAATTTCTTTGACCCCGGTTATATGACTCAAACAATCGGTTTTACATATGATAAATATTCAAATGTTATTACGCGTCTTGGAGTTGGCTTTCAGGAAATATTTACAAATCGCTTTCGCCAATATTCTGATCCAATCAATTTAGCTGACAGGTTTAAGTTTGAAATAGGTATTGAATCCGTAACAGATATCAATTACAAAATTGACGACAATATTGTTTATTCCGGTAAGATGAGGTTTTTTTCTCAATTTAAAAGTCTTGATGTTTGGGATGTTCGACTGGATAACGTAATCGCCGCAAAAGTTACAAAGTATATCTCAGTAAACTTTACTTATCTTGTCATTTATGAAAAAGTTCAGTCGCCGTATACACAAGTTAAAGAAGGGCTTCAAATAGGAATCGTTTACAATATTTTATAAATCTGCTCAATCGTTTTTTAATAAAGAGAAATGGATGAGTTATAAAAATGGAAACAACGTGACAATACCGGAAACACAGGATGAAATTGTAAAAGAGTTTGATCAGTACACGGACTGGGAAGACAAGTACAAACGAATAATAGATTTGGGAAGGCAGCTTGCCTCGCTTGATGAAACTTACCGGACAGATAAATACAAATTGAGCGGTTGTCAAAGCCAGGTGTGGATTAACGCCAAACTTCAAGACGGAAAAATATTTTTTGAAGCCGACAGCGATGCAGCTATTGTAAAGGGTTTAATAGCGTTGATAATAAAAGTTTATTCCGGTCATACTCCGGATGAAATTCTTTCCTCCCCTCCCGAGTTTGTTGCAAAAATAGGAATTGACAATCATCTTTCTCCGACACGCAAAAACGGGCTTGGCGCAATGATGAAACAAATTCAGATGTATGCGGTGGCGTTTAAATCGTTAAATATGAAACGGGAAAAGTGAAACGGAAAACGTTGAGCAGAAAAATTCTCAATTTGCCATTCTCAATTCTCAATTTATTTATGTTTACCAAGTAGCCCGCTTTCTAAGCACTGATTGCACTCAAACTGAAGTGTGATGTGATGAACTCCGAATTTTGATTCAAGCAATTTTTCGATTTTAATTCTCAATTTATCGCTTTCGCTGATTTTCATATCGCTGACATTAAGATGCGCTTCGAGATGAACGTCGTTATCGCCGACAGTCCAGATATGAATGTGGTGGATGTCTTCTACTTCTGATAATTTTTCTACTTCTTTTTTTATTTGATCAAGAGAAATATCCGATGGTGCGCCTTCCATCAAAACATGAACCGCATCGCCGAGTATATCATAACTTTCTTTTATGATGTAAATTCCGATCAAAATTGTCAGCAGCGGATCAATCCAAACAATATTCCAGAGAGCAATGGCAAGTCCGCCTGCAATTAACGCAACGGACGAAACTGAATCTCCCAATAAGTGAATATATGATGAACGTATGTTAAGACTGTCTTTAGAATCGCGCTTAAGCAAAACAGTGCCGATAATATTTGCGACCAATCCCACAAAGGCAACAACTGCCATTGTTTGCGCTTCTATTTTATGCGGCTCATAAAATCTTAAAACCGCTTCATAAAAAAGAAAAATATAAATCACTATTAGAACGGATGCATTTATAACGGCGGCAAGAATCTCAGCACGCCTTAATCCAAACGTATGGCGCTGCGAATTACTTTTCTCTTTCAGCTTCAACGCAATGTAGGAAATAATGATTGCCACACCGTCGCTGAAATTATGAAGCGCGTCCGAGATCAGCGCGAGACTTCCCGATATAATTCCGCCGATAATTTGTACAACTGTGATAATAAAGTTGAGCGTCATTGTAATTGCAAGACGCCCGGTTGTGGAATTTAATCTGCTCTGGTGTGAGTGATTATGATGCGAATGTTCGTGTGCCAATTTATTATTAAGCCTAATATTTAGTAAATTGTTCTACCGCTCCACAAAAATGTGAATGATGAGAATGAAAAACAAATTTTATAATGATTTTGATCTGGAAAGATTAAAACCAAATGCACGCGAAGGCGATTACCGGTCACCATTTCAGATTGACCGGGATAGAATTATTCATTCGTCGGAATTCAGACGACTCCAGGGAAAGACGCAGGTATTTTTACCGGGTGAATATGACTTCTACCGAACCCGTCTGACTCACTCTATCGAAGTAGCCCAAATTGGCAGGGCAATTGCAAGTTTTCTTCTTTCGAAAGAAAAGACCTTTCTCAACGAAGAATATTTTATCGACGAAGACTTGATCGAATCGATCTGTCTTGCGCACGATCTTGGTCATCCGCCATTCGGTCACGCAGGCGAACGAATGCTTAATTTGCTTATGAAAAAATACGGCGGCTTTGAAGGAAACGCGCAAACCCTTAGAATGATAACCGAAATATTTTACCGGGATGAGGATCATCACCGCGGAATGAATCCGACTAGGGCATTCATTGATGGAATACTAAAATATAAAGCTGCATTCAAAAAATTTAAGAATCCGGATAATCATTTCATTTACGACGATCAAAATAAAATTATTGAGTATGCATTCGGCGGAAGGGGAACACCAAAAGAATTATCACATCCCGAAAAATTGAATCAATTCCAAAGCATTGAATGCCAGATAATGGATTGGGCTGATGATACAGCATATTGCATTAACGATTTGGTTGACAGCATTTCGGGCGGTTTCATAAACATTCAAAAACTTTCCCGCTGGCAGGAAGAGAATAAACTCAATCCTTCTCAAAAAATTATTATCGACGAAATTATAAACTGGATTAAAATCGGGAATTTCAAAAAAAAGTTCGGTGCTTTGATTGGTGAGTTTGTGCGCAGCTGCAGCCTAAAAAAACGAAAGACCTTTATGGATGAATTTACGAACCGTTATAAATACGTTTTGGTAATTGATAAAGATATATTCGAGCGGGCTCAGACATACAAAAAGATTTCTGTTGATTTAGTTTTCCGGTCATCTCAGCTGCATCAGATCGAGTTCAAGGGTAATCATATGCTCGAAAAACTTTTTCTACGGTTTGAAGAAAATTATGTTCTTGCTTTAAACGGAACTAGGCTTCTCCCGGATTTTAACGATAAAATATTACGCGCCGAAAAAAATAAAATAAAACGAGCAAGAATGATTTGCGATTATATTTCCGGCTCTACGGATTCTCACGCAATGAGAATGTACCGCCGGTTATTTGATCCGGAGTATAGTTCTCTTTCCGATTTAGTGTAGGGCAGAGAAACAATAAATTACTTGTTAAAGAAGCAAAGTTAGCTCCGCCAAAAGTCTTATCGGCGATCCCATATATCAACCGAGATTAATCGTCTCAATTGCTTTTAAAACCCTTGCCGTGTTTATATTTAAGAATGAGCCAAGTGCTACTATCCCAAGGCCAAGCGTTCCGTAAATCAGAAGCGTTGAAATAAAAAGCAGTTGGTGTAATTTATCGCTCCAATTTGCAAAAAAGATAAACAACAATAACAACGTGAATTCATACAGAGCTATTCCAATGATCCCAAGTTTTAAATTTTTCTCTCTTTTTTCTATCTGCTCTAATGCTTTTTTTCTTATTGCATCAATATCTACTTCGGATGTCATATTTCCTCCAATATTATTTTTACTTTATTAAGTATTTGATAATACAATACGAATTATTAAGAATATCCAGAGCGCCGCTTCCATAAGAACGATTACACTAAGAACTATTTTTGTATTCATCTCAAGATTTTTTATTTGATTCAACACAAACTATTCCATCAATTGATAAACTATGTACCAATAGTTTCAAGTAAAATTTTATCTTGCTTTGCTTTTTCGCGGAGAATTTGTAAACCGTATGCCAGTCGCGACTTCGCTGTTCCAACCGAAATATTTAAAATGTCTGCAACTTCGTTTATGGACATCCCGCCATTATAGTGAAGGGTAATTACAGACCGGCTGGCAGGAGAAAGACTATTAACCAACGATGATAGTTTTTCAAGAATAACTTCTTCAATTTTGTTCTCTGACTCAAAAAAAGAGTGGTTTTCAAGCTGTTCATTCTCCGTCGCAAGTTCTTTATATGAACTATTTTTTCTAATGAAACAAAAAATTTCTCTTGTTGCTAGGCGATACACCCACGAACGAAAAAATTCAGGCTGTTTTAACATTGGTAATTTTTTATAAATTATTACAAAAACTTCCTGAAGAATATCTTTTGCATGTGTTTTATCCGAAAGCATATTATAGATGTACCAGTAAAGTTGACTCTGGATTGTTTTCAACAAAGAATTTAAAGCCTCTTTATCGCCGGATTGTGCTCTTAGAATTAAAATTAGTTCCTTCTTGTCTTTCATACTTTATACACAAAGTTCACTGTTCACAAGATATAAGAGTAAATATTATAGGAAAGTGTTCGAAAGAAATCTAATCTTTTATATTGAATAATTGAGTAGATGACTAGAGTAGAAATTAGCGGTTATTTATTGAGTTTAGTGCTTCTTCGATATTTTTTACATCCTCGTAAAACGAAAGAATTTTATTCATCACTTCATCTACAAGGGAATCGGGACATGAAGCGCCGCTTGTTAGAGCGATTGTAATTGGTTCTTTTTGCGGAAAATAATTTTCCGTTACTATTTCTTTACGTGTATGTAAATCAAAATGACTTATCAGAATACTCGAAATTATTTTTTCCGAACCGGAAATAAAGTAGGTTGGAAATTTTTCTTCCAGAAGTTCAACCAAATGCGAGGTGTTTGAACTGTTATATCCGCCGATAACAATTGCAAGATCGGCATTGCTTTCAGACAAACGCGTTGTAGCGCTTTGGTTGTCATTGGTCGCATAGCATAATGTATCACGCGTATCGGCAAAATGCTCTTTTAGAAATTCAGCGCCGTATTTATTCTTCATTGTGTCGCGCAACAGATCAGAAATTGCTTCGGTTTCCGATGCAAGCATTGTCGTTTGATTAACAACACCTACTCGAATTAGATTTTTTTCAACATCAAATCCGGTTGAATATCTTTCTGCAAAGTACTTATAAAACTCTTCGCCAGCTATTTCACCTTGAATTATCTTTGAAATAATTTCCGCTTCCTTAATATCCCGGACAATAACCGAGGGGGCGCTTTGCCTACTTCGAGAAAATGTTGCTCGAGTTTCCTCGTGTTTGGATTTTCCATGAATAATAACAGTATAATTCGCCTTTCCCAGCTCTGCCGCTCGATTCCAAACCTTTTCTACAAAGGGGCAAGTTGTGTTATACTTAACCGTGTCAATTCCCTTATCTTTTAGAAAAACTTCAGTTTCAAGTGAAGTGCCGAATGCGGGAATGACAACAATATCATCTTTGGTTATTTCGCTCCAATCAATTAACTGATTACCGTATGTATCTAAAATAAATTGAATTCCCTGGCTCTCTAGTTCTAAATTCACCATAGGATTGTGAATCATTTCGCTGAGAAGAAAAATTCTTTTGCCGGGATTTTCTTTTATTGTTTTGTAGGCAATCTCTATCGCGTTTTCAACGCCGTAGCAAAAACCAAAATGGCGGGCAATTAAAAATTTTACCGGTCCAAAATCCAATTCGGTTGGCGAAAAATCTTTTTTGCGGGGATCTTCAGATTTACGAAACTCTTTCAATTTAGAGATAATAGAGCTTCGATAAATATTTGGTACCTCAAAATTTTTCATAATTATAATTTGTAATCCTGGGAAGGAAAGATTTCCCGTTAATTCATTTTGCTTTTAATTTGTTTCTCAAGAAAATCTACCCGCGAAATAAATGTATCCCAATTCTTGTCTGTCCGTCCTAAGTTGCGGCACGTTTCCAGACTTTTCAAGGCATCCGTAGTTTTATTCATCTTTAGCAGAACTTTTGCTTTGATATAATATACAGTATAAACTTTATTAATAGAGATCGCTTGATCTATCCATCTTAATGCATCTGTCAATAAGAGTTCATTGTCTGCCGCATACTGGGCCGCGTCTGCATAGATTGACCAATCTTCGGGATTAAGTGCAATTTTTTCTGTTACTGCTTTATAAAACTGGTTCGCTAAATGAATTTCGATTTTAAAAGCGATTTGAAAATTTTCCCAATTGATGAGAACATTCGTAGAATTATCCGTTATCTCTGCAAATGAATATTCTAATCTTTCCGTGAAATTTCCTTTTGACGACTTAACTTTAAAACGTAAATAATCTTCTTTTTCATCGTAATCGAGTCCCCAATTTTTGTAAGCTTTATTCAGAATAACCGTCCATTCGTTTTCGGTGGGAATGGTAAATAAAGAATAGATACCAGCGGGAACTTTATTCCCATCAACCATTACATTTGTTGTAAACTGAATTGTCGTTGATTCATTAGCGCCGGTTCTCCACACTTTATTGTATGGAACAACTTCTCCTAATATTTTTCTTCCTTTAACACCCGGTCTGCAATATTTAATTGCAATTGTTGTGTATCCGATAGTCTGTGATACCGAAGCATTAGGACTAGGACGCGGGAGAAATTCATCACTTTGAGCATTGATAGACGATACGCCAAAAAAGATCAGTGAAATAAAGAATAACAGCTTATTCATTTTATCCTCTATGTTTAGATTTACTTGTTAAACATATTTTATATTCGGAATAGTTTCATAGTATTGAAATAGCTTCTCTTCACTTTGAAAGATATGAAAGGTTGACTTAAATCGTAACTCAATTAATTTTATCTATTTCCCGCACACTATTAGATCAATTTCATTGAGGTCAAGACGCCAATTCATGTAAATCTTGTTTTATTCCGAATCAACCTCAGCATATTTCATAATATATTCTGGTACACTCGGTTCATCTCCAAAAAAATCTTTTTTCTTCCCTTGAGTTACCGCCCATCTATGAATCCATGAAATTCCCCCAGCGCCGATAAATGTATCTTTGGTTTTAAACGCTTCGTCTTTAAGAGCTTCCTCAAGCGAAATAAATTTATAACCTTCTGTTCGAATCATTTCGCAAAGTCTGCTGTAGTAATCGGCATTAAGTGTATTTGCATGAATGAGGAGAATGTGGTTAATATTTCTTCCAAATAGAGAAGTTGATTGACTTTCCCAATATTCTAGTTTTCGCTTCATATATGAAATGTATTCATCACCGATACGTTTCATCATCCCGGTCTTGTTTGAATCAATTGCCTTTTCATATGCGCCGCCGAAGATCCATTCGCCATTATCAATGGTTACCGGTGCAATTACGTAATTATGTTCCATTAAAAATTTATCAATTTCGTTTTTCACTTCCAGACTTCTTCCGGTTTGAAGATACGGGTGCCTGAAGTAAGTAAGTTTTTTCCCTTTCTCTTCTATTAATTTTTTTATTGTTCTTTCGCCGTCTAGAATATCTTTCTCGTATTCTTCAACCGGTACCCGGTTAGCGCTCTTATGAGAGTACGTATGATTGCCCAGATCAAGTCCGGCATTTAACCAATCTTTAAGAAGTTCAATTTTTGCTTCATCGTTTTTACCGTCTGATTGTAATTTTTCTTCATTAACAAAACCAACTATCGGTGCCTCTTGAGATTTAATTTTTTCAATAAGTTTGTCCATTATCAAACGGCTTTGCTTACTTTCGAAATGTCCAATTCGCTGTAGAGGAAGATCATCCATTGTGACTGCCATCTTTTTATTGGCTTCCGTTTGCGAAAAAATATTAGTACTAAGTAATGCCGCAACTGACAGAATAGTGAGTAATGATTTCATTCATCTTCCTTTTAAGAATTTTGCAAACGTTTTTTGTTGCAGAACTTTTTTGAATAAAAGCTCACAAAGCAAAATTTATTTAGCGCTATATAATATTTTGCCGCCAACAATTGTAAACATCACTTTCGTTGATTTAATTTCGTCATCGGAACATTTTAACAAATCATTTGAGAGTACAACAAGATCCGCCAATTTACCGGCTTGAATTGATCCTTTTATGTTTTCTTCAAACGTTGCATATGCACCGTTGATTGTATACGATTTAAGTGCTTCGAGCCGGGTCATTTTTTGATCGCCGTAAAAAACTTTCCCTTCGGAATTTTTTCTAGTAACCGCAGAATAAAAACAGGCAATGGGATCAACGTCTTCAACCGGCGCATCGGTTCCATTGCAAATTGTTGCGCCGCTATTGATCAATTTTTTCCAAACATACGCCCCCTCCTCTGCACGTTTATCACCAAGCCGCTCCGGAACAAATCCCATATCGGAAGTGCAGTGAACGGACTGCATTGCTGCAATAACCCCCAACTGCGCAAAGCGGGGAATGTCTTGTGCCGATAAATGCTGTGCATGTTCAATGCACCAGCGCAAATCTTTCTTATCTTTATTTTTCTTAAAAACATCTTCGTAAATGTTTAATACTTCCCTATTCCCTCGATCTCCGATGGCATGAATACGCATCTGAAATCCATCAGCAAAAGCTAGCTCGGCAATTTTTTTCAGTTCATCTATCGGCGTAACATTAGAGCCAACATGATCCGGTAAATCTGAGTATGGTTCAAGCAGCCAAGCTCCGCGAGAACCAAGCGCTCCATCTATATATTGTTTTATGGAACGGACAGTCAGAAAATTATCTGCATAGCCAACTAAAAAATAATCTTTCAGTTTCTTTTTCATAATTGCAGGAGAATCGCCAACCATCACATTTAATCGAACGCCCAATTTTTTTTCATCGGCAAATTTTTTGAGTATGTCAATAACATCAAATGTTTCACCTGCGTCGGCACATGATGTAATTCCTTTTTTAAGACAATCCTCGGAAGCAAGTTTAACCTGCTGCTCATAATTAGCAAGAATCTGTTCCGGAGTTCGCTTTGCGAGAAAATCATTGTAAAAATTTCTAATCAAATTTTCTGCGTTCTCTTCAAACACACCGATTGGATTTCCAAGTGAGTCTTTTTCTATTGTTCCGCCTACTGGATCTTCCGTATTTCTGTTAACTCCGGCAATTTGCATCGCTTTTGCATTTGCGAATATTGCATGCCCGCTTGCGTGTGTAAGCATTACCGGATTATTTGGCGAAGCTTTGCTTAATTCATTATGAACAGGATACCCATTAACATTTGGATTTGGTTTAGGATCGAATTTTTCTTGATGCCATCCTCTGCCGACAATCCAATCGCCCGGCTTTGAAGATTCCGCCGCTTTGGCAAAAATAGCTATTACCTCATCCCAATTTTTAGCGCCGTGCAAATCCAAGATTTGTTTGGAATTACCAATTCCAAGGAAATGTGCGTGGCTGTCATTGAATCCAGGCATAACAAATTTTCCATTGAGATCAATTACCTGAGTGTTATTACCACGATAATTCTCAATTTCGCTTGTTGAGCCGAAGGCAAAGATTTTTCCGTCTTTAATTGCAATTGCTTCAGCATAAGGATTCGCGTCATTTATCGTTGCTATTACACCGTTAATCAAAACTAAATCTGCCGGATTTTCCACTTCTTTTCCTCCGCAACTTTGTATTAAAAGAATGATAATTAACGCTACAATACCGATTAATAATTTCTTTGCTATCATCGCTTCCTCATTATTTTCTTTATTCTAATTCAACTGACTTAATATAACCACTACATTCAATAATATTTGAAAAGTTTTTTGTTTTACTTTTTTCGCTTCACATCTCATATTATTTTCTATTAACTAAAACCACTCCACCGATGATAATCAATCCGCTGAGAAAAGTTAATATTGAAATCTGCTCGTTCAGCAATAACCATGAACCGAAGAAAGTAACGAACGGTTCAATATAGAGAAAAACGCCCACTCGGGATGCATCCATCTCGCTTAACGCCTGCGCCCATAATGTATAGGCAACTCCCGAACAAAAAATTCCTAAAAATAAAATAGTGCCCCAGCCGTTTGCGGAAAGATTTACAACATCAGAAATGTTCTGTTGATTGATTGTGAACGGCGCTATAATAACGGCAACTATAACAAATAAATAAAATGTTGTAAGAACCGGCGAGAGTGTGAGTGTTGCTTTTTTGCTGGCAATAGAGAATCCAGACCAGGTTATTGAGCTTGTAATAATCAGAAGATCACCCTTGTTTTTGATAAAATCGAGAGAAGTAAAATCACCCTTGCTGACAAGAAAAAGGAGTCCGAAAAATGATATTACGATTCCGGTTGTTTGTGTGAGAGTAATTTTTTCTTTGAAAAACGCTAACCCCATTAACACCATAAACACGGGAGTAATACCAATTATCCATCCGGTATGAGAAGCGGTTGTCCATTGGAGTCCGGTGACTTGAATCCATAAATGAAAGCATGCGATTGCCGCCAAGGCAATAATCCATTTTTCTTTTCGCAGATCAACGGCAAAACTTTTCTTTTGCTTGATTAGAACAACTGATAAAAATAATATACCCAAAAGCTGGCGAACAAATACAATTACAACCGGACTTACTTCAACCAGCGCTCGTTTTGTTGCAATGAACGACAGACCCCAGACCGTAACAGCGAATAGAAGTTTCCAAACGGTTCTAAGTTTCGGTTTATTATCATTTATCTGGAAACTTAAACTCATATTTTCTTTCTTGTCCGGCTAAACGGAGAGATGTTTATTGTAGAGCCAAAATCTTTTTCCATCTGCTCGTTCTCATAAGTAACATGTTCAAGAAAAAGCCCTGAAGGCGGTGCGGTATATTTTGCGGGAGTTGGTGATTCGTGCTCAAGAAAATATTTAAGATCTTTCTCGGTGAGTTTACCTCTGCCAATTTCAACAAGTACACCGATCATTCTGCGAACCATCTTCCATAAAAAATGCGAGCCGATAATTCGAATCAAGATTAAATCGCCCTCGATTTTCATTTCTACATCTTCTATTAAAACTTTGGTCGATTTTTCGAGATCGTCTTGATCGGCAAATGAAACATAATCATGCATACCGATAAAAAGTTTTGAAGTTTTTTCCATCTTTTCAAAATTCAGTTTGTCTTTGATCCACCAGACAAACGGTTTTCCAAATGCCGTTCTCCGTGTTGATATTTGATAAAGGTAGCTTCGGCTTTTTGCATCGTGCCGCGCATGAAAATTTGGATGCGTTTTTTCCACTTCAAGAATGCAAATGTCAGCAGGCAGTTCATCGTTAAACTTCATCTTGATGATTTCAGGCGCCAGCATTGTTTTAGCATCAAGATGAGCAACCTGGTATAACGCATGGACCCCGGCATCAGTTCTTCCGGAACCTTGAATATCAACCCGTTCACCCTTGAAAATCTGCGCGGCAACTTCCATTAATTTGCCTTGTACGCTTTTTGCATTCCTCTGCATCTGCCATCCGCTGTAACGGGTGCCTTCGTATTCTATATATAATTTAAAGCGCATGGATTTCCATTTTGTTGACAGTTAAAATAAGGATACATAAATTAAAACACATCTTAGATCGAAAGGAGATTAAACTAACATGGGCAAAAAAGATCCACGCGTTGACGCTTACATCGCGAAGTCGAAAGAATTTGCTAAACCAATCTTAGAACATTTTAGAGAACTGGTTCACAAAGCTTGTCCCGATGTTGAAGAAACTATTAAATGGGGAATGCCTTCTTATGACTACAAAGGTCCGTATTGTATGTCGCCCGCATTTAAGGAACATTGTGCAATTGTATTCTGGAAGGCATCACTTATGAAAGATCCCATTCTAGTTGCAAATGCAAAATCAGAAACGGCAATGGGACATCTTAGAAAGATCAAATCTCTAAAAGATCTTCCCAAGGACAAAGTTTTGATTTCATTTTTGAAAGAAGCTGCCAAGCTGAATGCAGACGGTGTAAAGAATCCCCCCAGATCAAAACCGAAAGAGAAGAAAGAGCTTGTTATTCCGTCTTATTTTTTAAAAGCTCTCAAGACTAAGAAAAAGGCATTGGAGACATTCAATAATTTTACTCCTGCTAAAAAGAAAGAATATGTTGAATGGATTACCGAAGCTAAGACGGATGAAACAAGAAACAAAAGAATTGCAACATCGCTCGAATGGATTTCAGAAGGAAAAACGAGGAACTGGAAATACGCTCAGAAATGACTTGGTTATTCAAGAAGAAGTATTCATTCTTTTTTTTATGATACTATACCTTTGTCCTTAATTGATTTGAACGAATAACAAAATAAAATCGTTTTCATAGATCATAATTCAGCCTTGAAAGTGACATGAAGTTTAAGAATAAATATTTATTAGCTTTGTCCTTGCTTGCGTTGATTCATGTTTCGTGTACCGGTAAAAATGATAAAACAAAATCGCTTGAACTTCGGATTGACAGCCTTCGGACGAAATTGAACAGCAGTTACACACCGGGATTTGGCGAGATAATGGGCACGGTACAGGTTCATCATGCCAAATTGTGGTTCGCGGGTAAATATCAAAATTGGGATCTCTCTAATTATGAACTTGGCGAGATAAGAGAAGCGTTAGACAATATTCAAAAATATGAAACCGCGAGAACAGAATCGAAATTAGTCCCTATGATTTTCCCGGCACTTGATGGCGTTTCATCGGCTATTACGAATAAGAATGTTGTTGAATTCGAGAAAGCGTTTCGAACTTTAACAAACACTTGCAATTCATGTCATCTTGCCGCCAAACATGAATACAACGTAATAACGATTCCGCAGAATCCTCCTTTTACAAATCAACTATTTAAAAAATAATAACGATGCTGCTGGACTTTTTGTCTTGCTAATTTAAAATCGATTCTTGAGGGTGGTCGCGATCTTAGAAATAAAAATGTTAAGTTGAATAAAGTTCTTAATTCGTAATAATCGTTTGAGGCTCAAAAGAAAAGATCAGACATTTTTCTGAGCTAAAAAATTTATTTCATTCTGAAGCATTGATGCTTTAAGCGGAATTTTACCGATCATCTCGCCGTCGGCTTCTATTAAACATTCTGTTCCTATCGGTTCAATGGAACAATTCTCAACCTCTTTATAAATTATCTGCGGATGGTCGACAGGCAGACATTTTCGAATTCTAGATAAATTTTTTAGATAGTCGAAAAGACTTACATCGGCGGCAAGAGTTATTGATATTTTTCCGTCATTAATTTTTGCCTGGGGCGCTATTCCCAAACCGCTTCCGAAATACTTCCCGTTGGCGAGACAAAGTATTAGCAATCTCCCACTCCAATTAAAATTTTCCGATTCGATTTTCAATTGTTTTCGCTTGTAGTTCAAGAAGCCAAGTACTGTTGCTTTGAAAAAATCGAAGTTCGGTCCGTAAATTTTCTTCCCTTCATTAACTCTCTTGGCAACCTCAGCACCTAAACCAATGTCGGTAATGTTGTTGAAGTAACGAACTGAATCTTCCCCTTTCATATTCTTGTATTCAAGTCTTCCAATATCAATCTGATTAACTGAATTATCCCGCATCAATTTTTGTAGATCGGAAAGTTTTTTAGATAGCTTAAATGTACGTGCAAAATCGTTACCGCTTCCGAACGGATAAAGCCCCACAATCAAATTTTCTCTTTTAGATTTTTCAACTTGCATTATGCCGTTTACAACTTCGCTCATTGTGCCATCTCCGCCGGCAGCAATAAGATAATCTGTTCCGCTCAATACCGCGTTGCGGGCAAGCTCTATTGCGTGTCCATTTCCGTTTGTAACCGAAACCCAAACTAAAAACTCATCGTCAAATGCTTCTTCAATTTCCTTGATCGTCCTTTCTGTGTGTTTAAAACGACCATTGATGACAAAGTGAACCTTTTTCAAACCAAATTCCTATCGTTAGAAAACTTTGCAGCAAGTGATTATTTAATTATATAAATATTTCTAAAGTAAACCGGTTTTCCTTCCAATTGAAAACCGATTGTACCTTCGGTTAAATTAACTTTCGTTCCTTTATTTTGCAAAGCGCCGTTAACATAAACAATTAGTGAATCCGGCGTGCATATAACATCAAAGTAATTCCATTTTCCATTTTCTTTTTCATTCGAATCGGCTAGTCTCTCGGCGGTATCTTTTGGTTTACCGGCAGCTTCGGCAATCATCCCACCGTTCATCGCTATTAAATCACCGGCTCTTTTCTGCTTAAGCTGCACCTGAATACATTTGGGCCAAACCGAATCCGGTTCTTGTGTATAAATCAGAACCCCGCTGTTGCTGTTTGTTGCTTTTTCGAGCCACTTCCATTCACAATGTAATTTGTAATTATCAAACTTGTTTTTTGTGCGGAAATATCCAACTTGATTTGTATTAAAGAACAGCTCCCCATTTTCGTTTTTATAAATTGTATCGGGATTAACACTCTTATCCCTCATTACAAAGACAAAATCCTTAGCCATGGTTTTGTTTATAAAATGAATTGTGTCTTGTGAAATCTTGTGTTCTGAATACTTTGAAGTGCCGGTCGGGTTTTTCCTTTCTGTCCCGTCTTCAGAAGCCGCATTTAAAAGAGTCATAAAAAACAGTACAGTAAGAAACAATAGTATTTTTACTTTCATTTTGAGGAGTGTGTTATTTAACAAAATATTTTTTCATTGGTGCAAAGTAGAAATCTTTCCATCCTTTCTTGTATGCTGCGCCTGTTCCGTCCGGTATTTCCGTGTGAACTATACTGACTTTTGTTCCGTTTTTAACTTCTTCAAGTTTTATAAGCAAATAAGAATCCAGATGGTCTTTCGAAAATTCCGTAGAGCGCCACGCTTGTAAAATTCTTTTGTTCGGAACAAGTTCAAGATTTTTACCGCTGATATATTTATCCCATGCGGTGAATTTACCACCGATTTTATTTGATGAAGTAGCGCTTGCGCCAGTCATCGCGGAATGTTTTTTTCCGTTCAGCCAAGCATCGTAAATTCTTTTTGGTGTTACCGGAAATATTACGGAGATTTTTATTTGTTCCGGCAAAGTCTTCCTTTCAAAAAATTTTATAATTCTTTTCTTTTCACCAAAGTCAAAATATCATACACGGCAACAATTTCCAAATTCTGATTTGTGACTTCCACATACCACACGACAATACCCTGAGGAATTTCACCTTCACGTTTTTCTTTGGCTGTCTTCTGTTTGCAAATCAGTTTTGTTTGAATTGTATCCCCGATATAAACCGGTTTTGTGAACCGTAGATTTTCCAATCCGTAATTTGCGAGAACGGGACCGGGATCGGGATCTACAAATAATCCGGCAGAAGCAGATAATACAAAGTAACCGTGCACAACTCGTTTTTCAAAAATTGACGCTCGTGCGGCATCATCATCAAAGTGCGCGTAGAAATAATCACCGCTGATATTTGCAAAATTAATTACATCGTTTTCCGTTACGGTTCTTGTTTTTGTAATGTATGTTTCTCCGATCTGCAATTCATCACAATATTTTTTGAAGGGATGAACCTCATCTGAAATTTGCCGTGCGCCTTTAATCCATTGATTGCAAACTATTGATATCGTTGACGGGTCTCCTTGAAGCGCAACCCGCTGCATATATTTCATTATTCCGCGGATTCCCCCAAGTTCTTCTCCGCCGCCCGCTCGTCCGGGACCGCCATGTGTAAGATGCGGCATAGGCGATCCGTGCCCCGTTGATTCTTTTGCGCATTCTTTATTGATTATCATTATTCTACCGTGGTACGAGCCGATTCCCATAACGATTTTTTTGGCGACTTCATTATCGGCAGTAAAAAGAGAACCAACTAAACTTCCTCCTCCTTTGTTTGCAATTTTGATTGCATCATCAAGCGAATTGTAAGCCATTACGGTATTGACTGGACCGAATGCTTCAATCTCGTGCGGCTCATCGCTTTCAAGAGGAAAATTACATTGAAGCAAAAGCGGACTCATAAATGCGCCATCATTTCCAGCTGTTTCATAAACTACTTCACTGGATTTTTTCAAGACCGCAATTTTTTTCTTCACATCTTCTGCTTGAGAAATTCCCACAAGCGGGCCCATTCTAATTCCCTCTTCTTTTGGATTTCCGATTTTTATTTTTGCCAATCTTTCTTTTAACGCATTCACAACATTCTGCAATTGGCTAGCCGGAACAATCGTTCTGCGAATTGCTGTACACTTCTGTCCGGCTTTTGTTGTCATTTCATTTACTACTTCTTTAATGAAGAGATTGAATTCTTCCATTTCAGTTGAAACATCGGGACCGAGAATTGAACAATTCAAAGAATCGGCTTCCATATTAAAGCGGATCGAATTTCTAATAATATTCGGGTGAGATTTTAATTTGATTCCCGTTTCTGCAGAACCGGTGAATGTAATTACATCTTGCCCGCCGAGATGATTTAACAAATCTCCAGTATCACCGCAAATTAATTGTAGCGTTCCTTCCGGAAGAATTTTCGATTCGACCATTACACGCACTAATGCTTCTGTAAGATATGCTGTTGCGGACGCCGGTTTTACTATTGCGGGCATTCCGGCAAGAAATGTAGGAGCTAATTTTTCGAGCATTCCCCAGCAAGGAAAATTAAATGCATTTATATGAACCGCCACTCCGTGAAGAGGAACGCAAATATGCTGACCGATGAATGTTCCGTTCTTCGATAAATTTTCTGAGGCACCGTCTACATAAAATATTTCATCTGGCAGTTCCCGTCTTCCTTTGCTCGCGTAAGTAAAAAAAGTTGAGATGCCTCCTTCGATATCGATCCACGAATCAATTTTAGTCGCGCCAGTCATATAAGAAAGAGGATAAAATTCCTCTTTACGACTCATTAAATATTGTGCCATTTCTTTGAGCATTCTTGCGCGTTGGTGAAACGTCATTTCACGCAGCTTAGATCCGCCGGTTTCTCTTGCATATTTTACCATCCCATTAAAATCGATTCCACAAGAGGAAATCTCACCGATGACCTCGTTTGTTATCGGGTGATATAACTTCTTAAATTTTTCTTTTCCTTCAACCCAATTCCCTTGTGAGTACGATTTCAATCTAATCATGAGTATGCCTTTTTATTTCCCAAGTTTCGATTCTTTCCATGTTTTATAATTAACCGCTTGTTTTGTTTTTCTATTGGATTTTTTCCGCAATGGTTTGCAAACTTCAAGAGTATTATAAAGCTGTTTCGGAAGAAGCTGGTATAATTGAGTTCCTTCCGATTTCCATTCCAGCATTTCATTACTAACATCTTTAATTATTTTGGCGGGATTACCAACCGCGACTTTTCGTTTTGGAATTTTCATTTCTGCCGGAACAAAACAAAGCGCGCCGATGATACATTCATCGCCGATATCTGCATTATCCATTATTACAGCATTCATTCCTATCAAAGAATTTTTCCCGATCGTAGCGCCATGTATAATTGCACCGTGCCCGATATGTGCGGATTCTTGCAACCTTACCGTTACACCGGGAAACATATGAATCACACAATTCTCCTGAACATTGCATCCGTCTTCAATTATTATTTCGCCCCAATCGCCGCGGATTACGGCACCGGGACCAACGTACACATTTTTCCCTATCGAAACATTGCCGATAACACTTGCCGTTTTATGTACAAAAGAGGATTTGTGAATAACCGGGCGGTATCCGTTAAATTTATAAATCATAGTAATTACACCCGTTCAATTATTGTTGCAACGCCCTGTCCAACACCAACACACATTGTGCATAATGCATATCTTCCGTGCGTCTCTTCCAATTCAATCATTGCGGTTTGAATCAGCCGCGCACCGGACATTCCAAGCGGATGACCAAGCGCAATTGCCCCGCCGTTTGGATTTAGTCTTCTATCATGTGGATCAATTTTTAATTCCATCAGTACGGCTAAACTCTGCGCTGCAAAAGCTTCATTCAATTCTATAATATCAATTTCATCCAGCTTCAAACCGGATTTTTCTAAGACCTTTTTTGTTGCATCAACCGGACCAATTCCCATAATTCTCGGCTCAACTCCAACTGAAACAGAAGCTATTATTTTTACGCGAGGCTTCAATTCGAAATTTTTAATTGCATTCTCAGACGCAAGTAAAAGCGCGCATGAGCCATCATTAATTCCGGAAGCATTCCCGGCTGTGACGGTTCCATTTTTTCTAAATGCCGGTTTAAGTGTAGAAAGAATTTCAACAGTCGTGTTCGGTTTTACAAATTCGTCATATTCAAAAATTATTGTTCCGGCTTTTTTTTGAGGTACATCAATGCGTATAATTTCTTTTGCTAATCTACCATTCATTTGCGCCCGGCATGCTTTCATTTGAGAATTGTACGCAAATTTATCTTGAGCTTCTCGCGATATTTTGTATAACCCAGCAAGATTCTCTGCGGTCTCGCCCATTGAATCGATGCCGTACATTGCTTTCATCTTGGGATTAACAAACCTCCACCCTATTGATGAGTCGTATATTTCCTGTTCGCTTGAAAATGCAAATTCCACTTTAGACATTACTAACGGGGCACGGGTCATATTTTCAACTCCGCCCGCAATAAATAAATCTCCGTCTCCGACTTTTATTGCACGCGATGAATTAATGATCGCACTCATTCCGGAAGCGCATAATCTGTTTACTGTTTCTGCCGGAACTGAGTATGGAACTCCTGCAAGTAGTGACGCCATTCGAGCTACATTTCTATTATCTTCTCCCGCCTGGTTAGCGCAGCCGAAAATTATTTCATCGATTTTTAAGGGATCTATCGATGGATTTCTTTTTATGATCTCGCTTATTGTTAATGCTGCTAGATCATCTGCCCTGGTGTGGGCGAGCGCTCCGCCCAATTTTCCAATCGGTGTTCTGATTGCATCTATTAAATATGCTTCCGACTTCATAAATATTTTCTTTTAGGTTAATGAGTTCACTTGATTTACGTAAAATTTTTCCCGGTACTTGTTCATCTTGATAAGTAATGACGAAACTTTGTATCGTTCTTTTTTTTGAAGACCGTAAAGCGATTGTATCTCTGCAACAATTTTATCTATTCCAAGTTCATCTGCCCAAAGCAGAGGTCCTTTTGGATAACTTACGCCCAATCTCATCGCTTTATCAATATCTTGTATTGTTGCTGTTTCAGATAAAACCAGATCTGCCGCTTCATTTATAATAACAGAGACTATTCTCATAAATATTTTTTCTTTTAGAATTTTATCTTCGTTTGATCGAATGCTTTGTGCCGGATTATTATAGTCGTAAAATCCTTTACCGCTTTTTCTTCCCAATAAATTTTTCTCTACCATTTCTTTTTGAATTTTTGACGGTTCATATCTGAGATCATTATTAGTTTGGATAAAAATCATTTCCGTGACTTTATAATTAATATCATTTCCTATTAAATCCATCAATTCAAACGGACCCATTTTGAATCCGCCGATTTCTTTCATTGCATCATCAATTGTTCTGACATCTGCAGTGCCCTCTTCAAGAATTCTTAACGCTTCCAAATAAAACGGTCGCGCGACACGGTTGACTATAAATCCCGGAGTGTCTTTACATATCACGGTTGTTTTTCCCCATGAGCCGATCAACTCCCGTGTAAAATCAATTGTCTCTTGCGATGTATTTTTTGCGGGAACAATTTCTACAAGAGGCATAAGCACCGGCGGATTGAAAAAGTGAGCCCCGATTAACCTCTCCTTTTTTATGAGCGCTTCAGCAATTGATGTTATTGAAAGAGATGATGTATTTGTTGCTAATATTGCTTCAGTAGAGACTAATCTTTCAAGAATTCTAAATAAATTTTGTTTTGCCGAAATCTCTTCAACAATTGCTTCTAAGATAAAATTGCATCCGGACAGCATTTCAATTCGATCGGCAAAAATGATCCGTGAAAATATTTCCTTGCATTCTGTATCGGTTATTTTTTTTTTCTGCCGAAGCTTGTTTAACGAGTCTTGAATTCCATTTTTTGCTTTTACGACAGCGTCTTTATTATCATCAAAAATAAAAACACGGTACTCCGCTGTTGCGGCAACCTGGGCAATACCGGATCCCATTGTTCCGGCACCGATTATCCCGATCAAAATATTAGTTTTACTTATAATCATTCGCCCCTAAAATCGGGATTCCTCTTCTCTAAAAATGCTTTAACTCCTTCTTGATAATCATATGTATGACTTGCTTCAATTTGTAATTCTTCTTCCAGTTTCAATTGTGAGGCGAGGTCATTGTGGAGTGATTTGTTAAGAGCACGTTTGGTCAATCCCAATCCTTTTGCCGGTAGAGTCGAAAGATGCTTGGCAATTTTAAATGATTCTTCAAAAAGCTGGTCTCCGGGAAATGTTTTATAGATCATTCCGTATTTAAGTGCATCTTCAGCCGAAATTTTTTCTGCCAGCATCATCATAGCAGATGCTTTTTGCAATCCTACTAATCTGGGTAAGAAAAAAGTTCCGCCACTGTCCGGTATCAGTCCGATCTTCGAAAAGGCCTGTATAAATATTGCTTTCTCAGAAGCGACGGTTATATCGCAAGCGAGTGCTATGTTCGCGCCAGCACCAGCAGCTGTCCCGTTTACGGAACAAACTATTGGTTTTTCTATTTCTCTTAAGAGCATAATTATCGGGTTGTAGCTCTCCCGCACCAATTCACCAACGTCTGCCATTGGTTTGTCTCGCGGAACAGTTTCGGAAAGATCCTGTCCGGCACAAAAAGCTTTTCCTTCTCCTGTAATTAAAATTGTGTGAACCTCTTTAAAATCTCGCGATCTTATTAATGCCTCTTGAAATTCCTTTGCCATCTCTTTGTTAAAACTATTCAGCACTTCCGGACGGTTTAGTTTTATCAAAGCAATTTTTTGTTCGACCGAATATTTAATTGATTTATAATCCATTCGGAATTATTCCTAAATACATTTAAAGCGTTCGAACGGCTGAACGCAGCTGTTGCAAAAATGAAGAGACTTGCACGCAGTCGATCCGAAAATACTTGTTAATTTTGTGTTAGATGATCCGCAAAATGGACACTCTACGTCCGCTCTGTTTTCTGGCGGTGCTATTCCATATTCTCTTAATTTATTCTTAGTCTCTAAATTCATCCAATCTGTTGTCCATGCTGGCAAATAACTTTTTTTTACCTCCACATTTTTATACCCGTTCGAATGCATGAGATCAAGTATCTCATCCTCAATTACTTTCATTGCCGGACAGCCCGAATAAGTCGGAGTGATTTCAATAATTAGCTTTTCGTTTTCATAAAACGCGTTTCGCAGTATTCCCATTTCAACAATGTTAATTACCGGAATTTCCGGATCGTAAATTTCAGAGAGCAGATTAATTATTTCAGTTTTCGTTTGAATCATAATTGTCTATTTCTGGATTGATTGTAACTGACAAATAGAATATTAACTGTTACCACTTTGCCGTTGGAAAAGAGCGCGCAACAATTTGCATTTCGGCAAGCAAGTGACCAAGATGTTCTGTATGAATTCCATGTCTTCCGCCGGTATGCATCAGCTCATCTTTAGGAATTGTCAACGTTGCCTGGTCCAAAATTTTTTCAACATCGTTTTTCCATTTCGGTTTAATCAACCCGGGATCTACCGAAAATATTTCTCGTATCAATAGTTCATCTATTTCGTTTTTGAAAAACAATTCATCCGTGAATCTCCATAAATCGTCAATTGCTTCTTGTGTTCTCTTGTGACTTTCTTCTGTTCCATCACCAAGCCGAAGGATCCATTCTTTGCAGTGACGCAAATGATAAGTTGTTTCCTTAACTATTTTAGATGAAATTCCGGCGAGCGGCTCAAATTTGCTGTTGGATAATTCTTGAAAATAATGAACTGCGAATACTGAATAAAAGAATTGCCGGGTGATCGTATAAGCAAAGTCTCTATTCGGTTGTTCTACCAAGAGCAGATTTTTGAATTGAGTTTCATTCCGGAAATAAGCAAGGTCGTCTTCAGTCCGACCCTCATTCTCTACTTCCGAAGCAAGAGTAAGAAAAGCGCTCGCCTGTCCAATGCAATCTAAAGCAATGTTTGCAAGGGCGATATCTTCTTCAAGAATCGGTGCGTGACCGCACCATTCGGAAAGTCTGTGTCCCAAAATTAATTTATCATCGCCTAGCCGAACCAAATATTCGAACAAACAATTCCGTGTTTCTGGTTTTAGTTCTTCTACCATCAAAATCCTCTTACCCCTTTTGGAACTTTATAAAATTGAGGATGGCGGTAAATTTTTTCGTTTGATGGCTCAAAGAATGGTCCACTGTCCGAAGGGGACGTTGACACAATTTGATCGGATGGGACAACCCACAAACTTATTGCTTCGTTCCGGCGTGAATAAACATCTCTCGCGTTTTGCAGAGCCATTTCCGGATCTGCGGCGTGAACATTGCCGGCGTGAGAATGCGGCTCACCGGTTTTTGATTGGATAAAAACTTCCCAGACTTTCCAATCGCTTTGATTATTGTCGTTAATCATTTTAACTCATCAAATTAATAACTGATAATTCTTACGGATAATTAAACACTTTTCAATTGTTTTTTTTCTGCATACGCAATTGCGGCTTCCCGGACCCATCTTCCGCTTTCGTGAGCATCCCTTCTTGCTTTAATTCGCTCTTTGTTCATGGGACCGTTTCCCTTTACTACTTTCCAAAATTCTTCCCAGTCAATTTTCCCGAATTCATAATGACCCGTTTCCTCGTTCAATCTTAAATCCGGATCCGGAAGAGTAATATTAATTGCTTGTGCCTGTGGAACTGTTAGATCAACAAATCGCTGTCGAAGTTCATCGTTTCCTTTTAATTTTACTTTCCACTTCATGAGTTCTTCTGAATTTGCCGAATCTTTATCTGAAGGACCAAACATCATCAGAGACGGCCACCACCATCTGTTAACCGCATCTTGAATCATCTCGTGCTGTTGCGGAGTTCCGCTCGAAAGTGTAGCGGCTATTTCATATCCTTGTTTTTTGTGAAAATTTTCTTCTTTACAAATTCGGACCATTGCGCGTGCATACGGTCCATAAGAACATTTTGCAAGCATCGTTTGGTTCACAATTGCCGCTCCGTCAACAAACCAACCTATTGTTCCTATATCTGCCCAGCTTAAAGTTGGATAATTAAAAATGCTTGAGTACTTCGCTGTTCCATCGAGCAGCTGCTGGATCAGTTCCGATCGATCCACGCCTAATGTTTCCGTAGCGCTGTATATATAAAGTCCGTGTCCGGCTTCGTCCTGTACTTTTGCAAGAATGACCATTTTCCTACGCAGCGATGGCGCGCGTGTTATCCAATTTCCTTCCGGCAGCATTCCAACAATTTCTGAGTGGGCATGCTGGCTCATCATTCTTATCAATTGTTTTCTGTATCGTTCCGGCATCCAATCTTTTGGTTCAATTATTTCGCCTGCCTCAATCCGTTTTTCGAATTGCTCTAACAATTTATCTTCAGACATTTGCGTGTTTTTCCGATGTTCTAATAAAATATATAACATCTTTTTTAATGAAACAATAACATTTAGTTTGATCGTCCAATCAAGGAATGTCGGTGTCGGATTCCTTATTTTTGAATCGTTTTTAAAATCAATCTATTATTGAAGAAAGCATACATGAGATATATCAAAAATTTTTTCTATCCCGGATCGGTTTGTGTTGCCGGCGCTTCAACAAAAGCGAAAAGCATCGGCTATGAATTGCTGAATACAATTAAGAGTTACGGCTTTAAGGGTAATGTTTATCCGGTTAATCCGAAAGCAGAAGAGATACTTGGTTACAAATGTTTTAAAAATATTAATGAAATACCAGCAGAGATTGATCTTGCAATTGTAGTTGTTCCAAAACAATTTGTTGAAGACACAATAGATAGTTTGCTTGCAAAAGGAGTTAGGGCAATTGTTCTTATTACCGCGGGATTCAAAGAGATAGGCAAAGAAGGCGAAGAGTTAGAAAAAAAAATTATTGAGAAGATTAAAAACTCCGGTGCGCGAATGGTCGGACCGAACTGTATGGGAATCATCAACACACTTGAAGGCGTAAAGCTCAACGCAACATTTGTAGCAGAAAAACCGGAAATGGGAAGCACTGGGTTCTTATCTCAGAGCGGAGCTCTTGGCGCAGCAGTATTAAATTCATTACGTGAAACAGATATTAAGTTTGCTCATTTCATTAGCGTTGGAAACAAAGCCGACATAAATGAAAACGATATGCTTGAATTTTGGCAAAATGATTCAAACATTAAAACACTTACTTTTTATCTGGAGAGTTTTATAAACGGTGAAAATTTTATTAAGCCGTTTATAACCGGCGATATTACAAAACCGGCAATCGTTCTGAAAGCCGGAAAGACAGCAAGCGGCATGAAAGCCGCGTCGTCACACACCGGTGCATTGAGTAGTAAAGATAAAGTTGTTGATGCATTGATGAAGCAGTTTGGAATTATCCGTGTTTCCGATCTTAATGAACTTTTCAACACGGCAAAAGGATTTGAGAATTTTCCAATACCGAAAGGAAATAAAGTTGCTGTTGTAACCAATGCTGGCGGTCCCGGTATTTTAACAGTGGACACGCTTGAGCGGGAAAATCTTGTTCTCACCGTTTTGGGAAACGAAACAAAAAAACTTCTGCGCGAAGTAGTTCATCCGGAAGGAAGCGTCGAAAACCCGGTTGATCTTTTGCCCGGCGCCGATGCAGCGACATTTAAACGTGTAATTGAAATTATTTTAGAAGATGAAAATGTTGATGCGGTTATTTCAATTTTTGTGCAACCGGTGATGGTTCAACCATTCGAGGTTGTAGAAGCTATTTATTCTATCCATTCAGAAAAGCCGATCCTTCAAGTGGATATGCCTCTGCCTGAGTTCTGGGATGAATACAGAAAATTTTCTGAGAAAAATTTGCCGCTTTTCAGAAATCCGGAAGATCCCACAGAAGTACTTTCAAATATGCTTATGTTCTCGGCTTCACGCGAGCGTTTGAAAAATAATCACCGGCAATATCTTGATCTTCTCAATGCCAAATCAAAAAAATACGAATTTAAGAGCGGGTTCCTTTCGCAAATAGAAGTCAGCCGGGTTTGCAATGATTATGATATTCCGTTAATACAGAATAAATTAATCTCTCCGGAGACACTTAAAGAACTTAACGGAGGAATAAAATATCCGGTCGTACTTAAAGGAATTAATCATGAGATTATTCATAAGTCAGAGATTAATGCGGTTAAACTAAATATAAAGACAAAAGAAGAGTTGTTAATCAAAGCCGTTGAAATCGAGAAAAGTTTTTCCCGTTTTCATTTTATTGTTGAGGAATATTTAATCCAGCCGTTTGTAAAGACAAAACATGAAATACTTATCGGCGGTGTACGGGACGCTTCATTCGGTCCGGTAATAATGTTCGGTACCGGCGGTAAGTATGTGGAAATAATCTGCGACACTTCTATTAAATCCGCTTATATGTGCGATGATGACGTTGATGATATGATAAATGAAACAGTGATCGGAAAAATTCTGCAGGGAATCCGCGGAGAAGAGCCGTGCAACATGAAAGAGCTAAAACGGATTATCCTTTCATGCGCTAGAATGATGGCAGAAAATAAAAACATAACTGAATTTGATTTGAACCCGCTGATTGTCGGTGAAGACAATAAATATTACGCAGTTGATGTGAGAATTAAGATTGATTAATACTTTTTTTGTGTGAACTTCTTCATTCTATATTCTTTCACTATTTTTGCACCAACAAATAAAAGTACTAAATGAAAATTGCATTCGCGGCAAGCGAAGTTTTTCCATATGCAAAAGCGGGCGGACTGGGTGATGTTGCGGGGGCTCTTCCAATTGAACTTTCAAAACTTGAGCATGAAGTAAAGGTATTTCTTCCGAAGTACAATACAATTACTGACGCAGAATATAAACTACAACACTTACCGGAACTTGGCGAGATCCCGATTCAGGTTGCCGGCAAGAGTTACACTGTTACGGTTTATTCTTCACGGCAAAAGGATTGTAACGTTATCTTTTACTTCGTTGATTGTCCCCATTATTTCTGCCGGTATGAACTTTACACTAACGATAAAGATGAGGATGAGCGGTTTATTCTCTTTTCTAAAAGTGTTATTGAAATTCTCCAGCGTCTTCAATGGGCGCCCGATATAATCCATTGCAACGATTGGCCCACGGGCTTAATACCGCTGCTGCTTAGAGAAAATTACGGTTGGGACCGCTTGTTCGAAAAGACGGCAACTGTTTTTACAATTCATAATATTGCATATCAAGGCAAATTTAAAAAAGATGCTTTTATAAAATCAGAGTTCGACTTAGAACACGCTTCGTCCGGCGGAATTGCAGAGCACAAAGGCGATATTAATTTCTTGAAAACAGCAATTCTAACTTCGGACATAATTAATACAGTTAGCGAAACTTACGCCCGCGAACTTTTAACTCCGGAATATGGCGAAGAAATGAATGAAATTTTATCCGTTAGAAAAAATGATCTTTACGGAATATTAAACGGCGTTGATTATAACATATGGAATCCGGAGAAGGATAAAAATATTCCATTCCATTATTCAACCAAAGATCTCTCTTCAAAAATAAAGAACAAAAAAACTTTGCTAACGCGTTTAGATCTTCCCTTTGATGAAAACATTCCCTTGATTGGAATTGTTTCCCGCCTTGTCGAGCAGAAAGGATTTGATTTAGTAAGTGCCGGTGTTGACCGGTTGATGGAGTTAAATGCCCAGTGGGTAATTCTTGGAAACGGTCAAGCGATTTATGAAGAGATGTTTAGAAAAATGTCAAAAAAATATTCTAAGAAAGTTTCGGTTTACCTTGGTTTTTATGATGAGCTTTCTCATCTGATAATGGCGGGCGCAGATATTTTTTTGATGCCTTCGCGTTTCGAGCCGTGCGGACTCGGGCAGATTTACGCTCTGAAATACGGAACGGTTCCCGTTGTTAGAAGAACCGGTGGGCTTGCGGATACTGTTCAAGATTGGGGTGAATCTAAAGTTACGGGAGAAGGAACCGGATTTTCTTTTTATGAGTATTCTTTAGATGCACTTATTCATTCCGTTCAACGTGCCGTGAATGATTTTTCTAATAAACAGAATTGGAACAGAATACAATTAAATGGCATGCGCAAAGATTTCTCGTGGAGAAAATCTGCAGAAAAGTACGTCGCTCTCTATGAAAAAGCGGTGATTAAAAGACGGGATCGAAACTAGAATACTTCTTATTATCAGAGACGGAAATAGAGACTTGCTTTCGCTTTCAAATTACATTCCAAATTATGAACTAGATTATTAATTATTTGTTTAATGGATTATGAAACTATCTCAGCAGTTAATTTTCTTCGGAATTGTTTTCTCTGTCTACGGATTAATCAACTTCTATATTCTCCGGCGGGGTCTTTCTGTAATTCCCGAATCGTATAAAACGATCTATCTTGTTACGGGAATTTTTGTAGTTATCTCTTTTATTGCGGGTCGATTTTTAGAACGCGTCTGGATTTCTTTTTTTAGCGATATTTTAATCTGGGTCGGCTCATTCTGGATAGCGTTCATGTTCTATTTTTTTCTCTCTTTAATACTTATCGATTCCCTCAGATTAATAAATCTTATCATTCCGTTTTTTCCTTCGTTTATTACGGCTAACATAGAAAAAACAAAACAAGTAACCGCTCTTGTTGTGCTTGTCTTTGTGATAATAACCGTCGCCGGCGGTTATATCAACACAAGGACTATCAACACAAGGACATACAAATTCAAAATCAACAAGCAAGCGGGCGAATTAAGTTCTCTTAACATTGTAATGGCTTCGGATCTTCACCTGGGAACAATCCTAGGCAAATCTTTTCTTAATAATCTTGTAAATAAAATCAACGAGCTAAAACCGGATATAATTCTACTTGCCGGAGATATAATTGATGAGGACATAAATCCCGTAATCAAGAACAATGTGGGTGAAGAACTGGTGCGTTTAAAATCGAAATTTGGAGTCTTTGCCATTACAGGAAATCACGAGTATATCGGCGGAGTTGAAGCCGCGGTAAAATATCTTACCGCTCACGGCATCGCTGAATTAAGAGACTCTTCCGTAAAAATAGATGATTCTTTTTATGTGGTTGGAAGAGAAGACCGTTCAATCAGACAATTTTCCGGTAAACAAAGAAAAAATTTAACAGAACTTTTAACGGGAGTTGATAAATCTTTTCCGATTATAATGATGGATCACCAGCCCTTTGGTTTAAATGAAGCATTTGAAAACGGGATTGATCTTCAACTTTCGGGACATACACACAACGGTCAGCTTTGGCCGATTAATTATATAATAGAAAAAATTTATGATTTGGCCTGGGGTTATGAGATTAGAGGAAACACTCATTATTACGTTTCATGCGGAGTGGGCGGTTGGGGTCCGCCTATCAGAACCGGAAGCCGACCGGAAATTGTAAACATTCAAATCAAATTCAAAAAAGAAAAAAAGTAATCAAGCAATTTTGAAAAGTGATCAGTACTGAATGACTTTCAATAAAATTGCGGTTAGTGTGGTTATGCTTACTATCATCCATAGAATAATTCCTTGAGCCATCGGTTGAACCCCAACCCTTTTAATTGTTTCTCTGCTTAATCCTGTTCCAATAAGAAAAAGAGTTACAACCAAAAGCCGTTTAGCCACAAACGCCAATTCATTCCAGATATAATTTTGTGATTGGAAAAGAGAGCTGATTATCGCAGCGGCAATAAATCCGAAAATAAAATATGGAATTGTAATTTTACTTTTTGATTTTCCGAAGATTGCAAAACCAATAACAAACGGGGTTATCCACAATGCTCTTGTAAGTTTCACAGTAACACCGGTCATCAGTGCTTCGTGCCCGTATGATGAAGCTGCACCGACAACACTGCTTGTATCGTGAATTGCCAGACCGGACCAGATTCCAAATGACTGCTGATTTAATTTTAATAAATGTCCAATGATTGGAAAAAGAAATAGCGCAACTGCGTTGAGTGTGAAAACAGTTGCCAGAGACACAGCGACTTCTTCATCCTTAGCTTTAATAACCGGCGCAAGAGCGGCGATCGCGCTGCCGCCGCAAATAGCGGTTCCAAAAGAGATCAACCGGGAAGTAGTCGTATTTACTTTCAGCATTCTTCCGATTGCGGCACCAAACAAGAGAGTAAAAACTATTCCAACAATTGTATAAACAATGGATTTTTCCCCTTCGCGAAGTACACTTCCAATCCCAACTCCAAATCCAAGTCCAATTACCGAAATTTGTAAAAGTTTCTTGCTCCAGTTTGCTGAAAATTTTGGCAACGGATTACCAAAAGCAAGACTGAAAATAATTCCAAGGGCGAGAGCAACGGCTGCATCAATATGCGGCAAAAGACAGAGCATCATCAATATTATAAAAGATATTTTTTTAATTTATAATACTCTGATTTCGTTGTTCATTAATGATTTAAAAGTTGTTCTAAAATTATATGCGGTATCAAAAGGCAACTGTTTTAAAATTGCCGTTACCTCATCCTCCCCACAAATTTGGGGAGGATTAAGTAAACTTCTGAAATTATTTCTTCTTCATTTCATATACATTATTCTTGGCGTCGGCATCCGGAACTAATTTTGTGTTCAGTTCCACTTTCTGAATTTCCTTTTTATTATTTAGCTCAAACTTTGCTTCTTTGTTTCCGGTTTTCCATGATGAGGTACTTTTGTGTATGTTTTCCGTTGTGCTGTCGGTATACGTTACAATCAAATCAATTGGAACCGGTACATTTCCGATTTTTTCAACAACAATTTCAGTTTTGCCTTTTTTAGAATTTACACTTTTAATTCCAAGATCCGGAAAGCCGCGTTCGAAATACCACGGATTCCAGAACCAGCTTAAATCTTCTTTTGCAACATCGTTGAATGTGAAAAAGAAATCCCACGGCAACGGATGCTTGCCGTTCCATCTGTTCATATATTCAAGCAGAGCTTTCTTGAATAATTCTTCTCCCAAAATATCTTTCAATACATAATATGAAATTGATGCTTTTGTATAAGAATTGAAATTTAACATTGGTCCGCCCGCGAGTGATGGAGTGATCATTGGTTGATCCATCTCTATTCCCATCGATCTCCCAAGAAAAGTAACATTTCCTGTAAATTCATCGGCGCCTTCAACAATATCTTTCAACATTGCCGAAGTAAAAAATGTAGCCCATCCTTCATCCATCCATGCATATTTCCGTTCGTTTGTTCCCATATAGAAAGGAAAATAGTTGTGCGCTATTTCGTGCAATGTTACTCCGGCTTGACCGGCAGCGGTTCCACCCATTCCGTTATTGCACATCATCGGCATTTCCATTCCGCCTCCACCCATTGTTTCGCCATTAAAAACCGTTATCTTGAAATAAGGGAACGGAACTCCGGGTAAATTTTTGGAAAGATTCTCAACAGAAAGTTTTGCATAGTAAGCAACTTCTTCCCAGCTTTTCGATTTAGAAGGATAGACCGCGTCGGTTAAAACTCTTCTGCCGTTATTATCAACTACCGCTCCGATTCCGTCCCATACATATCCGTCTGTGGTTGCAAAAGAAACATCGGAAACGTTTTCTGCTTTCAATTTCCAAGTTGTTTTTTCATTCTTCTGTGTAGCTCCGTTTTTTAAATCCTCATCACTTACAATTCTTATTACTCCGTCGGATTCAATCGCTTCTTTATATCTAGCATATATTTCCGGTTTTAAAATTTCTTGTAAATTCTGATAAGCTCCCGTGCCCCACACTAAATATTTAGCCGGAACTGTAATTTCCAGATCAAAATTGTTTTGATCATTATAAAATTCAACCTCTCCGGTGTAATTGTTTCGATCCCATCCATCAATATCATCAAAAACAGAAACTTGAGGATACCAGTAAGCAACGTAAAGAGTTGAGTCGTTATACGCTCCCATTCTCATTCTCGATTCTCTGGGAATTATTACGCTCCACTTTACTTCAATATTTATAAATGATTTAGGCATAAGCGGCGACTGAAAAATATTTATAGTCATGTTAGTCCCGCGGCGGAAAACACCTCCGCGACCGTTAGCTTCAACTCCTTTGCCGTTGATTATTAAAGTATCGATTTGAACGCCGTCCGTTTCATCATTAGGAGAAATTTGTGAGTCTCTAGAATTTCCCCTTTTGTCGATGTCCTGATAAAGACGGAAAACCAGCTGTTTCAGAGTATCCGGACTTTCATTATAATATTTAATTTGTGCCGATCCTTTAACAGTATGTTCTTTAGGAAAAACCTCTGCCTGGATTTTGTAATCGGTATGATTAATCCAATATTTTGCGCCGGGTTTGCCGTCGTATGAACGTGTTCCTTTTTCATATGCTTTTACAATGTTGCGCGGAATGTAGACAGAAGATTTTTGCGCAAATGAAAATGATGCGAACAAGAAGAATAAAAAGAAAATGTTTGATGCAAGAATTATTTTATTTTTCATATATCCTCAAAATGTGTTGTCTTTAGATGTTATGGCTGATTACTATGTTCCTTCCCGTCATTAAAACTCAACAGTGTTGTCCTTCGTGTTTACGTCCGGAATTTGAGTTGTTCCGAGTTCAACTTTCTTTACTTTCTTTTTTGCTTGTATAAGAGTTGTAACAGAAGCATTTCCATTTTTCCATACGTCGGCCTTTTTTTCGTAAACAAATTCGCTCGTTCCGTCATCATAATAGAATTTTAATTTTACCGGAACTGGCAAACCGCCCTTATTAGCAATGTTAACGATAACGCCGTCCCCGGAAACCTTTGCTGATAAGACAAGATCGGGATATTTGTTTTCAAAGAACCACGGATTAAAATACCAGTCGAGATTTTGTCCCGATGCAGAATTGAAGGTGAAAAAGAAATCAAAAGGAATTGGATGTTTGCCGTTCCAGCTGTTCATGTATTCGTGTAAAGCTTTTTTGAATAAATCATCACCCAGCAGTTGACGCAAGAATTCGTAAGCGGCACCCGGTCTTCGGTATGATGCTGTACGGTATGAAGCTCCGCGCAATTCATAAGATAAAACCATTGGCGGTACATCTTGTTCATTGCCTGCAAATTCGGAAAAACTTATTGCGTTGCGCGCTCTTGGATCGTAGCCCGGTGCATTTGTTGTTTGAAAATCACACGGAAGCATTGTTGCCCAGCCTTCATCCATCCAGGCGTATTTGCGTTCGTTAATTCCCATATAAAATGGAAAGTATGTGTGAGAAATTTCATGCGAAGTTAAATGAACAGTTCCCTGAAGTTCGGGCTCGGATGAATCATTAACCATCATCGGAAATTCCATTCCGCCCTCACCGTTAAACACTGTCATCTTGGGATACGGAAACGGAACTCCGGGAATTGATGTAGAAAAACTTTCAATTGCTTTACGTGCGACTTCTGCAACGGTATAAAAATCTTTCGATTCTTTTTTGTACGCAGCGCTAATAAATGTTCTTCTTCCCGATTTTTTATCAACAATCAGACTCGATCCGTCCCAGAGATAATGATCGCTTACGGCGAATACAAAGTCCGGCACATAATCCGCATTGAATTTGTAAGTAAGTTTTTCTTTGTCTGCTGTTACCAATCCTTTTTTATAATCATTCTCTTCAATTATTTTAACAACCACGTCTGAATTATTGGCGTTTTTATATTTTTCAAAAACATTTTTTGATAGAACTTCGCCCGGATTTTCAAGGATTCCCGTTCCCCAAATAATAAAATTCTTCGGAACGGTTAATGCAACTTCATAATTTGAAAAGTCGTTGTACATTTCGACCTGACCGGTATAATTAACAACATCCCAGCCGTCAATATCGTCATAGACTGCAACTTGAGGAAACCAGTAAGCGACAAAGAATGATGTGCTGTCATATGTACCCATTCTAACATTAGATTCTTTCGGAAGAATAAAACTCCATGCAAATTTTAATTCTATGTGAGATTTTGGAGCCAGGGGCAGCTTCGGCATAATAAATAAATTAGTTCCTTCTCGCCGGATTGCTTTATCGGTTCCGTCTATTTTTATTTCTTGTCCGCCAGCATTGATTTCGCGTAAATGAATTCCGTCGGTAATATCATTCGGAGAAATTTCAAAATCGCGCATGTTGCCTTTACGATAAAGATCCGGCATCACTTTAACAACTAACTGCTTTAATGTATCCGGACTGTTATTAAAATATACTATTGTTTCTTCTCCGGTAATCATGCGGGTTTTGGGTTCGAGTTCAGCTTTGATTTTATACTCGGCTTTATTTTGCCAATATTTTGGCCCCGGTTTGCCGTCAAGTGAGCGCGTACCGTTATTAATTGCCTTCTGAATATTGAGCGGAATATTAAGAGATGATTTTTGTGCGAATGCTAAGTTGCAAAGAAATAACGCAACAGTTAGAAAATATAGGGTGGGTTTTGTTTTCATTTTTGTTTTCCAAAAATTCGTTTGTGTGATGATGTGCGGCAAAAATAGTGCGGTAGAAAGATTAAAACAAATAAATAGTATGTCTGCCAGTAAACTTAAGAGAAGAGAAAAAAATCTTTATTTATGAGGGAATCTTCTCCCGGCACTAAGTTAATCTCAGCGCCGGGATCAGAATTATAATATAAGATTTTATGCTTTCGCTTTTTCCATCATTGGAATTTTTGCAAGCGCGTGTTCAAGATCTTCTATTATATCTTTCACGTTTTCAATTCCAACCGAAAGACGAACTAATCCTTCTGTGATGCCCGCATCTTTACGCGCATCGGCGCCCATTGATAAATGCGTCATACTGGCAGGGTGCTGAATTAACGTTTCAACTCCTCCAAGACTAACGGCAAGCGCGCATAACTTAACTGAGTTCATAACAATTTCGCCCGCTTTGAATCCGCCATTTAATTCAAACGAAATCATTCCGCCGGGTGCGCTATGCTGTTTCAATCCAACTTGATAATTAGGATGACTTTTCAATCCTGGGTAGCGTACCCATTTTACCTTTGGATGATTCTCAAGATATTCGGCGACAAGCTGTGCGTTCTCACAATGTCTTTGCATTCGTATTGATAGAGTCTTTAATCCGCGGTGAACAAGGAATGAATTGAATGGATCAATTACACCGCCAATCTGATTCAAAGTTTTTCTCATCTTCAGATACATCTCTTCATCTTTTACTACAACTATTCCCGCAACAACATCCGCGTGTCCGTTCAAAAATTTAGTCATGCTGTGAAGAATAACATCAACTCCGAATTTAAACGGCTGCTGAAGAGCGGGGCTCATAAAAGTATTGTCTACTACAAGCAGTGCGCCTTGTTTATGAGCAATCTTAGATGCTGTTTCAAGATCTGTTATAGTGATCATTGGATTTGCCGGTGTTTCTACATAAACGATTTTTGTATTTGGTTTCATCGCTTTTTCAATTGCGCCGTCAATGTCGGTATCAACAAAAGTTGATTCGACTCCGAATTTACTCATCACTGTTTGAAGCAAAGTGAGAGTTGGGCCGTAAACCGATTTTGAACAAACAACATGATCGCCCGATTGAAGCAATGACATAAAAACCGTACTGATGGCAGCCATTCCGCTTGCGCAACCTAATGATTTATGTCCGCCTTCAAGTTCAGCTACCGCATTTTCCATTGCCTCAACTGTAGGATTTTTCATACGTGTGTAAATGTATCCTTCCGCTTCTCCTTTAAAAAGAGCGGCGCCGTGTTCTGCAGATTCAAATTTGAACGTTGATGTCTGGTAAATTGGAGGAACAACCGGACCAAATTCATAATCGCCAAGACCGGAGTGAACGCATTTTGAATCAAACTGTAAATTTTTGTGAGTGGATTTTTCTTGATCTTTCATAATGTTTATTTCCCGCTTACTTAGATTGAATGAAGATTATATATTTCCGATCTTTCAAAAACTTTATTCGGTTGCTTTTATTTAAACTTCCGTTGACCGGCTGATATTAGCGAACTTAATTTTCCTATTATCGCCGGAGCAAAAATAACACTCTTATTTGGAAGAAAATAATTTTATGTTTTCACATGGCCGCTGAAAAAAATATTTCCGATAATGAATTGCTAATTCAGCTTAAGAATGTTAATGCGCATGCGCTTAAAATTCTTTTCGATAGATATTACCCGGGCTTATTCTACTTCGCAATACAATTGTTGAAGAATCACCAGTTAGCCGAAGAGGTCGTGATGGATGTATTCCTCAATCTTTGGACGAAGAAAGCTACAATTGAAATCAACACGAGCTTAAAAGCATATCTTTATACATCGGTTAGAAACCAATCTTTGAATTATATCAAAAGAAACCGGGCTAAATTCGAACACGTCGATTATATAGATGGCGTCAATATTTCATCGGATTTCTCTGCAGACCAACCGATTCATACTGAGGATCTCATAAAAGAAATTAACGCGCTTCTGAAAAAACTTCCGAGGAAAAGAGAACTGATCTTTCGGATGAACCGTTTTGATGGACTAACCTACAAAGAAATAGCCGAAACGCTTTCCATTTCTGTGAATACGGTTCAGAATCAGATGGTTAAAGCGGCAAAATACATCTCAGGTAAATATCCCGGCTTCAAAAAACTCTTCACAATTTTTCTTTCATTATTTCCATAATAATTTTACCGCCAGTAGTAGATCGATTACAAAATTGTTGTCTTATAGGTAAAGAATATTTACAAATAGGATAAATTTTATGAACGAAGAAAATTTCATCGAGCTAGTGACAAAATATTTGTCAAAGGAATCCACGCCCGATGAAAACATTCAACTAAATGAACTCTTAAAACAGGAGGAGTATAACCGTCTTTTTCTTTCGATTTCTGAAAAGTGGAATGTGGTGAAAGATCCGGCAGAACTATCGCACTCGTATCTTGCTGATAGATTTAATTCTCTGACAAGTAAAATTAAGAAGCACGATCCTTCATTTGATACTTACCGAGAGGGAAAAATAAGAACATTTTTTTCGCAACCGTACTTATTGCGAGTAGCGGCTTCTATTATTTTCTTTTTGACTATCGGCGTTTCTGCGCTCTATTATTGGGGTGTAATAAAATCCAACAATGATTCAATTGTTTGGAAAAGCAAATCTACGATGATGGGTGAAAAATCTTTGGTCACGCTCTCTGATGGAACAAAAATAATTCTCAATGCTGATAGTAAATTGAAATTCCCTTCATCATTTGAAAAAGCGTTGCGTGAAGTTTATCTGGAAGGAGAAGCCTACTTTGAAGTGACCCACAACCCGGCAAAGCCTTTTGTTGTTCATTCCGGCGATCTAACGACAACAGTTCTCGGCACCAAATTTAATGTTTGCGCCTATCCAAACGAAAATGATGTTTCGGTTGCACTGATAGAAGGTAAAGTCCAAGTCTCTGCCGATAAAAGCAATTTGAAAAGAGAGGTCGTTTTGCTTACGCCATCACAGCAACTTATATACAACATAGAAGAGGCAAAAGGCATTGTGGATATATTCGATTCACAAAAAGTACTTGGTTGGAAAGAGAACAAACTCATTTTCGACAATGAACGGCTTTCTACAGTTTTGATTCACCTAGAAAGAGCTTTCGGTACAAAGTTTGTACTAGCCGATAAATCGTTTGGCAATCTCAAAATAAGAGCCAACTTCGAAAAGGAATCTCCATTGACAATTGCCGAAGTAATTAAGAAAGCTACAGGGCTTTGGTATAAACGGATAAAAGAGAACCACGAATTGAAAGAAATAGTTTTCTTCAAAAAATAATTGTGCTGAGGCTCCAGATGAAGATCAAAAAAAATTTTCATGCCGTCTCATTTTTGTTCATATTGGTTATTTTTTCGACAAGCTGCAAAGAAAATTTAAATGAGCCAATACAAACAAAAGCAGATCTGCTTACCGGAACATCATGGCAAATCCAAAAAGTTTTCGATATAAGTTCCAGTCCCGGACAGAAAATCGACATCTCTTCTCAGTTACCATACATATCACAGACATTTAGCAAAGACGGCACTTATACAACACCAATTCATAACGGGACATGGGAGTTAATCAACGGCGAAACAAAAATTCTTTTCGACAAAGGAACTTCATCCGAGAATATTGCGGAGATCCTTGAACTGACTTCAACCATTTTTCGTATGAGTATGAAGGAACCAACTGCTTCCATTTCTTCTACATGGGAAATAACTTTTATTCCGGTTTCCAGTTCTGTTTTAAAAGATAAATCACCCGAGAATAATTTTGAAACCTTATGGAAAGAGTTCGACGCAAGATATTCCTTCTTTATAATTAAAAATATCAATTGGGATTCACTTTATTCCGTCTATCGTCCCCAAGCAACAAATAAAACAACCGACCCTCAACTTTTTCAGATCGCATCTTCTCTATTGAGCAATTTTAAAGATGGTCATGTAAGTTTATCAACACCATACGGTAATTACTTTTATACCGAATGGTACAGCCGCTATCCAAATAATTTTCTTGGTATGGAGGTTATAATTAATTATTTAAATACCGATTACGGGACTACCGCCGGCGGATATATACACTATGGAAAAGTAGCGAACGACATCGGCTACATTTACGTTGGTCCAAATCTTATGGGTGATCAAACCGAGTGGTCAAAAGGTATCGACCGGGTAATTGATTCACTCAAAGAGATGCGTGGAATTATCGTTGATATCAGAAACAACGGCGGCGGCAGCGACATTTTGGGTAATATTGTAGCAAGCCGGTTTGCAGACAAACAAAGAATTTACAGTTACACCAAAGTGCGCAATGGTCCCAAGCATACCGATTTCACGGAATATATTTCGCATCCTATAGCACCGCAAGGATTGAGGCAATTTACAAAACCGGTTGCGCTCCTAACCAACCGTCATTGCTTCAGCAGTGCGGAGGGAACAACTTTGATGTTCCGTACTCTGCCTAATGTAACAATTATCGGCGATACAACTGGCGGTGGTTCGGCAAATCCAATAACACTACAACTTCCAAATGGATGGAGCTACAGAGTTTCCCGTTGGATTCAATACACCGCTGATCAAGAAGTGTTCGAAGGAAAAGGATTACCGCCGGACATTCCCGTAAGAATAACCAATGCGGACGAGGCAGCGCGTCGTGATGTTATTTTGGAACGGGCTATTCAATTTTTACAAAAGTGAAGCAGGAGAATTAATTATGATCTTGGCCTATTCTACCGTTGAAAGAACATGGTAAAAACTAAATTTCATTTCTATCGACGGATCTGTTGCATTACTCTTGCAGTTATTGTACTGCATGTGATTTTTTCAAATATGGTTATTGCTTCGGTTGAAGGAAGAAATCTTCGCGATATTAAAATAACTTTAGACGCTGTTGATGTTACACTGGAAAAAATTTTACAGATGATTGAGGACAAGACAAATTTCAAATTCTTCTACATAAAAGAAGAAATTCCGTTAAATGAAAAAGCAACAATAAAAGTGAACAATGAATCAATGTATCGTCTACTCGTCTCTCTCGCAAAAGATTACGGATTGGAATTCAAAAGAGTTAACAATCAAATCGTGGTAAAGAAAAGTACGAATGCAAACATAAACAACGATCGTGTCGGTGAATCAACAATTAAAATAAATGGAAAGGTTATTGATTCAAGTAACGGGGAATCCCTTCCCGGTGCATCAATTTCAATTGAGAACACTCAATCCGGAACGATAGCAAATTTCAGCGGTGAGTTTGAACTTGATCTGAACGAAATTCCGTCGGTAATTCTTGTTTCATATGTTGGGTATAAAACAGAGCGGATAATTATTACGACTAACGATTCAACTTATGCTGTTCCTTTAACTCCGGTTTCTTATATGCTTCAGGAAGTAAGTGTCTTTTCGCGTCAATCAAGTAGTGAGATAAGTTTGACTTCTATCCGGAATGAACAGGTGAATAATTTTGCCGGATTTACAAAAGATGCTCTCCGTTCAGTACAACTTTTTCCCGGAGTAAGCAATAACAACGAAGGTACTGCTCTTTTTAATGTTCGCGGTGGAACTTTTGACGAAAATCTAGTGCTTGTTAATGGTGTTGAAATCTACAGCCCGTTTCATTTAAAGGCAATGTCACCCATGGGCGTTGGAATATTCAACATTGATCTCGTAAAGAATATTGATTTTTCTTCCGGCGGTTACAGCGCCGAATATGGAAATGCTCTAAGTTCAATTATGAATTTAGAGTATGACAAGGGAAATAATTCTTCTTATTCGGGCAGAGTCGATTTGAGCATGATCGATTTGTCTTTGCTTTTACGAGGACCGCTTACATCAAAAGGTTCATTCGCTTTTGCTCTTAGACATAGTTACCTCGACATGCTTATGAGATCGCTTCATGCCGATGTTGGAATTAATCTTTCGTATTATGATTTACAAGGTACATTTAATTATAAAATAAGTGATTCCGATATTGTAACGACAACTCTAATCTTCTCGAAAGATAAGGATACTCAGGATCCAACCACGGATTATTACGGCTCACAATGGCTTGCCACAATAAACAAACAGAGAGTCACCGCATCGTATAATGGAGTAAACTACAGAGTTGTTGATGCAAATTATCACAACACTTTACTCGCAACGAAATACGATAAAATCTTTTCTCCGCGTTTTTCCGCACACACTATTTTGTCCTTGTACGATGAGGCGGAGTATGAGACTATGCATCAAACAAAAAAGCAGGATTACACTTACCAGAACTTTCCCGACCTTTGGGCGGCATACAGGTATTATGCGAATTATTTAAATCAATCGGATACAAAAACATTATCGGCCAAGCAGACCTTTATTTTTGCGCCTTCACCTTTCTATACGATTAAAACAGGATTTTCCTACAAAAGAATTTTATACGATTTAGATAAAAATGCGGGTACAGAAGAATATTTTTCCGATAACATCAATTATAATCCAACTATTACAACTATTTATTATCCTAAAAATCCGTTATACAACGATACGGCAGACGTACATTTTGCTTCTTATAGAACCGAAGGTTTTATTGAGAACATTATTCAACCGTTGGACAACCTTGTAATTAATGCCGGATTCCGCAGTGATTATTTCGCTCTAAACAAACAGGCTAAATTTTCACCGCGGTTAAATTTATCTTATACATTCCCCCAGGATTTTATTCTCAGACTTTCATGGGGCGTTTATTACCAGCCCCCGACATTCAAACAGCTGAAGTATTACGAACCGTCGGCAGCAAACACACCATACGCCAAGGCTATTCACTTCGTTGCCGGTGTAGAAAGAAACTTTTCGAGTGATCTATTTGCCAAGATAGAGTTTTATTACAAGAAATATTCCGACCTTCTTCCTGTTAGCCGAATGAGCGACGGCTCTCTTCAATACTTTGATAAACAAAACAGCGCCGAGGGATCTGCCGCCGGATTTGATTTTCAGATGATTGCTAAATTTTCCCCTTGCGATCTCTGGCTGAACTATGGATTTCTAAATGCTAGAGAGAAGCTTTACGCGGAAAGTGAGTATTACCCGCGTTATACCGATCAGCGTCATACTTTATCTGCAGTATTAAATGCTCATCTTGGTTCTATGTGGGAGTCGAGTATTAGATTTTTTTACGGAAGCGGTTACGCGTTTACACCATATGGCACCAGCTACAATCCCAGCAAAAGAAATTTCGAATGGGTGCCGCTGCAGAAAAACTCTGATCATTACCCGTCGTATGTAAGGTTTGATCTAAGACTAAGTAAATCTTTCGAGCTGTTTAATAACCTGCTGAATATTTATATCGATGTGTTGAATATATTCGGCAAGAGAAACGTCCTTTCTTTTAACTATACCTATAACAGCTCAACGCCTGTAAGAAAAGACAATCCTCTTCTGCCAATACTACCTTCTTTAGGAATCTTATATAATTTTTAAAACCGAAATTTTTCTCTCCGGCTTTAAAAGCGTAGAAACATATTATTCTTCTGCGCCTTCGTCTTCCGGAATTACGCGGGCGATATCGGCAATGTCGTCGCCTTCATTCAAGCGGATCAATCGAACACCCTGTGTGTTTCTTCCCATTACACGGAGTTCTTTGACTGCTTGACGAATTACCATTCCTCCCGTTGTGATGATTACAAGTTCGTCGGCATCGTTCACTTCTTTCATCGCAATCAATTTTCCGTTTCTATCGGAAGTTTTTACGGTTATAACTCCTTTGCCGCCGCGTTTTGACAATCTGTAATCTTCTATCTCGGAACGTTTACCGAATCCTTTTTCAGTAACAACCATTAATGTTGTTGCATTACGGATAACCAGCATTCCAATTACAACGTCATTCTTACCCAATCTGATACCACGTACACCGGTTGCGGTACGGCCCATATTACGAACATCTTTTTCGTTGAAGCGAACGGCCATTCCATTTTTTGTACCGATTATAATTTCGTTCTTTCCTTCGCTTAATTTTGCTTCGATCAAGCGATCGTTGCCGCTAAGATTAATAGCGATTATTCCGCCTTTACGGATATTTGAGTAAGCGGAAAGAACTGTTTTTTTGATTGTTCCCTGTTCGGTCGCCATAACAATATATTTATCATCAGTAAATTCTTTTACCGAGACGAACGCCGTGATGTTCTCTTCTTTATCTTTTTCAATTAGATTAAGAATCGAACGTCCTTTTGTGGCACGTCCGCCTTCCGGAATTTCGTGAACTTTTAGCCAGTAACATTTTCCTTTATCCGTAAAGAACATAATATAGTGATGCGTTGATGCAACAAACATATGCTCAATAAAATCTTCTTCGCGGGTTCCGGCTCCGGTTACACCTTTACCGCCTCTTCCTTGTCTGCGGTATCCACTAACAGGAAAACGTTTTATAAATCCCGCGTGAGAAATTGTAACAACAACATCTTCTTCGGCAATAATATCTTCTAGTTTGAACTCCTGCAGCTGCATTTCAATTTTTGTTCTCCGCTCATCGGCATATTTTTCTCTTAGGGCAAGAAGTTCTTCTCTAATTATTGACCATCTTCTCTTTTCGTTTGTCAGAATGCCTTTTAATTTTTCGATGAACTTGAGCACTTCTTTATATTCATCTTCTATCTTCTGTCTTTCAAGTCCGGTTAAGCGCTGCAATCTCATATCAAGAATTGCTTTAGCTTGAATTTCGGAAAGCTTGAACTTCTTCATCAAGCTTGTTTTTGCTGTCTCGGCATCTCTCGATTTTTTGATCGTCTGAATTACCGCATCAATATTATCAAGAGCAATTATGTATCCTTCCAAAATGTGTGCGCGTCTTTCGGCAGCATCAAGATCAAACTTTGTTCGTTTGATCAACACATCCATTCTGTGATCGAGGAAGTACTGCATCATTTGCTGAAGAGTTAAAACTCTCGGCTGACCGTTTACAAGCGCGAGCATTATCACACCGAATGTTACCTGCATCTGTGTGTGTTTAAAGAGCTGGTTAAGAGTAACTGCCGGCTGCCCGTCGCGTTTTAATTCAATTACGATTCTCATTCCGTCACGGTCGGATTCATCTCTAATATTTGAGATCCCTTCAACTTTTCCTTCGCGAACTAGATCTGCAATCTTTTCAATTAGAGAGGCTTTATTAACTTGATACGGAATTTCCGTGATGATAATATTTTCTCTATCATTCTTGAGAGTTTCAATATTAGCTTTTGCGCGGATGACTATTCTACCGCGTCCGGTTAGAAAAGCTTCTTTCACTCCTTCGTAACCGTAAATAATTCCTCCGGTTGGAAAATCCGGTGCTTTAACAATCTTTATCAATTCTTCCGCAGTTGTTTTCGGTTTATCAATTATCGCAACAAGTCCGTCAATAATTTCGCCAAGATTATGCGGCGGAATATTTGTAGCCATACCGACAGCAATGCCGCTTGCGCCGTTAATCAATAAGTTCGGCAAATATGATGGAAGAACTGTCGGCTCTTGTAATGATTCATCAAAGTTTGGAACAAAACTTACAGTGTTCTTATCGAGGTCGCGCAGCATTTCATCCGCAATTCGCGCAAGTCGCGCTTCAGTGTAACGCATAGCCGCAGGTGAGTCGCCGTCAACGGAACCAAAATTTCCCTGTCCGTCTACAAGCGGATAACGCAAGGAAAAATCCTGCACCATACGAACCATTGAATCGTAAACCGCTGTGTCACCGTGCGGGTGATACTTACCAAGCACCTCACCCACGATACGTGCGGATTTTTTATACGGCTTATTGTGCGGAACTCCAAGTTCGTGCATGCCGAATAGAACGCGGCGGTGAACAGGCTTTAATCCGTCCCTTACATCGGGCAATGCGCGCGCAACAATTACGCTCATAGCATAATCGATGTAAGATGATTTCATTTCTTCTTCAAGTGTTACGGGTACTACTTTTTCGAATATTGTGGTCATGTTTTACTTCTGATTTAGGATTTTGAATTTATGATTTATTTTTTTCTATCTTCTGTCATTCCGGCGAAAGCCGGAATCTATTACTCTTTCTCTAATTTTTCGAATATGGGTCATCGAAAGTTCTTCTGTGTTTAATTGAAAACATTTTTATACGTATTGGTTAAATATTTATCGAGTTTTACTTGGTTAACTATATGCTCTCGATTGTTAAAAACAACTTTTATTAACCAACCCTCTTGATAAAAGTGTTTTACTTCAGCATAAGTAAATTGTCTATGGCAATTTGCACAAACTACTATCAAATTTTTCGGGTTGTTTCCAGTTTGAGGTTCTAGGTGATGAATTTCAAAGAAAGGTTTATTGTCTCTTTTCAAAAACCAAAAGTCACAAACCTGACAATGCCCCTTATAAACTTTTTCTAAAATGATTTTCAAGTTAGGTGGTGTGTTTTCTTTAACCTTTACACTTACCCTAGTTCTTTCCTTTCTGTTCGTTGGCAATTCTTGTGATAATCTATACAATTCTCGAAGAATTGTTTCTTGTTCCTCCAAGTAATTCCATTTAGCAATTTCTAATAAACTCGTTCTTGCATCATCTTCGTTTTTAGATATATCGAATTTATTTTGTACGTTCTTAACTCGCTCAATAAATTTCTTCTCCGTAATGAATCGATAAACTCTTTTTTTGTTATTAATCGCTTGAATTAAAATTTCGTCTCCCGCAGAAATATTATTCTTTCTATACCACTCCGAAAGACCATAAACTCTTGCTTCTCTATTTTTTTCTGAGATAATAAATTTTTTCTCTTGTAATATGTTAGAGCTATCAAAATAAATGTATATCTCAATGCTTTGTTTTGGAAAAATATCAAGCATGGCAGTTGGTATTGCTAGAAGACCATACTCAAGTCTACTCCTAGTCATTCTGATCGTTGTATAGTTATAATTTATGGGGCTTTGTTTTTTTATTAATTCTATCATCTTATTAGAATCCAAATTCTTTTCCTGTTCCCACCACTTTATCGCATTCGGGACACCTAACTTCTTGAGCGGGATCATCTATAAGAGAATTATGCGCCGTACACTCCCAAGCGTTCCCGTTCCATGACCACTGTTCTGTCATTTCAGCAGAAAAATTAATAGTGGTTAATTCAAAACCGCATTCTTTACAATTTTTTCTTTCAAAATTTTTATCGCTCATTAATGTTCCCCTTTAACAAATAGTTTCTTTTATAATAGCATTTTTGCCAGTCCAAAGTAAAAGAGTATAGTACAAATATCTGTCAACGCTAACGTAATTGGTCCGGCTGCAATTTTAGGATCGAGTTTCAGTTTGTGCAGCAGAGCCGGAACACTCAATCCCCAGACCGAAGCAATTAACTGAACCGCCATTACGCTTAAGCCAATTACAAACGCTGCGGCAATCTCTCCCTTCCATAAAATAACCACCAAAGAAACAATTGCGGCACAGCTTAAACCGAGAAGTAAAGCAGTCTGCGTTTCCCTCAAAATACTTTTTAGATACCACTTCAACGACGGTTGTGAAGTATGCAATGCTTGTATAGTTACCGTCATCGACTGAATGCTTACGCTTTCGCCAAGTCCCAACACCAAAGTAAAAAAGAACACAATTATTAAACTTTCCGCCAGCGTTGTTTCGAACATTCCCGTTAACAGTGCGCAGATTGTTCCGCTCGTAACGGTGGCAAAGAGCCACGGTAATCTAATGCGCCAAGCTTTTAACGGCGAAGCGTTTTTTACTTCGCTCATTCGAAAACCGATTGTTTCAAAGATCGAATCGTAATTCTGAGTTTCTATTTCATCTTCTTCCGAGTCTTTCTCTTCAAGCAGTTCGTCGGTAAAAAGATTTACATCAACTATACCGACAATTTTTCTTTCCGCATCAACTACCGGGAAAGCTAAAAATTTATATGTTGCAAAAAATTCAAGCGCATCATATACCGTTGAAGTGCTCGGCAGCGCTGCAACACGCTTAACCATTATCTCTTCCAATTTCTGTTCTGCTTTACCGATCAGCAGTCTTCTTGTGGGCAATACACCAACAAGTTTTTCCTCTTCATCAACAACATAAAAGTAAACTATTCTTTCGCCAACGCCCTCTTCCCGTATCTTCTTCAGCGTTTGGTCAACGGTAAGATTTTTATCCAGCGCAGTAAAATCTTTCCGCGCATGTTCCATTGCCAATTGACGATATAAATGTTTGTCTTGCATTCATTTTCTTTTCGATGTCATTGAGAGTCCCCGATCTAGGGAACGAAGCAATCTTTGGGATTCTTTCGTTGTCCTTCAACAAGCTCGGGACTCCTCAGAATGACAATGTCAGATATCCAGTTTTGCGTACTTAGCGTGTTTCTCTATAAACGCACGGCGCGGTTCAACTGCGTCGCCCATAAGTGTTTCAAAAACTTTATCTGCCGCGGCAGCGCTTTCCACATTAACTTGAAGAACTGTTCTGGTTTCCGGGTTCATAGTTGTTGACCACAATTGTTCCGGGTTCATTTCGCCCAGACCTTTGTAACGTGATATAACAATTCCTTTAACTTGTACTTCCCCGTTTTCGGTTTCTTCAACTTCTTCAATCGTGAGTATTTTTTCTTCTTTACCCGCTCTGAAACGTTTTAAAATTTTATCTCTCTCCTCTTCGTCAAAAGCATAGTGCTCTTCTTTTCCTTTTTTAATTTTGTATAACGGCGGCTGAGCTATATAAACTTTTCCGGATGTGATCAATTCTTTCATGTGGCGGTAGAGAAAAGTTAAAAGTAAGGTTCTAATGTGGCTTCCGTCAACATCGGCATCGGTCATCAAAATAATTTTTCCGTACCGTGCTTTTTCATGATCGAACTCTTCGCCAATACCGGCGCCGATAGCAGAGACCATAGCTTGAATTTCTATATTCTCAAGAATTTTGTTGATCTTTGCTTTCTCAACGTTCAAAATTTTTCCTTTGATTGGAAGGATTGCCTGGAATCTTCTATCGCGTCCCATCTTTGCGGAACCGCCCGCAGAATCACCTTCAACAATATATATTTCACAATGTTCGGGATCATTAATTGAACAATCGGCAAGTTTACCCGGAAGATGCATTGTGTCAAGCGCGTTTTTTCTTCTAACGAGTTCACGGGCTTTACGTGCCGCCTCGCGCGCTTCTGCCGCCCGCATACATTTATCAATTATCTTTTTTGCAATTGAAGAGTTTTCTTCGAGAAACTCGGAGAGTTTTTCTCCGACAAGAGTTTCCACGGCTGACTTAACTTCTCCGTTGCCAAGCTTTGTTTTTGTTTGGCCTTCGAACTGCGGTTCCATAACCTTAATTGAAATTACCGCCGTTAATCCTTCTTTGAAGTCGTCACCTGTCAAAGATATTTTATTGCTGTCTTTTATCAGCCCGTTTTTATATGCGTAATTGTTAAACGTTCTTGTAAGCGCTGTTCTGAATCCGACGAGATGCGTTCCGCCTTCAATTGTGTTGATGTTGTTTACGTACGAGTGAACATTTTCCGAATATGAATCGCTGTATTCAAAAGCAATTTCAACCGGAGTGTTATCTTTTTCGCCTTCAATGTAAATGGGCTTGTGAATCGGAGTACGGTTTTCATCGAGATATTTCACGAAGTCAATCAGTCCGCCTTTGAATTTATAAACTTCTTCCTGGTTTTCCGCTTCGTCTTTTAAAGTCATCGTTACTTCTTTGTTGAGATATGCTAGTTCTCTTAGTCTTTCGGCAACGGTATCGAAATGAAATTTTGTTGTTTTAAAAATTTCTTTATCTGGCATGAATGTAGTCTTGGTTCCGGTATTTTCACCCTTGTAAGTTCCGGTTTGTTTTACGCTATATTTAGGAATTCCGCGTCTGTATTCTTGAGTATAAATTTTTCCGTCTCTTTTCACTTCAACAATCAGCCATTCGGAAAGCGCGTTAACAACAGAAACGCCTACGCCGTGAAGACCGCCTGAAACTTTATAAGAATTTTTATCGAACTTTCCCCCGGCGTGCAAAACAGTCATAACAACTTCAAGTGCAGATTTTTTTTCTTCCGGGTGCATATCAACAGGAATTCCACGTCCTCTGTCTTCAACAGTGACGCTTTGATCTTTATGAATTGTAACCACTACGCGGTCGTTATAGCCGGCAAGCGCTTCATCAATGCTGTTGTCAACAACTTCGCTAATAAGATGATGAAGCCCGCGTGCGCCGATATCACCGATATACATTGCGGGACGTTTTCGAACCGCTTCAAGACCTTTTAAAACGTTAATGCTTTTCGCATTGTACTCTTCTTGTGAATTGCCGTTTGTTTTTCCGTTCTCTTTCGCCATAATTTATCTGTTATCCTTCTTTACAAAAATCTAATTGATTTGATTATTTGCTGGTTGAAATGCTTATTTATTTTATCTACGATTAAATTCTTTTTAAAGTTGAGTTCACTTTTCCAAACAGAGTTCTCTACTCGTAAAAAGAGAACCTGTTTATCAACTCTAACTGCTTGAGCAATTATTTTCAGTTCGGGAAATATTTTTTCAAACTCATCAACTATATCGTAGTTCTTAAGCGACTCGCGCAAATTCGAAAATTCACTTTCGTTTTTAAGTAGGTCTTCTAAGGTTCTAAAACTGCTACGCATATGCTGCTGTGCCATTGTTAACTTTTATTAAAATGTTTTCCGCATTTATATTGAGTCCTTCCGTTTTTGTAAGATCGGTCATAGTTATAAATGCCTGACCGATTAAAGAAAGATACTCACTTATTCTTCCCGCGCGGTAAGTATCAAGTTCGCCAAACACATCATCCATTAAAAAAATTGGTGTCTTACCGAGTTTTTCTTCCATGAAGAAGAATTGTCCAAACCTTAATGCTATCTGAAAAGTTTTATGCTGTCCTTGAGAGCCGAAACGTTTTAACTCTAGTCCGTTTATAGAAAAAACAAAATCATCCCGGTGCGGTCCTACAAGATTTGTCCCTCTGCGAAGTTCATCTTCGCGCATAAACGCAAGCTCTTCACGAAATTTATCCGCGGCATTTCCTTCATCTACTTCTGTAAGTGAATCGTAAATAATTAACGGTTCCTCTGCGCTTTCAATTATGTGATTGTATGCTTCGTGCAGATACAAATTAAATTCTTTAACGAAACGAATCCGGTGCTTAATTATTTCCGATCCGGTAGTAATGAGCGTTTCGGTCCATGCTTCAAGCTGACTAAACAGATTTATGTTTCTAGATTCTTTTATCTGCGACAGCAGGGATGATCGCTGACGCAATGTTTTATTGAATTCCAGAAGCATTTCTAAATACGTATGGCTAGCCTGTGAAATTACTGAATCTATAAACCGTCTTCTTTCCGATGGCGCGCCTTGAGTAATTGCGTGGTCGGATTGTATTAATGTAACAATCGGAAATTTTCCAATGATTGACGAAGAATTAAAGATCGGTTTTTCATCTAGGAAAAAATTTTTCTTGTTTTTTATTGTGTCAAAAAATATTCGTGTTTGATTTTCAGTCAAGTCGGAAAAAATTCCTTTTGCGTCAAAATATTGTTCTCCAAACAAGATTACATCATTCTCGTTTGCAAGATTTAAATTTTTTGTGGTACACAAATAATAAATTGCCTCTAAGATGGATGTTTTGCCCTGCCCATTTCCACCCACTATCAAATTCAGCTTATCGGAAAAATTCAGCGATGTGTTTTTATGCAGTCTGAAGTTTTGCAATTCGATTTGTTTAAGAACCATTTTATGTATTCAAACGAACCGGCATTAAAAGCATCATTAAATCTTGATTTTCTTTTTTCTGAACCGGCTCTATTACAACCGCTTTTGTCGGTGAATGAAGTTTAAAAATGACTTCTTCTTCTGTATTTAAGTGACTCAAAACATCATTCACATAAGCGGAATTAAAACCAATTTCAAGAGCATCTCCTTCATATTCACATATAACTTTTTCCTCGCCGGATGCCCCAATATCCAAATCTTCCGCTGAAATTTCTAATGCATCTTTCGAGATAGAAAATTTAACGCGTCGTGTACTGCTTGTAGAAAAGAGCATCATTCTCTTAATCGAATCATGAATATCTTTTGTGTTTACTTTCATCTGAAATTCGTTTTCCAAAGGAATAACGCTTGCGTAGTCCGGGTATTTTTGAGCTATGAGACGAGTTATTAATTCGATGTCGTTCAACTTGAACGAAACAAAAGTTTTTGTTAAATGAATTTTAACATCTTTTTCGTCTAGTATTTTTGCTAAAACAGAGACAGCTCTTTCTGGTACAACATATTGCTGATTGAAAGCAGCTTTAATATTTTTCTTCAAAATATTTACAAGGCGGTGACCGTCGGTGGTTACCAAGCGAAGACCGTCATCTGTAAATTCAAACAGTGTTCCCATCATAGCCGGTCTCATTTCTTCTTTGCTCATTGCAAAGGCGCATTTATCAAACGCTTGCCGTAATTCCATTCCGTTAACCAAAACTTCATTTATATCTTTTGCATTTTTATCTGCATCAACCGATGGTATTTCCGGAAACTCGTCTGCGTCCAAGTAACTGATCGTATATTTTCCCATATCGGTTACGATGTTAATTTTTTTATTTGCCAACAGTTTGAAATGAATTGTTGTGTCTTTCAATGAACGGATTACATCGTTTAATAAACGTGCAGGGATTACTATTTTTATGTTTTCTTCGGATACAATGTTTAAGGAGGACTTCAGAGAAATTTCAAGATCGGTTGCATAGATTGTTAATTGACCGTCTTTAACTTCGAATAAAAAGTTTTCTAGAATCGGCATTGGCGTCCGTGCGGGAACTGCCGGAATTATTTTACTTAGAAGTTTTTCGAGTTCTTTACTGTTTACCTTAAATTCCATAATCCGTCTCCATGTTGGGTCAAAAAATATCAAAAATTGATGCAATTTTCAATTTATGTCTGAACTTGTTTGTTAACATTTCAACAGCTCTATTATTATACTTAAGTAATATTTTTAAAATGAATAATAATAATAAAGAGTGTTGATATGTTAGTAACTGCTATATATTCCCTTTTAATGCCTGAATAACAAAAAATTGTTACCTGTATAATGTTAATAATTCATTAATAACCGCGACTTGTACCTTGACGAACCGAAAGTAATGTAATGTTAACATTATTTATACAAGTTATACACTCTATATCAACAAAAAATTATGTGACGCTAATTTCAATTTTCATTTTTAGTGAATCGAGAACTTCTTTCATTTTAGGATCATTTAAAGATAATTGTTCGATGGTTGTTTGCGAATGAATTACCGTTGAGTGATCCCTTCCTCCAAAATGTAAACCAATAGTTTTGAGAGATGATTTTGTCAGTTGTTTCGAAAGATACATTGCAACTTGGCGCGCAAGAACCACTTCTTTTTTACGGTTTTTTTCACGCAACTTATTTTCTTCAATGCCGAAATATTCGCATACTACTTTTGTTATAAGCTCAACTGAAATGTTTACCTGTTTATTTGTAGACACTTCTCTCACAGTCTTTTTTACTAACTCAAAGTCAATCTCTTTTGAATTAAGAGACGAGTTAGCTAAAAGTTTTATTAAGCATCCTTCGAGCTCTCGTATATTGGAAGAGATATTCTGCGCAATGTATTCTACTATTTCTCTAGAAAGACTTATTCCATAAACTTCACTTTTATTTTTAAGAATGGCGACGCGCGTTTCAAAATCCGGCGGCTGAATATCCGCGGACAAACCCCAAGAAAAACGGGAGATCAACCGCTCGTTTAACCCTTTTAGATCTTTAGGCGGCTTATCGCTTGATAAAATAACTTGCTTTCCGGATTGATGTAAAGTATTAAAAATCTGGAAAAACAAATCTTGTGTTTTTTCCTTACCTACCAGAAATTGAATATCGTCTATTATCAAAGCGTCCATGCTTTTGTAAAAACCTGAGAACTCATTTAATGTATTACTTTGAATAGCTTCAACAAATTCCACCGTGAACGCATCCGAAGAAATATAAATCACTCTCTTGTTTTGATCTTTCTCTAAAATTTTATTACCGATGGCATGAATTAAATGTGTTTTACCAAGACCGACGCCGCCGTATATAAATAATGGATTGAAAGAAGTTTGACCGGGACTGTCGCCCACCGCCATAGCGGCAGCTCGTGCAAGCTGATTTCCCTCGCCCTTTATAAAATTTTCAAAAGTATAACGCGGATTAAGATATGTTTCGTAATCTCGTTTTATAATTTGAACTGCGGCTGGAGCGCTTCCATTGCTCGGTATTTCTCTAGTTCGCTCTTCGACAATTTCTTTTTCTTCATAAATTACATAAGCAAGTCTGCCTTCGCCGCCAAGAACTTGAGAAACAGTTTTATTGATCAACGTGTTGTAGTGTTCTTCAATCCATTCGATAAAAAAATTATTGGGGACATAAATTTTTAAAGTAGTGTTCTCCAATTCAAAAGGCTTAATTGGTAAGAACCAGGTGTTGTAAGTTATAAAAGGAACATTATCTTTTATAAGACTTAAGCACTCCTTCCATAAATCCTTAGCGTTTTTTTCCAGAGAGGGACTTTGAAGATTCATAGCCGCGTTTTGCATATTATCCACAATACAGAAGATTGAAAAAGGTGTAAAAAACAGATTATTTATTAACTAAAAACGACTTTCCCAAACCCAGTTCACAAATTATTAACATTAATTAGAGCGAGTAACTCGTTTATATAAAAGCACTTTCAAGAAAAAACAATTTATGGTGAACATCCTAATTACAACTAAAGCCAAAACCACGTACCCGATTAAAATTGTGGAACGTTCCACAAGAATAAGTTATCAACATTTTATTAACACACTAATTTATCTGCCGTGAGGAGTTGTGAAGATATGTTTTGCACCTCATTTGTGCAAATTAATTTTGACTTAAAAATTTATTTTTAAATTCTTTTCCTACCTTTGATGAGAGAAAATGTAGAGCTAATTTTGTGCCTACAAAAATAGTAAAGCAAAAATTCTATTTAGGAAAATTATGAAAAACATATTGGTTGTTTTTACCGGCGGAACGTTCTCGATGAGAATAGATGAAAAGACAAAGTCAGCGATTCCCTTTTTTCACGGGGAAGAGATGGTAAAAATGATTCCGGATGCCAGAACACTAGCAAAAATTTCTGTTTATGAATTTGGAAATTATCCGGGTCCGCATATAACTCCACAATTAATGCTGGAATTGTCAAAAAAAATAGATGAATTTGTTAAACGAGACGATGTCGACGGTGTAATTATTACGCACGGAACAGATACACTCGAAGAAACAGCTTATTTTTTAGACTTAACAGTTAAGACAGAAAAACCAATTGTTGTAATTGGCGCAATGAAAACTAGCAGCGAGCCGGATTGGGATGGACCTAGAAATCTTTTGGATGCGATTCATATCTGTAATAATACAAACAGTCATGGTATCGGCGTTCTAGTATGTTTAAATGGAGAGATAAATGCCGCAAGTGAAGTAACTAAAACACATACAGAGGACATAGAAACTTTTCGCAGTCTCGATTTTGGGTCTCTTGGATTTGTAGATAGGGGCAAAGTGATTTATAACAGACTGCCGCGTAAACTGGAAACAATAAAAACAGAAATAATCAATCCCAACGTAGATCTTATTAAAGTTTATGCGGGAATGGATGATAAATTTTTCAATTTCTCTGCAAGCAGCGGTGTTGATGGCGTTGTAGTTGAGGCAATGGGAGTTGGAAATGTTCCACCACCCGCATTTGAAGGAATAAAGTATATAGTAGAAAAAAATATTCCGGTAGTATTGGTATCGCGTTGCCCCGCCGGGGAAACTTTAGATATTTACGGATACCCCGGAGCCGGTAAATGGCTAAAGCAAATGGGAGTTATCTTTACAGATTACTTAAATGGTCAAAAAGCGAGAATAAAATTGATTATATGTTTGGGTATAACTAAAGACCAAAATGAATTGAGAAAGATGTTTTAAATAAAAGATGAAAGATTATAATCCGCCAACACAAAAATCTTTTTGGCAATCCATCTCTGCATGGACTGGCACCATAGTTTTAACGCCGATCGTTATCTATTATACCCTTAACGCAGGAAGCTTTACGTTTATAGATTACATAAATCTTCTAATTCATGAAGGCGGTCATGGTATATTCAAGATTTTTGGAAAGTTTCTCTATACTATTGGCGGAACACTGATGCAAATTATAATTCCAAGCATGTTTATAATATTCTATTTTATTAAGAAGAAAAGATTCGGAACGCAGGTATTCCTTGTCTTACTTGGAGAAAATTTAATTAATATCAGCGTTTATGCCGCTGACGCACGCGCTCAAAAACTTCCCCTTCTTGGCGGCAATAAAGTTTATCATGATTGGAATTGGCTTTTAAGAGAAACCGGATTACTTGAATATGATTCTTACGTCGGGCATTTCTTTTTCGGTCTTGGTGTCTTGATGTTCGTCTATGCGCTTCTAATTCCATTGCAGATGAGAGAAAAGAAACATGTAACCATTCCCCTCGGAATATGATAGTTAAAAACCAGTCAAAGAATTATTTCTCCCGCTATTTTGCCAAGCCATAAGTCTGCAAACTGAGTCGTCGTTTTTTGTCAGTGCATTAGTGGGAAATCAAACAGATTATTTTAAAAGCATAAATTTTTTAGTATTTGAAAAACCCAAGCAGCTAAGTGTATAAAAATATACTCCGCTTGAAAGATGAAAGTTGTTAGCCGATAGACGGAAATTATAACTGCCCGGCTGTTTGTATTCATCAACTAACGTTGCAACTTCTTTTCCAAGAACATCAAACACTTTTAAGGTAACCCGGGCTACTGCCGGAACCAGATAGTTTATAGTCGTTTCCGGATTAAATGGGTTTGGATAGTTTTGCATCAATTGAAAATTTTGAGAAATATTAACGCCATCATTAACGGAAGTGGCGTTAAGATCAAGGCTCCACATCCCGTACAGTCTCCCGGCAAAAAGTTTATTATCAACAACAGCAATATTCAAAACTTCAGCCCCAATTTGATCTTCTAAAAAATCCCAGCTTTCTCCTCCATTTGATGAAGTAAACCAAATTGTTCTTCCATATCCCTTCGAAAAATGGATATAAATTTTTTGATTGTGCACGGCAAAGTTTGAACCGGAAACATAACCAACTCCCGGGTTAATATAGCTCCAATTAATACCGTCTTTGCTTTTATGTAAACCATAAGAAGACGCAATAAAGAATTCAGAATTGAATTTTAGTATGTCGTACATAATCAATGGCTCCCCTTGAAATGCACCAAAAACAATTTCATTCCAAAAGGATGATTTACCATCGTTTCTATAAAAATATCCATTACCGCCCGCACCGGCATATAATACGTCGTCGATAAGTTTAAGGTCATAAACGTTGTAGGAATTATTATATGATAATCCATCGCCGTAATTGTTCCACTGGAGAGGATTTGTTAAGTCCATAACAAAAATGCCTGCCCCATAAGTTGCAGCATAAATACTATCGCCACGAATCACAACATCGGATATGTCGGTAGCTCCCAAGCCGATTAGTCCATTATTTATTTCCGTCCACGTTAAACCGTTATTGGAGGAAACAAAGATTCCATAGTGATACGTACCTGCAAAAACTTTATTTTGATACTTTACAACGGCACTAACAAAATCAACATCTTTTCCAATCCGGGAAGAGGCGAAGAAGGTTTTTCCATAATCGGCGCTTATGTAAATCACACTATCTGCACCGGCGTAAACGTATTGACCTTCCACAAAAATTGAAGGGACATTTGATAAAGAAGGAATGCTCTCGTGTTTTTTCCATTGTGCAGTTGCACTTCCAAAACACAAGAAAAGAAACAATAACAAAAAATTTTTCATAACACTTCGAAATCCAGTAAAAATAGACAAATGATTAATCGGACGAATGGTTTTATTAAGCCAAAAATAATAGTTTTTGCCTTTTCTTCCAAAAAATCAAAGAATTTTTTACCTTCTCCCGCTTATCTGCCACGCCATTAATCTGCGGAGGTGAAATATATCATCGAAGTTTCGATTAAGATTTGTAAGAGCAAAGAAATACCCGATAACTTTTTCCACATCATTCCTATATAATGCCGAAACGGCACCATAGTAATAATAACTCTCGGTATCAATTAACTTAATTAGGCTTGGGTTCTCGCGTAAAATCTTTTCAACTCTCGCGCATAAATTTTCTGCGGAAGAATACTCACCATTTAGTAAATATATTTTAGCAAGCTGCAAATAAACGGCCACCATTGAGACGCTATCCGGCTTTGTCGTCTTAATAAAAGCGCTCGCTTCCTCTTTAATAGAATATAATTTTAAGAAGGAAGTAGCATTGGTTTTTTCCAGAATCTCCTGGTTGTTATAATCTTTTATAATTTGTGCAGAATCCGGAAATAAAACGATTAGCTTTTCAAGCGCCGCTGTGCTTGAATTTGTAATGCCGAGCTTATTAAATGATTTTGAATAGAGAAGATTTGCTTTGTAATCGGTTGGATATAATTCCCTTAAATATTTTGAAAGTCCGTAAGCAAATCTGTTATTAACGTTTGTGTTAAGATTGTACTCTATTGCATTTATAAAGTCGTCTTTAGTGGGATGATAACTGGCAACAAAATCTTTTATCAACAGGCTATTTGAAAGCGTATCGAATTTTTCATCAAAGGAATAGACGTATGATGATGATTTTCCGACATAAAAAGATTTTGGCGCAATAAATTCAAGCAAAGGATGAATTTCCGAATTGATCGGAGATTCGGAAGCCATTGCGAAAAACCCTCTCGGCGAAGATGATTGACAAGATAAAAACGTAAACAGATTCGAAATTCCAATCCGCTCAAAATCTTTATGGATTCCGGGGATACCAAATTTATTCTGAAGAGCCGTAGAATTAAAAACCGGTTTGTTTTTATAACCAACTAAAATTATATCGTTCGCAACAGAATTCCATAATTGTGCATTAGGAAAAACCGAAGCAAAAGTATTTAGCACAAGCCGGACAACTTCATCATTTGCTTCGTAAAGATGAAACCATTGAACCATTATACCGGCAGAATCAAGAGAGGAGAAGCACTTTTTAAAATATTCTTTAGAAAAGAGGTTTCCGATTCCCGCAATCCAAGGATTTGAGGGCTCGGATATTATAACATCGTATTTTTCCTTGGATAAACTTAAGAGAGTAATGGCATCTTCATTCACCAATTTTAAACGAGAATCATTTGTGCAGTTCAAGTTTTCTTTCTCGAAAAACTTTGATGCCTTTATTACTTCTTTTGAGATTTCTGCACATGTTACATTTTTAACGGGGTGTGTAAGAACCGAACCGATTGTTGTTCCGCTTCCAAATCCTACCACAAAAACATTTTTAGGATTTGGATGAAGCATCATTGGAATTTGACCCAGCAGAACTTGCGTTGGCATATCAATATAAGTGCTTGCATCCGGCTTACCGTTTATAATCAATCTTTTTTTGTCGGGGTTTGTTGTGGATTGCGTAACTGCAACTGTCGCGGTAGTTCCTTCTTCATAAAAAATTATATTTTCATCGCTAAGTGTTTTAGAAAATTCATTAAAAGTAGCCGGCGGAACTTCACCGAATGATTTGAAAACACCTTTTATCATTACCGATTCGTTCCATGAGGAAAAAAGAATTAAATAAAGAATAAATGATCCTACACAAAATAGATTAGAGATAATCCTTCGCGGAATTGAAAATGATCTGTATGTCCAAGAAAGAATTATTGCAGCAATTAGGTTTAATGCAATTCCGATTTCGAATGCGCCCTTAATTCCGAAAAACGGAATGAAGACAAGAGCGGTTAAAATCACACCGAGGACAGTTCCAAGTGTGTTTACCGAAAAAACTCTTCCTACGGAGAAACCGATTTTTTTATTTGATACCGATATAATTTCCGAGGCAACCGGCAGAGCCATCCCCATAAATAAAGTTGGAATAACCATCATCAGGAAGCAGAGCATGAACTCTACAAGAAGAAATACTTCGAAAGATTGCGGCGACTTAGAAAAAATTGATGAGATTTGCCACAAGAGATATGGAAGGCGCTCATAAAATAAAAGCACAATCATTGTTGAAACAGCAATTGCAGTTTGTATAAAAGTAAGGAGTCTTACATAATTAAATTTGTTTATAAACTTTTGGGAGACTATAAAACTACCGAGAGTAATTCCTCCTATAAAAGCCATTAGCATTAAAGAAAAGGCGTAAGTTGAAGAACCAAAAAAGTTAATTAGCAAACGGACCCAAACCATTTCGTAAATCAGCGCGGCCATACCTGAAATTCCCGCAACAAGCACTACGGCTGCAGCGGTTTTTTTACTAACCTCGATTATGGAAGTAGAGTCTTCTTTTTTATTTGAAAGATCATCGGCTTCCGGTATTACATTTTTACCTTGCCTTGATATTATTAATCCGGTTAATCCCGCAAGAATATTCAGAGCGGCTGTAGAGTAAATAGTAATGTTTAAACCGAATTCTTTGATTAGAACAAAACCGGCAAAAACAACTCCGATTACAGCTCCAAATGAATTAAGAAAGTATAGAATTGCAATCTCTTTCCGGGTGTCCTGAAGTCTATCAACAAAAAATCTACTTAGTACCGGAAGTGTTCCACCCATTGCAGTTGTCGGGGCAAAGAGTAAGAATGCGGCAATTAAAAATCTTAAACCGGTAAACAAAAAATTTTGTGAAGTTATATTTAAGCCGGAGGCAACCGAAAGAAAAAGATTGCCGAACAACAAGCTAAGAGTTGGATACACTAAACAGTATACACCTATAAACAACTCAAGCAATGAATATACCATTACCGGATTTTTTAAAGAGTCTGCTTTTTTACCAAAGAGGTAATTTCCAAATGCAAGCCCTCCTAAAAATGCAGCCAGCACAGTCATTTGAGCATAAGTTGTATTGCCGAGAAATAAACTCAAATACTTGAACCAGACAATTTGATAAATTAATCCTGCAATTCCGCTAATAACAAAAAGTAAAGAGACGATAATTTTAATAGCCGGTTTTCTCATAAATATTTCCCGTGGAAAAGATTTATTTGCAAGTTAAGAAAGGTTTTCCGAAATAAAATGATTTGAATCAAAATTAATAAAGCACCCGTTTTTATTATATCGAATTAATGGGTGCATGATGCATTATTAAATTAATGATTGAGGAAAATTAATTGTATTATAATGAAGATCGGCAGAAGAATTATTAGAGAGAATTTAAATATGTAAGCAAAGAAGTCGGGCATTTTAATGTTATTCTCTTCAGCAACTGCTTTTACCATAAAATTTGGTCCATTGCCAATGTAAGTCATGCTGCCGAAGAAAACGGCTCCAACCGAAATTGCTTTTAGAATTTCTTCCGGAATTCCCGCAACAAGATTAGAGGTTTGCGCGCCCAAGCCCAAAGCAAGCGAATGAAAAGTAACAGCTGTCGGTGTATTATCTAAGAAGCTGCTTAGAAGACCGGAATAATAATAAAACTGATGCGGCTCTGATACTCCAAGCGATTTGGCATTTGACTCAAGGAAAAGAAGGCAAGGAACCATCGTAACAAAAATTCCAAAGAAAAGATAACCAACCTCTTTGATTGGTTCCCAAGTAAAATTATTTGAGGTACGCACTAACTTTGTGGTTAAGAGCAACGAAAGAATTGCCATTGATAGAATTACAGCTTCCCTAATAAATTTGTAATAATGATTTGTACCGATAAATGATAAATATTGTTCGTTAAGGAATGCTACGGCAAGAACAACTCCTGCCAACCAAATAAAATTAATCTTTCCCGAAATTCTGATAGGTCTATTGACTCTTTTATCCGCGGCAATTGCTTCTTTGGGTTCTTTGCGGTGGTAATAAGTGTCAACTAAAAAATAAGTTATAAGCAGCAAAAGATTTGTTGCAAACCATTCCGGCAATAATTTTAGAAACCATGTAAAATGTGCGCCGCGAAGATACATCATAAATAAAGGCGGATCGCCGAGAGGCGTTAAAAGACCGCCGCAATTAGCAACAATAGCAATGAAAAATAAAATTGTGTGTACTTTAAATTTCCGCTCTTTGTTTGTGTGAATGACAGCTCGTATTAGCAGCATTGCCGCACCAGTTGTACCCATAAATGAAGCAAGTACAGCGCCGATTGTTAGAAACAACGTATTAACCGATGGCGTTGCTTCAATGTCTCCGTCAAGAAAAATACCCCCGGTAATTGTGAAGAGGGCGCCTAGCAAGATGATAAATGGGATATAATCGAAAATGACAGTTTCAAATAATCGGTCACTTAATCCTGAAGCAAATAAAAAAATAATAATCGGTACGCTTAATATTACGGCAACCAATAGTTTGTTTTTATTTTTTTCCCAGAAGTGATTCCAGAAAAGCGGAAAAACAGCTATAGACATTAGCATTAAAATGAAGGGAAGTAAACTTATTAGTGGAATTTGAAAGTTGAGTTTTTCCATTAATGCGATCCGGATTAAATAGTTAAACAAACTTATGAGACTTAAGCGTTTTTATCAAAACCAATATTAAAAAACATAATTCTCTTATTTATTCTAGGGAAAAGAGAATTATTTTTTCATTAGAAGATCTCGAATTTGTGTTAGAAGAAGAACCTCTTCTTTTAGTAGAGGTGTAGATTTTTCCTCTTCTTTTTTCCGCAACCGATTAAGAGCCTTTATCATCATAAAAATAGCAAATGCAACAATTACGAAATCAATAACGGTGTTTATGAACAACCCATATTTTATAACTACACCGCTTGTTAATACGATTGATAAGTTGCTGAAATCAAGTCCGCCGACAAGCAGCCCGATTGGAGGCATAAGCACATCGGAAACAAGAGAGGTAACTATTTTTCCGAATGCCGCACCGATGATAATTCCAACCGCCATATCAACGACATTGCCTTTCATGGCAAAAGTTTTAAATTCCTGAACTAGTTTCATATAACATCTCCGGAATATTTTTTATGATCTATTCTTTCTTGGATAAAAATGAATCACCAGATTGAAAAATATTTGAACAATGTTGAGTTAGAATTAATCGGCAGCCAGACATCAAGCAAGTAAATCCTCATCTCTATACAGAAGAAGGATTGCCGCTTGCGAGACAATAACAAATTTTTCAGTTTCTATTTCGACTTCGATTGCGTCCTTCCGTAAAAATAAGGCAAAGTCACCTTCGCGTGCTTGAAGAGGAATATACTTCGTGTTTTTGTTTTCCCGCCACGGTTCATCTTCTGACGGAGTTCCAATTGGATAACCCGGGCCGGATTTAATGACGTACCCGCCCTGAACTTTTTCTTTTTCCTGCACACCTGGCGGAAGGTAAAGGCCGCTATTGGTTTTGTTAATATTGTCTTCCGGTTTTATTAGAATCCGGTCGCCAACAATTATTATTTTTTCTGTGTTAATCAATTTTATAAGCAGCTTTATTCAGATCAAAAATAGCAAATGAAAAAGTGAGCATCAAATAGTTATCTTTGAAACAAAGATGGAAATTATATGAACGAAGTTTGGAACAAACGTTATTCTGACGAGCAATATTTTTATGGAAAAGAACCGAATCAATTTTTAAAAGATGAACTGGGTAAGATTACTCCCGGCAAAATTTTATTTCTGGGAGAAGGCGAAGGTAGAGATGCTGTTTACGCAGCAACTCTTGGGTGGAATGCGGATGCCGTTGATTACAGTGAAGCCGGGAAAGAAAAAGCGGAAAAATTAGCAACAGAAAAAAAAGTAATAATAAATTATCATGTTGAGGATCTAACCAAATTTGCCCCAAAACAAAATTATTACGATGCAGTAGTTTTAATCTATCTTCATTTAGAAGCCGATCTGAGAGAACTGGTAAGTAAAAAAGTATTTGAAGCCGCTAAGCAGGGAGGTAAAATTATCCTAGAGGTTTTTGAAAAAGATCAAATCAAGAATGGCTCAGGCGGACCAAAGGATTCAGAATTACTATACTCACTCCAAGATATTGTAGAAGATTTTATTGATCTGGAATTTGAAAAGCTCTCAAAAGAAAGCATCGTTTTGAATGAAGGCGAAGGCCATCAAGGGAAAGCCGCTGTTATTAGATTTGTTGGAACAAAAAAATAATTCTTCTAAAACCGAGCAAAAACAAATCTTTCCGCTTATTTCACGAAACCCAGGAAACTATTTCTTGACAAACCAGTTTCCGCTTATTATTTTGGAAACCAGAAAAACAAAATTAGTTTCTGCGGGAGACCTTATGGATGAAAACGAAAAAATATTAGAAGCCATTCAGGACAAGTTTTTTAAAGAAGGTTTTTACAAAACCACCATGGATGAGATCGCTTCCGAATTGAGGATGAGCAAAAAAACGATTTACAAATTTTTTCCATCAAAGAACAATTTGGTAACTGCTATCGCGATGCGCTTTACGGAACAAATGAAAAGAAAAATTCTGCCGATACTGGAAAGTGATAAAAACGCAGTTGAAAAACTTTCGGGGCTGATTACTTTATTAAGCAACACTGCCGGGAAGATCGGAGACAGAATGTTTGGGGAATTGAAGAATCATTTTCCATCGGTGTGGCAGAAAGTAGATTCATTCAGAACAGAAATGATGTATGGCAACATAACAAAAGTTATAGACCAGGGGAAACGGGAAGGACTATTCGTCGATTATCCGACACCGATCATTATGAATATTCTGATAAACTCTATAAGGACAACTGTAAACCCTGAGTTTATAATTAATAATAATTTTTCAATGGTCGTTGCCGCTCAAACAACGTTCAATATAATTATCGGTGGAATTCTTACAGAAAAAGGGAAAAAAGTTTTTAACAAAACAATCAATCAGAAATAACTATGAAAAATTTAATAGCCATAATTTTATTATTGATATCATCCGCAACAGTATTGCCCCAAACGATACTTACTCTTGATAAATGCTATGAAAAAGCGCGCGCTAACTTTCCGCTCATCAAACAAAAAGAATATATAGCCAAGAGCAAAGAGTATAGCATAAGCAATGTTTGGAAAGGATACTTTCCCCAGGCTACAATAAGCGGACAAGCAACGTATCAATCTGACGTAACATCGTTGCCGATCTCTCTTCCGGGAATAAAAATTGAACCGCTGACGAATGATCAATACAAAGCCGTGGCAGATGTATCACAAACAATTTACGATGGCGGAATAATGAGCGCGCAAGCGGGTATTCAAAAATCAAATGCTGATGTTGATGACCAGAAGATTGAAATAGAACTGCTGAAAGTGAAAGACCGGGTTAACCAAATCTATTTTGGAATCCTTTTGTTTAACGAGCAGCTAATTCAAACAGAACTGGTTAGGAAAGATCTCAATGCGAGTCTTGAAAAGCTGAACGCCGCTTTTACAAACGGAACGGCTACAAAAACAAATGTTGATATTCTGAAAGCCGAATTGTTAAAAACGGATCAGAGAGAGATAGAACTAAAATCATCACGTAAATCTTTTATTGATATGCTGGGGTTGCTCATTAACGAGCGTTTAGATGAAACGATGAAACTCGAGCAGCCGGATATTCAAAATGTATACGAATCGAAAGAAATCAATCGCCCCGAAATGAAATTATATTCTTCGCAAGAAAATTTAATTGAAAATCAGAACGGGCTTACGATCGCAAAGATTCTTCCTAAAGCGAGTTTATTCTTTCAAGGCGGATACGGAAAACCAACTCTTAACATGCTCAAAAATAGTTTTGATTGGTATTACATCGCTGGTGCGCGGTTAACGTGGTCGCTTTCTAATTTATATACCTACGGAAACGAGAGCGAAATAAATGAACTCAATAAAAAATCAATTGAAGCTCAGAAAGAAACTTTTCTTCTCAATACAAATCTTTCTTTGAAACAACAGACCGGAGAGATTGATAAACTGAATGATTTGATAAAAGTTGATAAAGAAATCATAGCGATCAGAACTTCTGTAAAAGAATCAACTAAAGCACAACTGGAAAACGGTGTTATTACGTCAAGCGATTTTATACGGGAGCTGAATGCAGAGGATCAAGCAAAACAGAATTTGTCAATTCACACCATTCAGCTTTTGCTTGCACAGCAGAATTACAAATTAACAACAGGAAACTAATTGCCAACGGCGGATTTAAATAAATTGCTTATAAAATTTTATTAATAACAAAACGCAGAAACCATTATGAAAACGATATTAAACAGATTTAAATATGTTTTGTCATTACTAGGGCAAAGCCCGAAGCAATCCAATAACGAAAAAAGATTGCTTCACTTCGTTCGCAATGAATTTCTACTTGCCATAATTTTGTCGTTGATTCTATTTAGCTGTGGTACCGGCGATGGTAAATTTGACGCAACCGGAACTTTCGAGTCGGAAGAAGTAATTGTTTCATCAGAAGCGATGGGCAAGCTTGTTAAATTCGATGTTGAAGAAGGCGCAACACTGAAACAAAATCAGCTGGTTGGAATTGTCGATACGGTTCAATTATATCTAAAGAAGAAACAGCTCGAAGCATCAATAAAAGCGGTGTTGAGCAAACAGCCGGATATCGCGACACAACTTGCAGCAATTGAAGAACAAATAAAAACCGCGACAACTGAAAAAAAGAGAATCGAAAACCTAGTCAAATCAAATGCGGCAACTACAAAACAACTTGATGATATAAACGCATCACTTGATTTGTTGAACAAGCAGCACACCGCACTGAAATCAAATCTTACTATTACCAGACAAGGACTGCAGAGTGAAACATATCCTCTTCAAATTCAGATCGAGCAAATTCAGGATCAGATAAATAAGAGCATAATTAAAAATCCGGTTGATGGAACGGTCCTTACCCGTTACGCAAAACAAAATGAAGTTACGGCGAAAGGAAAAGCTCTTTACAAGATTGCAGATCTTTCCAATATGACTTTACGCGCATACATAACTGGTGATCAGCTGGGACAAGTTAAGTTTGGACAAAAAGTAAAAGTGTTTGTTGATAAAGGCGATGGCGAGCAAAAAGAAATGAGCGGAGAAATTTATTGGGTTTCTTCTAAAGCAGAATTCACACCGAAAACAATTCAAACAAAAGACGAACGCGCGAACTTAGTCTATGCTGTTAAGATAAGAGTGGTTAACGACAGTTATTTGAAAATCGGTATGTATGGCGAAGTTAAATTCTAAAGAATAACATGAAAGCAGTCGTACTGGAAAATATTGTAAAGTCGTACACAACCAAGAAATCAACAGTTAATGCCGTTAATGACGTTTCTTTTTCTGTTGAAGAGGGAGAAATATTCGGCTTGATCGGCCCGGACGGATCCGGTAAAACATCCATCTTCAGGATTCTTACAACTCTTCTTCTCGCCGACAAAGGAAGCGCGAGCGTTCTTGGTTACGATGTTGTAAAAGATTGGAAAGCGATAAGAAACATTATCGGCTACATGCCTGGAAAATTTTCGCTTTACCAGGATTTAACGGTTGAAGAAAATCTTGAATTCTTTGCGACAATTTTTAATACAACCATTCAAGAAAATTATAATTTGATTTCCGACATTTATAAACAGCTCGAACCGTTCAAAACAAGAAGAGCAGGAAAGCTTAGCGGCGGTATGAAACAAAAACTCGCGTTGAGCTGCGCGCTGATTCACAAACCGAAAATTTTATTTTTAGATGAACCAACGACCGGCGTCGATCCGGTTTCACGAAAAGAATTTTGGGAAATGTTGAAGCGGCTTAAAGCGCAGGGAATCACTATTATTGTTTCAACTCCCTATATGGATGAAGCAAAACTTTGCGACCGGATTGCTCTTCTGCAAAACGGAAAAATTCTGAAGATCGATTTACCGCAAAACATTGTTAATGAGTTTGGCGAGAATCTTTACGCGGTGCATTCCGAAAACATGTTTACTCTTCTTAACAATCTTCGCGCATACCCTCAAACTGAAAATTGCTTCGCATTCGGAGACAAACATCACCTTACATTGAAAGAGGATGACGTTAAGCAGTTGAATGAATATTTGAATAAATCGGGACAGAAAAATTTTACAATTAACAAAATTGAACCGGGAATAGAAGATTGCTTCATGCAATTAATGAAGCGGTAAAACCGCTTTTAATAACTTTGGCATTATGGTCGGGTCTCCATAACGAAAAATAAAAATATGACTACAAAAGAAATAGTAATAAAGACGGATAAGCTTACAAAAAAATTCGGCGATTTTGTCGCAGTGGATCAAGTTTCGTTTGAGGTATATAAAGGAGAAATCTTTGGATTCCTCGGCGCTAATGGCGCGGGAAAAACAACGGCTATCAAAATGCTTATCGGTATTTCAAAGCCGAGTTCCGGTAATGCGCAGATAGCCGGTTTTGATGTTTATAAACAGACGGAACAAATAAAAAAGAATATCGGCTACATGAGTCAGAAATTTTCACTGTATGAAGACTTAACAATAAAAGAAAATATCCAACTCTTCGGCGGAATTTACGGTCTGACAGACAAAGAAATTGAAACGAAAAGCGGAGCGTTGATTGATAAACTAAATTTATCAAACGAAGCGGATAAAGTTGTTAGTTCTCTTCCGCTCGGCTGGAAACAAAAACTCGCGTTCAGCATAGCAATTTTGCATGAACCGAAAATAGTTTTTCTTGATGAACCGACCGGTGGGGTTGACCCGATTACGCGCAGACAATTTTGGGATATGATTTACGAAGCGGCACACAATGGAATTACTGCATTTGTTACAACGCATTACATGGATGAGGCGGAATATTGTGACCGTGTTTCTATCATGGTGGACGGCGTAATTACGGCTCTTGATTCTCCAAAGGGATTGAAAGAAAAATACAAAGCGGAAACGATGGAAGATGTTTTTGTTCTCTTAGCGCGAAGCGCAAAGAGAGGAGAATAAATTGTAGTTGTTGTCATTACGAGGAACGAAGTGACGAAGTAATCTCAAATCAAATGAACGTCATGGAAAAGAAATACTACATATATATAATGACAAACAAAAACGATAGGGTATTATATACTGGAGTTACAGGCGATCTAATTAAAAGAGTATATGAGCATAAGGAAAAAATAGTAGACGGATTTACGAAAAGGTATAATATGAATAAGTTGGTTTATTATGAAGAATATAATGAGATTCTGAGTGCTATTGAAAGAGAAAAACAAATAAAAGCCGGTTCACGAAAGAAGAAATTAGAATTAGTAAACAGAATGAATCCGGAATGAAAAGATTTGTATCAAGAAATATTGTGAGATTGCTTCTTCCGCGTAAAACGCGGAATCGCAATGACAAGCGAAAAAAACTATGAAACAGTTATTAACATTTGTAAGAAAAGAATTTCACCATATACTGCGCGATACGAGATCAATGCTTGTTCTGCTCGGTCTGCCAATCGTTCAGCTTCTGATATTCGGTTTCGCTATAACCAATGAAACACGAAACGTAAATATTGCAATTCTTGACAACTCGAAAGATGGGGCAACACAAAACATTATCTCAAAAATTGAAAGCAGTAAATATTTTGATCTTTATGAAACGCTTACTTCAAACGATCAGATTGAAAAAGCATTCAAAACCGGAAAAATAAAAGTGGCGATAGTTTTTCAGCAAAATTTTCAAAACGATTTAGCTCATTCCAACAAAGCACAAATTCAAATAATTGCCGACGGCTCTGATCCTAACCAGGCAACAACTTTAACAAATTACCTAAGCTCAATTATAATAGAATACCAAAACGAACTGAATCAACAAAATAATCTCCCATACACAATTAATACTGAAATGAGAATGCTCTACAATCCGGAATTAAAGGGAGCGTATTCATCGGTCCCCGGTGTTATGGGAATGATTCTTCTTCTCATTTCAACAATGATGACTTCCATAGCGATTGTAAAAGAGAAAGAACTTGGAACGATGGAAATTCTGCTTGTCTCGCCAATGAAGCCGGCGCTTGTAATTCTTAGTAAAGTAATTCCTTACTTTATTGTTTCGCTTGTTAACATTGCAACAATTTTATTGCTGAGTGTTTTTGTTTTGGGAATGCCGATTCAAGGAAGCATCTTGTTATTAATCGCGGTTACAATTTTGTATATCCTTTGCGCGCTTTCACTTGGAATTCTTATTTCAACAGTTACAAATTCACAATTAGCGGCGATGTTAATTTCTCTTCTCGGATTAATGCTTCCGGTTGTGATGTTAAGCGGTTACGCATTTCCAGTCGCGAACATGCCGGTTATATTGCAAGTGCTGTCGAATATCGTCCCGGCAAAATGGTACATAATAATGGTGAAGTCGGTAATGATAAAAGGAATGGGCGTTGCCGGAATCTGGAAAGAGTCTTTGATAATTTCCGGGATGACACTCTTCTTTCTTTTGATCAGCATAAAACGTTTTAAGATCAGGCTATAATGAGAACATTAATATTTTTACTTAGAAAAGAATTTTTACAAATCTTTCGGAATAAATTAATTCTGCGGATGATATTTGTCATGCCGATAATGCAGCTTATTCTTCTCCCCTTTGCCGCGAATTATGAAATGAAAAATATTTTGCTCAGCATTGTTGACAAAGATCATTCCGAATACTCCAGAAAATTAATAATTGAATTTACCTCCACCGGCTATTTCAAATTAACCAGCACATCTCCTTCTTATGAAAAAGCTCTTAAGGTTATTGAAGACGATAAAGCAGATTTAATAATTGAAATTCCGCAAGGTTTTGAACGGGACTTAATTCGGGACAACCAAACCAAGATTATGATATCGGCAAATGCAATCAACGGGCAAACTTCCGGACTGGCTGTTTCTTATTCAAACGCAATCATAAGAGAATTTAATAATGATGTCCGCGCTGAGTGGATTCAGCAGCCGCGGTTGAGTCCGCAGCCGGTGGTTGAAATTACAAGTTCAAACTGGTTCAATCCCAAAATGAATTATAAATATTTTATTGTTCCCGGTGTTCTTGCGCTGCTTGTTACTTTAGTCGGATTCATTTTAACGTCTCTCAATATTGTTAAGGAAAAAGAAGCGGGAACTATAGAACAGCTTAATGTTTCTCCCATCAAGAAATATCAATTCATTCTTGGCAAACTTATTCCGTTTTGGATTTTAGGAATGCTTGTTCTAATGCTTGGATTCGTGATTAGTTTTATTATATATGGAATTTTTCCGCAAGGGAGTTTTCTTGTTGGATTTCTTTTTGCAGGAATCTATTTAATTGCCATTCTAGGATTCGGATTGTTCACTTCAACGTTTGCGGAAACACAACAGCAGGCAATGTTCATAGCATATTTCTTCATGATGATTTTTGTTCTGCTCGGCGGTTTATTCGCGCCAATTGAAAACATGCCGGACTGGGCGCAGTATTTAACATACATTAATCCTGTACGTTATTTGATTGAAGTTATGCGGATGCTTGTGCTGAAAGGAAGCGGCTTTTGGGATTTACGTTATTATTTTCTTATTGTAACCGGTTTTGCGCTTGTCTTCAACGGGTTGGCAATTTGGAATTATAAAAAAACGAATTAAAAATTATTTGCTGAAACAGCAAGAAAAATATATTAAATAAATGAAAATGATTGTCTCTACCCGTTGTGTGAATTAGAATATAAACCGTTAAAACGGTTCTGACATTGTGTTTTGTGTTTCTAACCCCGCGATTAATCGCGGGGTTAATCAATGAAACAATGTTTTTTTTAACTGTTTCAACAGTTTATTAAACTATATTTTTTAATTCACACAACACGTTGCTTCGTTTAAAAAATCGATGGTACCAAAATGAATAATGTAAATTTTGATTCTGATAATGCCGCAAAATATGATAATCTTGCCCGCAAAGCTGTCTTTGGTTACGATCAACTTTTTATTATGGCTACAGCACTTATTTCGGACGAGCAAAACGATTCAAAAAATGTTTTAGTTGTTGGATGCGGTACGGGGATGGAATTAATTACATTCGGAAGGTTAATGCCGAATTGGCAAATGACTGGAGTTGATCCCTCCGAAGAAATGATCAAAATATCCAAAACTAAAATTGATGAACACAAACTAAATAATCGGGCTACATTGCATCATGGTTTTGTAGAGGGTCTTTCCGAAGAAAAAAAATACGATGCCGCTACACTGATATTTGTAATGCGATTTATTCCAGATGATAAAAAGAAACTATTGCTTCTCCAGAACATCGCCAAACGGTTACGATCGGGCGCAAAGCTTATTCTTGTTGATCAGTACGTTGATCCAAGTCAAGATCATTTTTTGTCAATGACAAATGCGTGGAAAAGTTTTATGAAGCATGGCGGAGCGCACTCTGAGTTAGTAAATAAAATTGCGGTTCAGGCGAATGAACAAAGTTTTTTCACCGAATCCGGGATGCAAAAATTGCTATCGGAAACTGGATTTGGAAAAATGAATCGCTTTTACAATTCTTTTATGCACAGTGGATGGGTTATTCAGAAAAAATAATTGAATCCTCTGAAATATTAATTAAGGATTGTCATTGCGATTCCGCATTTTATTCGGAAGAAGCAATCGCGGTTATGATTTAGAATCGTAGCTTTGAGTTTGCTTCACTTCGTTCGCAAAGACAGTTTTTGGAATTTTTCAGAGATCTCTAATTAATATAAAAAACCGGATAAATTTCTCTATCCGGTTTTGTGTTTATTTTACCAGCATTAATTTTTTAGAGCTCGCGAAATCATTTGCGGTTAGTCTGTAAATGTAAACCCCGCTAGCAAAGTTAGAAGCGTTCCAATTATAACGGTAACTTCCTGCATCAAGATCGGAATTGACTAGAGTAGAAACCACTCTGCCAAGCGTGTCGAAAATTTCTAATTTCACTTTACTTCTCTTCGGCAATGTAAATTTTATTGTTGTTTCCGGATTGAAAGGATTGGGATAGTTCTGAGATAAACTATAAGCGGTTGGAATTGTGTTTTCCTTCTCAACATCACTTGCGTTCGGCTGAATCTCTAGATTATCAATTGCCCAGCCCCAGCCAACAGCTGCTTCATCAGAATATAAATGGAAGCGGATAAAAATTACGTCCCCATTGTTAAACTTTTTTGTCATATCAATTTTGTGTTGAACATAATTTGCTGCCGTAGGATTTACGTTCGGGCTGTCATATAAAGTTTTCCAAGAATTATTATATCTGCAGTCATATCCATCCGCCAATGGAATCCAATTCAACCCGTCCTTGCTTCCCTCGACTACGACATAATCATAAAAGTTCGGATCACCAAAATTCGGATCATCGCCTGGTTCAACTATTGCAATATCATCATATTCTATGTTCGCTAAATTTGGCGACCACGAAATTTTTATCGGTACTAAAAGATTATAATAATAATCTGTTGCCTCGGCATAAGGATGAAGCGAGTTAATCGCTTGCGAGGTAAATCCGGACTGGGATGGAGTTGAAATACCAAAACCATTACCAGCAAAATCATAGTCATCAACCTCAAAATTATTTGAGTAACGTACCGTAGTCGGTTTGAGATTGTAAACAATAAGAGTTCTGGAAGATGATTTATAAATTAGTCCGGATTTGTAAGCGATAAGTTGAATATTTTTCGTACCGAATGTCGTTGGAATGAATTTGAAAGAAGTATCTTTTACCGAAGTTGATGCTAGCTTAATCAGTTTTTGTCCGTCAATCATAACCAAAGTTGAATCATAACCGGACCGTAACTTTGCTGAAAGGTTGATCGCTTTATCAACGCCTTGCGAGAGCGCTGAAATGATTGGTGATAATGTAACAACCGGCGGTTGCCAGGTGCTCAAATCCGGAAGCGTAACGCTCCAGATTCCTCTGCCATGTGTTGCAAGAACAACTTGATCATCTACAATTTTCATATCCCAGATACATACAGCAGGCAAGCCGTTATCAGCAGCGAGCCAGGTTACACCATTGTTAGTAGATACAAATAAGCCAATCTCTGTTCCTGCCCAAATAATATCTGTGTTATAAGGCATTACTAAAACGCAATAAGTTGCAACATTTGGAAATCCGTTACTGCTTATTGAACCGGAACCGAAACCGGAAATATCTTCCCAGCTTATTCCCAGATTTGTTGTTCGTAAAATTTTTGGTGCACCCGAAAATGAGAAAGTTACATAAGCAGTTTTTCTATCTGTTGGATGAGTGTCAATTCCAGTAATTGAACCTAAAGCAGAGCCAGAATATTTAGGAAGAGATGCAAACGTTAAACCGCCATCTATTGATAAAAATAACTTGCTTAAATAATTCGAAAAAAAACTGCCCGCCCAAACTATTTGCGGGTCTGCAATTGATATTGCAACAGGAGTGGATGTTGGGCTATACGACCAATCATTTGAAGTTATTGAACTCTTCTCCCAGGCACCGCCAAAATCTTCAGATCTCCAAACACCTTGAGAGCCGGTAGTAAAAATTAAATCGGGATCGCTATTTGATTTAGCAATTTTTGAAATGAAGACGCCTTTTCCCGAACCAACATCCGCAAGATTAGTTGTAGATGGAAGCCAATTATTCCCGCCATCGGTTGTTCTATAAAAACCATTGTATTGACTTCCTCCAATAATTTTATTTGGATCTTTGTAGTGCCACGCAACATCAAAGCCGTCTCCTCCAATTACATTTTTGTAAGCAGTAATTGGTGAAGCATTTTCGCCTTTAGGAGAAAGCCACGTTCCGTTATCTTGTGTTCCGCCAATGTATTCATTAAACCCCGGTTTTTTATCAACGCCGTAAAATTGTGTTGTATTGTATCCGCCGTTAAGAGCTTCCCGCCACGTTGTTCCACCGTTTGTTGAAACAGCGACACCGCCATCGTTTCCGTTGACAATCCAAAATGTACCGGGCGCAGAAGCAAGTGGAACAGGAACAATACTGTGTTGATCAACATGGATTTTGGCGCTGCTGCCAAGATTGTATTGATTATAACCATCGGTGACATGAGAAAATATAGCGAGACGGGTAGTATCCGTCGAACTAGTTAACTTGGCTTTCCAAAGATCTATTCCGCCAAAAAAAACTGTGTTCTCATCAAAAGGATGAACCGCAATTGTGTTATCATACCAGCCTTGGGTAGTTAACCAGTTTTTTGTACTGCCATCTTCTGAATTAACCAATTTCCAAGTTGCCGCCTTATCAACGGAAACATATAAACCTGAAGTGCTGTTTTTTTCTTCACAACTTGCATAGATGTAATTTGGGTTTTTACCGGACACCGCAATTTCAATTCTTCCCGTTGTAACAAGCCCGGTGCTCGATTTTGTCCAGCTCAATCCGCCGTCTGTTGATTTATAAACACCGTCGTTGTTAACTGTACAATACTGAATTAAAAAATTTAATGGATCAGCTTTCAGATCTTGAGTTCTTTTTGCAAGAGAGCTATATGTTCGTTGCCAGCTTGTTCCGCCATCGATTGACCGCCATATACCACCTGGGAAAGTTGAACTACTTCCGGACAATGGATTGGTGCAGGCAAGAAGAATATTCGGGTTATAAGGGTCAACAATTATTCTATTAACGTTGCTGAAATTAAGATTTGCGGTTGATGAGAGCTGGGTCCATGTTTCGCCGTGATCAACGGACTTAAATATTCCGCTTCCGTTAACGGCATCGGCATTAAAAAATCCTTCACCGGTCCCGCAATAAATTATCCCTGGATTTGATGCAGATTGTGCTAAAACTGTTGTAGCAAGATTTGGAAGGGCCTGAGTTTTACTTTCCCACGATTCACCGGCATTTGTTGTTTTCCAGATTCCGCCGCTGACTGAGCCAGCAAACCAAGTTTTATTTGTTGTATCAGTAGGATCAACAATAATTCCGCGTGTTCTTCCGCTAACATTGCCTGGTCCTCGTTCAACCCAGTTCAGATTTGTAGTTGTTTTATATAAGCGACTCTGTTTTTGAGATTTGTACAACTCTTCCATCAAATAATTCGGCGAATATTTTGGCTCTGTATCGCCATCTCTTGTTCTAATCTTTTTTTGAAACTCTGCGAACATATCCGGCTCATCGGATTTAGCCAAGCCCTTTATCTTTTTCTTTCTTCCGGAAAACAATTTTTTAATATTTTTTTTGTCATGTTCTTTCCGAATTTCTTTTGCCGGCAAAACTTTACTCTTATCCGGAGAATCTATTTTATCCTGAGCGGTAGTCATGGAGATTAATATGAAAAAGGCTAAAAAAGAAACCGGAATTAATGTTTTGCGGATCAATCTAATCATAATTTTCTCTTAAAAATTTCTTTGGTTCTATTTTACTGATTGTGAATTTAATTCAGCCTTGGTTCCAAGATCAACGTTGTAAATATAACCATAAAGTTTTTTGTCTTCAGTTGAAATTGTACCGGGCGTCACAACGACCTCAATCTGATTCCGGGTTATCCATTTTATTCTTCCGGCAGGGACACTTTCTTCAAAAACTATTTTATCCTTTCTAAGGCCATAAACAAAAAATTGCAGAACTGGATTGGGATTTTTAACCGTTGATTTTTCTTGCTTAACTACTAGAGAATATGATTTATCTGAGTTATAGATGATCTGAGATTCTGATCCAAACTTTTCCATAGAAAGTTTTTTAAGAAGAGAGTCTTGCTTGTCAAGAGCAGCGCCTGAACCGGCACAGTTAAACAGAAAAAGAATGGAAAATAAAGAAACAAAAAATTTATTGAGCATATTCGCTTATCGTAAATGTTAACGATTAATTTCGCCGAGATTCTTCCGAATCAAAATAAAACAGTGGACATCAATTGGCAAGTGATAACAGAATGCTTTCGTATAAAAAGAAACTAAGAAAATCTGATATTCGAATTTTGCAAAAGAATTTTTGTTTTGATGATGTGGTGGTAAAAAGAAAACCCGGCTTGTAGAATCCGGGTTTTCCAAGGATGAATTTAAATGTCAAGCCAATAGGAAAATTTAACCGCTAATATATTATTGCCGTCGCTCTTGAATAAATTTTTCCAATCTCTTCCCAGAGAAAAATTCCCAGGATCATCAAGGTTGGATTGATCATGTGACCAAACAAGATATAGAATCGAGCCGGGCATTGCTTCCCATCTTAATACAACAGTTCCCCTCAATGATTTGTAGTTAAAATTCGGATCTGAAATTTGGAATGTTTGCGCAGGTCCGTTTCCGTCGGGGTCAACATTATAGACACCATCAGCGGAATTATAGTTAATCGAGGAACCATTCGTTCCGTATTCATTTAAAGAAGTTGTGTGTGGAAGAGCAAGCTCTTTGAATCTGCTATAATTACCCACAGCAAATAAAGGCTGAAGGAAAAGCTGCAAACTTAGCGTTGGTGTAAATGTCCAATTCAATCTGATATTGGCAGATAAAGTTTTTTGCGCAATCGTTGAAAATACATAACGTATTCCATAAGTATTTGTTGCCGTAGGGTCCGAAAAATTGCCAACCCACATGCGGTTATCATCGTTAAGATCGAATTGAGGACCAATGCTGAAATTCATTTGAGTGTTCGGCTTCCACTGAACATTAAATCCCACCGACTTAAATTCACCACCGATTTTATCTTTAGCATATGAAGAAAAAACATCAAATATTATTTTTTCGCGGCTGTCGGATTCTATACTCAGATTCATTTGATATTCAGATGGTTGAGTTACGAGAGGACCGCCGCGTGTTGCGGTTTTATTCAAACCTTCAAAATTGTAACTGCCGTTTATACCAATGCTCCAATAATTCATAAAAGTAAAATATGAATTGAGCCATAAGAAGTTGGTTAATAGGTTTCCCTCAAAGTCATAACTTCGGGCATGTGATATATAAATCGATTTTTTTCTAAATATGTTATCGGGCTCAAACCATCTATAGCCAAGAACTAGGTGACCGTTTAATCTGTCCGCCATCCATTGAAAACCAAGATCGTTGTATTCAAAGCCGGGACTAACTGCACCAAGCGCCGCGTTGAGATAAAAATTTCCTTGCTGTTTGTTCAACATAATTCTTCCAAATATACCGGAAAGAGAAGTCAGATTTGGATTGTAAATTGCGTTCGTTGCATCGGGGCGTTGAAAATACCGGTAAGGTTGCTGTTGAATCAATTGTAAAGCTTCTTTTGATCCGTTAATATAAGAGCCAACAACAGCGCCGGCGAGCGCATACTCTTTATCCTCACCTATAAATGTGTAGCCGTCAAATCCGTAAGTAAAAGCATTTTTTGCCAAAGTATTTTTTAAATCATTTTCATTGAGCCCGCGGTTAACAGTAGTGAACATAAAGCCAAGAGATTGATTCCCGTCGTTAAATTCCCGCTTTGCCCTAAAGACGCCAAAATGAGTAAGCGGCGCAACCTCTTCGTTTGTTTGAATTCCATTATTATATAAAGTTGCAAAAGTTCTTTCAGTTACAGCGGAGATGGCACCGACAGTTGTTTTATCGTCTAACTTTCCGGTAAGTTTTGCGGCACCAATAATTCTGGTTTCGCCGGGATAGTTAGTAAAGTCCGCGGAAGAAGTTGATCCACTCGGTGAACGCCCAATTCTTCTTGAATAGAAAAGCTCCGGCCAGCTAAAATTAAATCCCCAATTATTATTTATACCGCCGATTCCAAACATAAAATTGTTTGATCCCTCAATAAAAAATGGTCTCTTTTCTTCAAAGTATGATTCGGATGCGGAAAGATTAATTACTGCGGGATCAACTTCCACTTGTCCGAAATCCGGGTTGAGTGTTGCATCTATATTTAAATTAGTTCCGATTCCAAATTTTAGATCTGCACCGAAAGAAGTTTTATATTGTTGCGATTTGTAGAAAGGATCATTTGCATTGTGCACTAAATATTGTGCTTTCTGAACAGCGTAAGGAAGTATTTCAAGTCTTTGTTCCGGTTTAATTCCATCCAGACCTTCCAATGAAGCAAAACGCGAAACAAAACCGCTCTCCTTTTTAGGAACCATTACGTAGAATGATTTTTCATTATTGCGTTTTATTTCTCTTGTAAAATTTACGCCCCATGTCATATGGTCAGATTCTTTAAATCTCAGCTGCGAAAAAGGAATTTTCATTTCAACATACCAACCGGTATTATCCTTAGATGTTTTCGCTTCCCATACTCCGTCCCATGTTTGATCATCCCAACTATCATTAAACAAGACTCCATCCACCAAAGTACCACCTGCATTAACTACAAAATAGTTGCCCGTACGTTTATCGTTAAATGCATCAACATAAAATCCGAACCAATCGGAATTCGAATATCCATCTCGTCGTGCAAGGCTAACGTCTATCGAATCCGGTTTGTCGTCGTATAAATGTGCTGCCACATAGATGTTGTTGGCATCATATGCAATCCAGACTTCGGTTTTTTCAGTAGCCGGAGCCCCTTCTTTAGGATCCTGTTGAGTGAAATCTTTTATCGGCTCACGCTGCCAAATTGGCTCGGAAAGTTTTCCGTCTAATTTTATGGAGATCTCTTTTATTTTGTTTGCAAGTACAACTTTTTGAGTACTGGCTTTGCCCGAAGCAAAAAGGAGCTCCGGAAACAGAATTATTATTAAAAGTAGAAAAAGTTTCTTCATAAAATCCTTTCATCATATTATTTACGATTCTTGGATTATTAGACTTACGAATGAGCAAAAGGTTGTTTTTAAAAAGAGAAATAATTTCTGGATGATTTAAAATGGAAAACCCGATCCATTAATGAATCGGGTCCATAAAACTATAGCATTTACAAAGGAAACTATTCTTTATCTTTTTCCTTTTCTTTCCCCTTCATTTTGTCAAATCCCGGAAGGTTCAATTCTTTAGTAAGATTTCCCAATTTACTCAAGTCTATTTTACCAACAATATTTACACAAGTAACTTTTCCGTACGATTCTGACTTTTCGTTCTCGCCATCCTCCATTTTTTTAGACAATGAAAGAATTGCCAATCCTTCAAACTCGCCGCCGGAAGCTTTCTTTACATAAATGTTTGCCAGATTACTCTGATTGTTTGTGCGGACTATTCTATCCCAACCCTTAGACTTCAGACTTTTGTCCATTACATCAAGAGAACTTTCCATATCTGTGATTTCGCTTGTGGGGATCTTATACTCGTTAACCTGGACAAGTTTTAATCCACCGATCATATCGCTGACGTCGTCGCTTTTCTTTTGCGCCATACCGGAAACCATTTTCAGCAAAGTCTCTTCCAGATAAACTTCAGAGAGAGATTCGGCATTCTTCAATCCAGCAATTTCTTTGTAGTTAAAAAAGCCCGGATACTTTGAATAATCTTCTTTCTGTTGAGCGAATGAACTTACGCTTAACACAAAGAATAAGACGATAAACAATTTAGTTGATTTCATTTTTTTCTCCTTTAATTAATTTATTTACTACTCCAATGCTTTCATTGATTGGTTTTGCAACCGCTTTGCCCAAAACTTCTTTTTGAAGTGTGTTGTTTGTCTCGTTGAAAATTTTACCCACAATTTCAAATGCGTATTTGGCTTGTTTTTCCGCAACGTTAACCTCTGCCACAGAGTAATTATACTGCACCGGCTTGTTTATGATTAAAGAGATAACCATAGCAGCAACCAAGATTACTGTTACGGCAGTGGAATAACCCGGACGAGATAATACGATTGAATAGAGGTCGTAGAAAAAAGTATTTGTGTTCTTTTTCAAAGAAACAGTTTTGCTTTCAACTGCTTTTAACAGCTCTTGCGGAAATTCTTCTAAATCTAATTTTTTTACTTCGCGTGCAGTTTTTTTGTATGAATTGAGAAGATTACGCACTTCTTCGCTTACTGCAGCGGCGTGCATGATTTTAATTCTATCTAATAAATTAGCATCACCGTACGCAACAGAGATAATTTTATTGTGCATTGCTTCGTCTAATTCAAACGACTTCTTGCGGTTCATAATCTTTTAATTCCTCTTGTAATTTTTTACGTGCTCGCAGCAAATAAACTTTTACCGAATTAATCGGCATATCGAGCGCCCTGCTTATCTCTTTGTATTTCAATCCCTCAATTTCGTAAAGAACAAAAACGCTTCTTAAATTCTCCGGCAAATTTTGTATTGCCTCTTTTATTTTCGACGCTGCCATTTTAAAGTGTGTTATTAAGTATGGATTATCGTTATTGTTATCTGCGCTGTATGTTTCTTCGAATATTTCATCGATTTCATTTTCTCTTTTAACTGCTACCGAGCGTCTTCTCAGAAAATCGATACATAAATTATTTGTTGTTTTAATGATCCAGGTTTTTGCCGCCAGCATATTGAACTTATCAATGTTTTGCCAGATTCTGATCATAACTTCCTGGGTAACGTCGTCTGCGTCCATTTTATTTTTCAGCATATACATTGAGTAGGTGTAAACTTTATTCTTGTATTGCTGAATTAAGAAACGATATCGTTGTTCTTCAAACATTTTTATTTTCTACATTACAGACGAAATGAATCATTCTATTGTTACATTATCAATTAAAATATATTTTCCAGACAAAGTTAGAAAGGATTTAATCAATGTCTCAAAAAAAACCGGAAATTGGCTCAATCGGCTGGACAGACTTAACAATTGTAAACGCCGAAGAGATTGGAAATTTTTACAGCAAAGTAGTCGGGTGGAAGTCGCAGCCGCTATCAATGGGAACTTATGATGACTACGTAATGAATACTCCTGAAACCGGATCGAGCGTTGCCGGAGTTTGCCATGCCCGAGGCACAAATGTCGGATTGCCCGCCCAGTGGTTAATTTATATTACTGTCGCAAATATTGAAGAAAGTATTTCGGTATGCAAAAATCTTGGCGGAAAAATTTTAGCTGAGCCGAAATATTATGCCGAGATGGGAAAATATTGCGTCATACAAGATCCGGCAGGAGCTGTCTGTGCGTTGTTTGAACCGGCGGAGTAAAATATTTTTTCGACTTTTTAAATAAATCGAACTATTTATCAGCGCAAGTAAATAATTTTATGGAAGAATTAGATTTTAAACCGGCTAAATCAAAAGAAGAATTCAGAAAAAACTACAAACTTCACGATCTAGCTGAACGGACGGGAAAAAATTTGCTAGTTCAATGGGGAATTGATTTCAAAATTTTTGGTGAGGACAAACGCTACGAAAAAGTTTGGGAAAAGGGAGAAGACAAACCCGATATTGTAATAGATTACAAAGGTCAACACGCACTTCTCGATTGGAAAGGAAAACACACAGTATCATTTATAGTTAATGTCAGAGCAATCGAATCATACAATCGGTGGCGGAATAAATTTCATGTTCCCGTGATAATTGCTTTTTTTATTTTTGATGAGAACAACAGTTTATCGGAAAGACGTTTTGCATTTCTACCAGCCCATAAATATTTAGGATCCGCTTCGAAGCAGTGGGATAAGAATAGAACAGTCGAGTTCAAAGAGGAATTACCAAAATTTACAAAGGAAAACCTGTTAAAGTATTTGTTGACATTTAAATCTGATCCGGAGTGAAATGTGAATTTCGATGAAATAAATAAAATTGAAGAGACATTCCGCAACTCTACATCTGCAGACGAATTATTCGATGCATTTCAAGATGCAATCAAACTTAAACTCGCGGATATGGGAGTGTACAAAATTTTACTTGCCAACCCCACTCTTTCGCCGGATGAAATAAAATTATTTACAGAAAAACTTATAAAAGAAATACCAGACAGCTCATTCGATTTGTCAATGTGGGCGGGAAAGGTTTTTGAAAACCATACAGATTATTTCAATTATGTGAGTGATGCACTCTTCTATTATCAACGCGCGAATTCATTTAAACCGGAATTTCACGAACCGCTTCTGAGTCTTCTCAATCTATACAATTATGAAATTGATCTTCCAATCAACAAAAAAATATTTGACATAATCGAAGAATCGGTTTCGAATGTTAATCAGAAAAGTAAAATATACTACGCACTTTCGAGGCATTATAAAAAATGCGGTGATTCAAATATGGAAATTAAATTTTATGCACTTGCGGAAAGAGCCGCAGAAAAGGAAAGTGAATGATCAATAATAATAGCCGATTGTAAAATAGAAGAATGTGGGACCCCATACAATCGTATTATTTGAAAATGTATTTGCAAAATAGAAGCTTTTGCCAACCGAAAAATCTGCCGGACCCAACGGAGTGTTAAAAGATAATGTAGCACCAATTCCGTGTCTTAGATCCTTAAGCCGAATCTGCTCTCGCTCTTCCCAAATAGAACCGAGATCGTAACGTGCTTTAATATATGTATCAAAGAAAATTTTTATCGGAAGTTTGTAACGGTACTCCAGTGAGGTAGAAAAAACTTGCCTTCCTCGGAATTCATTCTCGCGTAATCCAAAGAAAGAATTTTGTCCGCCAAGCGAATACTGTTCACTAAGAGGAACCGTACCGTCACCAAGTCCGAGTACGGCTCTGACGCTGAATGTATTTATACTACGGTAGCTGATAATATTTTTATAATCAAAATAAAATCTTGTATAACCGATGTCTCCGCCCAGAGCGGTCTGTGCTGTTTCGTAAAAACTTTTTACTAAAAATCCAACTGTTGGATATGGATATTCGTTTTGAGAATCTATAAAAAGAGAAAAACGGAGACTTGAAATATCTTTGATATAAGTCGGCCCGGTATAATCAAATTTGTTTTTAATTTCGTCGCGCTGATAACGCGCTTCAATAAGAAAATTTCCAAATTTTTCTACCTGCGATCCAACTCCAAACGATCCGCCCAAATATGATTGTCTATATTCACCCGATTTGCTTCTTGAAAAATGATTGCCTGAACGGAGTGAATCATTCCTGTATACATTCACATCGTTGAACTCATAAAACGCACGTACTTTGTAGGTAAGATATGAATCAAAAACCCGGTTGGCTTTCTGCTCGATGCTGTATGAACGATTACGAGTACCACCTGATATTGTTCCTCCGATTTCAGTTCCGGTTCCGTTAAAGTTTTCATCTCTGAAATCGAGAGAAAATTGAGCCAAATTCTCGTTATCAATTCTCATTCCCAAACGAATAACATTTGGAATTTTCTCTTCAACTTTTATTATTATTTCGTTTTCGCCACCGCTCGGTAAAATCGTCAATTCAAGTTGATCGAATAAATTTGTGCTTCGTAAATTTATCAGACCCCTCTCCGCAAGAGAATATTTGAATGTATCGCCGGCTTTCATGGGAAATTCGCGTGTAATAATTTTTTCTTTTGTTTTATTATTTCCCTCGACAATAATTTTTGATATCAATCCTTCGCTCATTTTGAAAGTAAGTGTTTGGGTTTTATCGTCAAAGGAGATTTTTTCAATACGGGCAAGTGATAAGCCTGAGCTTTTATATTTACGTAAAATTTCAAGCCCAACATTGAGCGTCTTTTGCGCACTGAACGGCTTATTAAGAAGCTTTGAAGTTTTACTGAGCACCATGGTCATGTTGCTGTCCGACGCCCCTTCAATATTAATGTTGCCGACTTTAAAATTTTCAATTGCGTTGATGGTGAGAAATGAAGCGCCGTCGTGCTCGTCAATGTCCAAAGACATATCCCGCCAATAACCGATTGCGTAGATATTATAGAGGTGGAACAATAAGTCCCTGCTTGAAACAGAATCCTTGTTAATTAGTACATTAAAAAGATTTTTTTCTAATTCACTCGGAGTCTTGTTCAAATGTAAATTTTTGAAAAATTTATCGTCTTGTCCCAAATTGTTTTTGAATTCTTTTTCGAATTCTTCTCGGACTTTTATCGCGACCGGTTTGGCTGCGTCATATCCGGCTTTAATTACGTCGTTAAGGTTTTTGAAGTCAGAGTTTATTCTTGAATCTAAATTGGGCTGAATTACAAAGTCGGCTTCACGCAATTGCTGATCGTTTAAAATTTTCATCGGAATGCTAACAAGCTGGTCGGCAATTGTCCATGGAAAATTTAATTCCGGTTCAGTGAAAAGTGGACTTGAAGAATTTACGGCCACAATAATATTTGCACCGAGTGCCCGCTCTTCATGCACCGGGATGTTAGCAACCAACCCGCCATCTACCAATAATAATGAATCTTTTTTTACGGGGGGGAGAAGCAGCGTTACGCTTGAGCTAGCGCGCATTGTTAAACCGAGAGTTCCTTTATCAAGTACAACTTCTTTTCCGGAAATTAAATCTGTGCTTACCGCGCGAAATCGATATAAAAAGTTGTCATAATTTTCATCTGCAAGAATCGGCGCATTGATGGCAAGTAGATTTAAATGATTTGCGGCTCGTTGACCGGAACTGATTGATTTCGGGATAATCGGATTTAGACCATTCATTCTAAATGAAAGAATAGCCCTGTCTTCGGATATTTTTTGATCTATAAATAAATCATTACGAGTTGATTGCTGAACAGAAAAAAAATCGTCCCAGTTTGTATTTACCAGAACCGAATCAAGCTCTTTAATTGAATAACCCGCCGAATAAAGACCGCCGATAATGCTTCCCATGCTTGTACCGGTGATCGATTCTATTGGTACACGCTCTTCTTCAAAAGCACGGAGAGCACCGATTTGAGAGATCGAACGCGCGCCACCGCCGCTTAATGCAATTCCAATTTTGGGAAGGCCTGCGTGGACTTTTTCGGTTAATCCGAAGGGAAGATGTTTTTCTGCTAGATCTAATTTAAGGGTGGTTTTGTTTTGAGCCGAAAGATTTAAAAAAAGAAATAGAGAAAGAACAAAAAACTTTATAATAAAAGATGACTTCATTAAATCATTATTCCATCTCTATTTCAAAAAGAAAAGCGATAAAATCAAACAACAATAATATATACGCTAGTTATCTTTTTTTCTGAGAACCTTTTCTTTGTTCATGAGCCTGTTTCTCTGCAGATTCCATCATGCGCGCCATAAATCCTTTTTTCTTATTTGGATTTGCAACCGGTACTAACTCGACGTTATCGTGTTTATGATTAATATAATATTGCTGTCCGATGGAAAGAGCATTGAACATGAAATAGTAAAGATTCAATCCTGATGGGAAGCTCATAAACATTACAGTCATCATCACCGGCATAATATAAACCAAAGCTTTTTGAGAAGGATCTTTAACGCTCATCTTTTGCTGGATGAACATGGTTATACCCATAAGCAGGGCAAGACCGCTGATGATATCGACATTAAATAAAGGAATTTTAAATGGCAGTCTGAAAATTACATCCGGTGAAGAAAGATTTGTCATCCACAGCATAAACGGCTGCTGACGTATTTCAATTGTTACATTGAATAAACTCCACAACGCAATAAGTATCGGCATCTGTAAAAGCATTGGCAAACATCCGCCCATAGGATTGATGCCGTATGTCGAATAGAGCTTCATTGTTTCTTGCTGAACTTTTTGAGGATTGTCCTTATGCTTCTCTTTAAGTTCGGTGATCTTGGGTTGAAGCATCTGCATCTTTTTCATAGACATCATACTTTGCCGCGTTAAAGGATGAAGAGCAAATTTTATGATGATCGAAAAAAGAATTATCACAAGTCCAAAATTTGAAATAAAGCTGTGAAGAAATTTAAAGAGCGGCAACAAAACAAATTCGGAAATAGGTCGGATAACAAATTTTAATCCGAAGAAGCTTCCAAAATCAAAAACATTTTGAAAATTTCTGCCATATGATTTTAAAACAGAATAATCGATAGGACCAAGGTAGAGAGTGAAAGAATCTTTTTGAAATTTCTCATTCTTAAAAGGAATCTTTAAGCTAGCCAAATAAACCTCGCGAACGTCTGTTCCGGTTTGGTAATGACTCCCTTCAAAATAAGCGCCGCCCTCGCTGCTTGGTGAATCTGGCGACAGTATCATAGCAAAATATTTGTTCCGCGTAGCAACCCAATCAACTTTACCGTTAATATCTTTCTCTACTTTTTCTCCGGGTTTGGTTGCATCTATAACGACCTGCTCGTCACCGGAATATGCGCTTGCGTTTGAATGATTTGCTTCATCAACAGAATTTTCTTCAAGAAAATTTAACCCACTGGACCACTCAACATCATATCGGTAGCTACTTATTACATCATCCATTTTGACAAGGCCGATATCAATTTTGGATGCGTAATTATCTCCGTAGAAAACAAAATTTTTCTGTATTGCTTTCCCGCCGTCTGTAGTAAATGTGTAGTTAATAGCAAGAGAGTCTTTACCGCTTACTTTATAGTAATAATTTTTTGCGTCCGAGGTAAAATCTATAAATGAAGTGTTAACCCGTTTTCCTTCTTTGGTAATGAAGATAATGTTGAAATCGCCGCCGTTCTTAGCGGTATTAACCAGCTGCACATATTGGTTGTAAAAATTTGTGTCTTTGATTTCACTGTGATACCATGTTTTATATTTTTTCAGAAAATATCTTCTAATTTTTGCGCCGTGATTGGTGAGTTCAATCTTTGCAAGATCTGTTTCGATCGTAATAATTTTTTCCGGCAAAGGTTTTGAGCCAAACGGATTTATATCTTCTTGAGATTTAGTTTCAGTTTTTTTCTGAACCGTGGGACTTGCTGCGGCGGTATCTTTCTTTTCAACGGCGGAAGTCTGAGATTTCTTTTTTTGAGGGGGCTGCGGAGCGGGTGAATTAAAATAGAGCCATGTTACTAAAATTATTCCGATAAGCACGAACGCGATGGAAGTATTTTTGTCCATTCATTTTCCTATTAATTGTCGCCGCGCATGCGCGACGAGTTCTTTCAAAGATAAAAAAAGTTTATTCAACTGGATCAAACCCGCCTTTGTTGAACGGGTTGCATCTTAAAATTCTCCAGACTGCTTTAGCCCCGCCTATCAGCGCACCATATTTAGTAATTGCTTGAACTGCATATTCAGAGCAAGTTGGATAAAACCGGCACGATGGCGGAAACAGAGGCGATATTAATTTTTGATATAGTTTGATAAGATTTATCAGAATAAATCGCATTTATAGTCTCGCCTTAACCTGATTCATCAAATCTACAACATCCGGTAATACTTCTTTCAGAAAAATCTTTTTGCGGTTCGTTTGATTGATCATGTTGGGAGAGAACACAATTAACAAACTCACGTTTTTCAATTCGACCAACTCTTTAAGCTCTTGTTTATTCTGACGGAATGATTCACGGAAAAGCCGTTTAACCCTGTTTCTCCAAACAGCGTTACCGCTCTTTCTTGAAACAGCAAAAGCTGCTTTAATTCCACTCGTTTCAGATTCTTTGTGAATGAAAAAAACAGCTTTGAGTTTTTGTGAAGAAGAAAATAAAATTTCTCCGGCTGAATAAACTAAATCGAATTCGTTTTTACTTTTGATTCTCTCTTTTGAAGAAAGACCAAATTGTTTCAATTAAGCTTCGTCGCTAACAGTTAATTTTTTTCTACCTTTAGCTCTTCTGCGCGCAAGAACTTTACGGCCGTTTGCCGTTGACATTCTTTCGCGGAAACCGTGTTTATTTTTTCTTTTTGTTCTACTTGGTTGAAAAGTACGCTTCATTTTTTAATCCAATACATTTGAAAGTGGCGCAAAATTACGCAATTAATAGGTAATTACCAAAATCCGGCCGGATTTTTGAAAAGATTATCTAATTTTTGAGCGCAATGTTTATTTTCTTCGTTTCTGAATCTAAAATTAACATTTATCTTCGAGATTCAAGCAACGATGGGAAGGATCGATCTAAATCGGTTCTTCTTTAAAGCAAAAGGGCGGATACTTTAGCAAATAGCCCAGCCGAGTACCATTCACCAAAATAACCGCCGCCAGAGAGAAAACTTAATCTTGTTTTCTTAAATAAGAGGGTGCTTATTTGTTATATATATTACAACCATTGTGCCAGCATGCACCCATATTTATTGATTAAAAATGAGGTGTAGAGAGATCAATTGTGTTTCACTTTGAGCGCGATTATTAAAAAGAGTCACGATTAAAGCGTTGGTTTAAAAAGAAAAATCCCGCATAAGCGGGATTCTCCTTACTTATTTAACCGCACCCTTACTTCATCAAAATCATTTTCTTGCTGATGTTAACATTGCTGCCGCTTAATCTGTAAATGTACATTCCCGAAGCTAACCGGCTTGCATCAAAGTTAACTTTGTGAAGTCCGCTTGCTAGTTGATTATCAACTAAGTTAGCTACTTCTTCACCAAGAACATTGTAAACTTTCAAAGAATAGACTCCAGACTTAGTGACTGCAAATTCTATTGTAGTAGTTGGATTAAATGGATTCGGATAGTTCTGAGCAAGTTTGAACTCCGTTGGAACTTCGGTATTATCTTCAACTGCTGTAATACCGTTGTTGCTGGAGATCGAGAAGACTTTGCCTTCTTTAGTTCCAACATAAACATCACTTGAGTTTGGATTAACCATCATTGCGCTGACTCCGGATCCGCTCATACCGAGTGATGTCCATGTTCCACCGTTATCCGAAGAGACAAATACACCGTTTGTTAAAGAGCTTACATAAATCTTTCCGCTCAAATCAACAGAGATTGAGTAAACAAATGTTATATCGAGCGATGTAACTTTTGTGAAGCTCATTCCGTTATCGTCGGATCTGTAAAGACCATTTCCGTATGTACCGGAGAACAATGTGGTTGAAGTTGAAGCAAGAGACCAGATTACACTGTATCCGCAAGTTAATTTAGAGAAGTTCATTCCGTCTGTTGATTTAAAGATTCCGCCCCCAGCTGTTCCGGCGAATAACTCACTGCCTTTTATTGTTAATGATTGTATTGCTAAGAAACCGCCAAATGTATTATTATTTAATTCTGCCCATGTTGTTCCGTTGGTAGATTTGAAGACTCCATATCCCCATGTACCAGCGTATAATGTTGTTCCGTCAGTTGCTAGAGCGTGAACATCTTTTCCGTCCAAACCAACTGCTGTTGTTCCGTCAAATTTGAATACACCTTTTTCTGTTGCAGCGTACACGCTTCCGTTGAATTTAATCAGCGACCAGATAAAGGATACGTTCATTCCGTTATTTACTCTTAACCATGTTTTTCCAGCATCAGTTGATTTGTAAATCTTTCCGCCCCATGTACCGGCGTAAATATTTCCGCCGTCATATAACATTGTGTAGACAATTTCACCTTGAGCAAAAGAGCAAACGTTTGTCCATGTTCCATTCCCATTATTTCCATTATTACCGTTGCTGCCTGTGCCCGTGGTAGTGTTGGTCATCGTAATTGTAGCGCTCGATGTGTTGTTGCTTGAATTAGGATCCGGTGTAAGACATGAACTAACCGAAGCAACATTTGTTACCTTTTTCTCGAAAGGAATTTGACCGCCGAACATTACAAAGTTGAACTGACCCATTCCCGTTAGAGACTTACAAATCATTTGACCATTTAATACTCCGCTTGCAAAATTTACTGCAGCGAATGGCGCAAGGATTGTTCCTCTAACATCAATTCCGGAAATTGTAAGTGAAGTAGCTTGATAAAAATTATAAAGAACGTTGCTGATTGCAGTTCCGTTTACAACCAAACCGCCAGTCCAGTTAACATTTGTTCCGTCTATATTTACAAGAACTACCGAACCGTTTGGAACGTTGATTTCAAAATTATTTGCTGTTGACAGAACAGATCCGCTGACAGAGAATATATTTAGGAATGGATCTGACCCAGTTAAATTTAATCCGCCCCACTGAGAAGTAGTTGTTCCGTTAACTGTATAAGTAGAAAGAGTAGTTGATAAATTTTCGAGATATACTTTTTCTGCCGCAAAGTTAATTGGGGTATCTTTTCTTAATGAACCGCCTGCAATACTAACCATTGATAACGGCAGGTTTGTCGAATGTCCGTAAACGATATTTCCGCTATAAACCGCACCGCTTGTATATGTAAGATCGCGACCGACAATCAAAACGTCTCCGCTGTTTGCAGGTAATTGATCGCCTACGCTGTAGTTTGCAAATTGAGCATCGCGGCCAACTGCAACTTTACCCTGAGTATCTGAAGAAGGCTGAATAGCATCTTCAATTACAAATAAGTTATAATCTTTTGCTGTTCCAAGGTTGAATGTAGAGTTATTAATATTTCCGCAATCAACTTTTACTGTTATTGTTAATGTTTCAAATGCGCCGTTAGCAATTGTTCCGATGTTCCAGATTCCGGTAGTGTTGCTGTATGAACCTTGTGATGCTGTACTTGATATATAATCTAAACCTGCAGGCAAAAGATCCGATACTTGAACTCCGGTAGCTGTGTTTGGTCCGAGGTTAGATGCTTTAATTGTGAATGTAACTTGATCGTCACATTTTGGATTTGCGTTATCAACTAATTTTTCAATTTTGATATCAGCTTTATCCTGGCAGATTATATTAACTGTCCAGGTGCTTTCATCTATTACGGTTGCTGAACCATCAACCGGATGTCCTTCTGCGCGGGCAGTATTTACTAATTGTCCGCAGTCGCCATCACCCGTTACATATGACATTGTGAATGTTGTTGATTGATGAGGATCAAGAACATCAATATGTTTTATTAAATGGTTGCCGCTTGTATTGAGCATCGCATCAAAGATATCAATGCCGCCGTGAAGTTGAATATCGCCGCAGTTTTCAACCAAGAATGAATATGTGATCGTTTCGCCTTTGTTGTATGATTGTTTGTCTGCTGATTTTGTAATTGTAACGCAAGTTTTATAGTAACCAAAATTGATTGATAGATTATCGTTACAGTTTAATGTTGTATTTACAGAAGTACTGTTTTTTGTGTACCATTTTGTTTGAGCTGTGTTATAAAACGCTCCACCGGATGTAAAATTAGAAGCAGCGATTCTAACTGTGTATGTACCGTTCAAAACATTTGTAAATGAGTAATGACCGTTTACATCTGTTGTCGTTGGAGTTACTGTTGTTCCTTGTACAAGTTCAACAATAACACCGGCAATACCTGCTTCGCCTGTATCTTTTGTTCCGTTTACATTTAAGTCACGATAAACATAACTGCCGATTGTATTATTGCAAACCGAACAGTCAATTGCTACTGTTACACTGGTTTCAGCTGTAACTGTTGCCGAACCATCAACCGGATGACCTTCTGCGCGGGCAGTGTTAATAAGATTGCCGCAATCGGCTGCTTTTACTGTGTACTTTGTATTAGTCGAAGGAATTGTAAATGTCTGTCCTGCTTCAATCACATCAATATGATAAGCTGTGGTTCCCCAAAGTAAGTTATCAAAAACATCTACACCGCCGTGTAACTCTATATCGCCGCAATTTTCTACAGTGATTGTATATGTTATTTTATCGCCGACTTTGTAAGTTGCTTTATCAGCCGTCTTTGTAATTCCAACGCATGTTTTGTAGTACCCGAAATTGATTGACAAATTATCATTGCAGCTCAAAGTTGTGGTTACGGAAGTACTATTCTTTGTGTACCATTTTACCGTTGTGGTATTAAAGAAGACTCCGCCTGAAGTAAAATTGGAAGAAGCTAAACGAACTTTATAAGTTCCGTTCGATAAATTAATAAAAGAATACTTTCCAGTTGCATCTGTAGTTGTTGTTGAGATCAAAGTTGTTCCGCTTAATAATTCAACAACAGCTCCTTGAATTCCAGGCTCGCCGGAATCTTTTGTTCCATTTGAATTCAGATCGCGATAAACATAACTGCCTAGAGCATTCTTGCAAACTAAATCTGTGCATGAAAGAAATCCTTTATCAACAGTTCCGTTATCAAAATTTTCATTGATTGAAGTTGCGGCATCATTAATTTCGCTAAAAGTATGACCATTTAAAGATCCGCCGCCGATTGCTGCCTCTGCATAAGTTAAAAATGCATTAACAGTAATTCCTGTAAAAGGACCGGTTGCAATTGCCAGATCGCCAAGATTTGTTGCGTTATTACCGATCTTACCTGCAGCATCGTAAGCAACATTTAATTTGAGCGCAGTTAGTTGACCAGAGAGAACATTAATGCTGGAAGTTGGATTACTATAATTTTGTGTATAAGCCGCGGCGGTTCCGCCATCAGGTAGATAATTCTTAACTGCCGTTGCGCTTGTAAGTGTTAATTTAAATCCTCCCCCAACTGTTAGCCCGCTTGGAAATACTGTTGAAAAATTTAAATCTCTAATTTTACCAGGTGTGCTGTTAGATGGTCCGCCCCATCCGCCTTGTGTAAATGTTGTAAAACCTTTTGTGTCGCATGTTCCTGGAGTGCCCGGTGTATACCAGACTATAGTAGAATTGATTTCTTTAATATCTGTTGTAGGTGTGGCAAGAACTAATTTTTGTTTTCCTGTTGGATCATTTTTATCTACATATCGTGTACCCTGTGCAATTACTACAGTAGCTTGTGCTTTAACAGTCGCTGTTCCAGTTCCGCTATATGAAAGTGTAATTGGACCAACTCTGCCGGAAGAATTTGTTGTTCCGCTTGTTGCGCTTAATGTACCAAGATTTTTTGTGAATGTAATTGGCAAATTAGCAATGGGGTCACCGTTTAGATCTAATGCGTAAACATCGAATGTTGCTGGTGTTCCTTGTACCAATGATTGAGCCGCCGGAACAAAAATTAAGGATTGAAGAGTAATAGTATTGTTGTGATTAGCCGTTGCATCTGCAATTATTGCGCTTGTTCTGCTTTTTACAGTAGCATCAGAAATAGTGTTTACATTTAGACCATCACTGAAATGCCAGATTGCTAACTGAACCGATGCAGCTTCTTTATCATTGTCTGAAAGCTTATTCGTATAACTTGTTTTGTAAGGGAAGTAATTGTTAAGTATATAAGTCATCTCAGAAGGAGTTGTACCCTCATCCCAATATGTTGGATGTTGACTTGGGTTTACAGTGTGTGCTAAATCAATGCAGTAGAATTTTTGCGGTTGACCGTTAAGTGTACCAGTTATAACTCCTGCAAAACCAGTTTGATTATTAAAGCCAAGATTGTTGATCCCCTCAGCTGTTCCATTAACAACAATTATACTGGTATAATCTAGCGCTCCCGATTTTATGTTACTTTTCTGTTGAGCAACAATCGGGGAGGTTAACAATACGAAGAGTGATAAAACTAAAACCGCTCTTAAGTAAGTTATTGTACAATTATTCACGATACGACTCCTTTTGATAATTAAATAAGTGAGCAGTAAAAGGCAATCATGATGCCACATCAATGTTTTGTTTTTAGCCGAAAATCGCCACTTTTAGATGATTATTTAACGTGAATATGTTTCAAAATGATATACCATATTTTATTGAGCCAGCTAAAAAGCGGGTGTAATCGCCTTATTCTAATCAACTTACTTGAACTTCTCACAGAAAACCCTTTCTGCTTTTCAAGCGTAAAAAGCTATCGGTTAATAAAAAAGGTTTTGCCTGACCGCATTGCTCTATTGTTTTTGGGATTTTCTCAAAACGGACAGATAAAATGATAAAATATGTTTCTTTGGAAGGATTAATTTTGGGAAGAACTTTGCGACTTTAAGCCGTGAAGCAGATTGTCATTCAAGAGTGTTTAGCGGGTATCCAATAATAGACTCCGCTAAAAATTTGTGGGAATGACACAACATAAGCTGGTAATTCACCCCGAAAAAAGTAAATTATTTATTGTTTTGAATTAAAGGCTGCTGAAAAAATGATTTTATAAATGTAGGAGGGCTACATTTTCTATATGATAAGTATGCGGAAACATATCAACCGGACGGAGCTTCATCAATTTGTAACCGCCGTCGCAAAGTAGTTTTATATCCCGTGCTTGTGTAGCGGGATTGCAGCTGATATAGACAATTTTTTTCGGCATCAATTCTATAATATCCTTTACGGTCTTTGGATTCATACCGCTGCGGGGAGGATCCGCAATAATAACATCCGGTCTATGGCATTTATTTTCTTGAATGACCGGGAGAAAAGATTTATTCAGATCAACGAGCATCGGTTCAAAGTTGGTTACATTGTTCAAACCGATATTTACTTTTGCATCTTCTATCGCGGGGGCAACACTTTCAAATCCGTAGATCTGTTTTACATTTTTCGAAATGAAAATCGGGATTGTCCCGGCACCGGAATAGAGATCATAAACAATTTCACCTCCTTTAAAATCAGCGAATTCAAGAGCAGTTGAAAATAATCTTTCTGCTTGCGATGTATTGGTCTGAAAAAACGAATTGGCGCTTATTCTAAATTTCCAATTGCCGATCAAATCATATATAAATCCGCTGCCGTGAGAAATGATTTCATAATCACCATAAGCAACTTGTGAAAGTTTTTTATTTATGTTATAAACGATAGTAGTTATTTGAGGAAAGCGAATTAATAGCTCTTCTTTATATTGTATTAACAAGCGTTCATTCTCTTCCGAGACGACCAAATTTATCATTAAATCGTTTTTCAAAAATGACTGCTTTATTACCAAATTTCTTAAAAATCCGGTATGTTTTTGGGCAGAATAAGGTAAAGTCTGTTGATTTTTGAAAAAGTCGCGTGTGAAATTTAATATGCCGTTACTAACCTCCGATTGAAGCCAGCAGCCGTCAATATCGAGGACTTTATCATAAAGTCCGGGAATATGCAATCCCAACGCGAAGTCTTTATCTGGTATTTCTTGCATCGAACCGATCTCATTTTCACTCAACCATCGTTTATCTGCAAAGGAATATTCCATTTTATTCCGGTAATAAAATATTTTTTCTGCCGGAATAATTGGCTCAATTATCAAATCGGTAAAACCACCTATTCTTTCAAAAATATCCTTTACTTGTTCTTCCTTGAATTTGATTTGCTGTTCGTAATTCAAATCCTGCGATTTACATCCGCCGCAAACGCCAAAGTATTTACAATTTGCGTTTATGCGGAGAGGTGATTTGGTGAGAATTTCTTTTACTTTTGCTTCGGCGTAGGAAGACCGGATTTTTCTTATTTCTGCAATTACTTTATCACCGGGATAAGAGCCGTCAACAAATATGACGAACTTTTTGGCGTTCTCTTCGTTTTGTGTATGAAGTTCTTTGATGATTTTAGCTACACCCTTACCTTCGAATGCGTAACCGGTAATATCTAATTCTAACAAGTCTCCCTTCTTCATGAAATCTCTTTCTGAAGAAGTAGTGCAACAAAACCGATAAATTTATCTCCGCCCAATTTTAAGTATGCATTCGATTCATGGCTAAGTTTATTGAGAATTTTTTTGTGATAGCTCTTTTCCGAACTTGTGAGATCATAAATAGAATCTTCCATAAGCGAGGCGCTCCTGGAGTAATATTTTCTCAATGTATGTGTCAAATTCTGGCGGACAAGGACGTTAAATTTTCTTTCCGTATAATATTTTTCGACATCATCAACAAACAAAGGAAGGAGATCGGAGGAATCAAAAATATCTTGAACAAATTGAGGATAATCTTTTCTTAGCGCCACAACTTCGCCGACGCATAAAAAGCCGCCCGGTTTTAATAGACGCTTCAATTCTTTTATTATTTTGTTTCGCTTGGTTAAAGAGATTGAAGCTTGCGCATAAATCAGATCGAATGATGAGTCATCAAAATCGGTCACTTCAAAATCCATCAAGCGGACATTCACTTTTGGCGTGGACTCTAAAATTAGTTTTGAGTTCATCAACGAATCGTAATCTTCGACTATCAATTCAACATCAGTTCCAAAATGGCTCGATAGTTCAATTGCCATCTCTTCGCTATTCGATCCGACTACAAGAATGCGCTGAGCAGAATTTTTAAAATTGCTGATTAAAAATTCAATTTGCCGGTCTAAACCGGGTAATAAACAATTATCTATTTTCATATTGGAAAGATAATAAAAGAGCGGATGAATATGTTCTCAATGCAGTTCTTACTTAAGCAAAATCATTTTCTTCGTTTGAATAAAATTGCCTGCTTTTAGTTGATAAAAGTAAACACCGGAAGGTAATTGAAAATGACGAATTGAAAATTGAGAATTGTAATTTCCGGGCTCCTGCTCTTTGTCAACAAGTAATGCCACTTCTCTTCCCAGCATATCATAAACTTTTAACTGCACATGGCTGAAAGCTGAAAGCTGATAGCTGATAACTGTAGATGGATTAAACGGATTGGGGTAGTTCTGATACAAGACAAAGTTCAGCGGAAGATCTTTTGTGTTTGCTACCTTTGTTGCGGAAGGATCGGGACTCCCAGCATCCACCCATGCCGTATAAATAAGAGATGCAAGCCTGCTCGAAGCTTCTGAAAAAAGTCGTATCGTAAAGTTGCCCGTTAGGTCCCAAAGTTTTTGGTAATAGATGCTGTTACTTGTGCTACCACCCGCAAAGGATTTTGCTGATTTATCAGCACTTAGTACCGAATCAACACATTTGTAATTTTCATAAATATAAGAGAAGACAAAATCTCTCACAGTTGTAACATACTTTGCTGAATCGGGAGTGTATTGAATCAAATTTTGGTAATTGCCAATCAGTGTTGATTCATACCTTGAATGAACTCCGCTCTGTCCGCTAAGCTGTCCGTTATAATTCTTTGTAATGTGAAGAGGCATATGCGAGTCGCCTACATAATGACCTAAGTCCGCAGCAGTAAGTTGTGCTCTGTTAAAGTCCTTTCTACTAAATTGAGCTTTTAAAGAGTCGAATGTGGCTATAATTGCCCAAGGCAGAATACCGTTATCCATAACAAACGTGTTGCCGTATTTTGCTGTAAGGGAATAATAATCCTGAGGTATTGTGTGGGTAGAGTTAAACTCGGAATACTCGTCAATATCAATGAAATGTTTCGGTGATTCGTTTGGATCGTTGTCTTTTCTGTTGTCCGCATCAGATGCATGTTGAGCAAGGATAGACGACCAAGAGAAGAATTGATTCATCTGCGCGGGAAATGATATAACAGTTTTTATGTTAATTATTTTGTGTCCAACCGCTCCCCAACCAACAAACAGGAGTGAAACAATAACCAGCAGTAAAGTCGTATATTTATTTTTCACAACAATCCTTATCATTAACAAAATTGGGGATGCAAATCTAATAAAATAGCAGTCGAGAATGATGATATATAAAAGAAATAACTCTTGAAGAAAAAACGGCTCTCAAAAGAAAGCTGCTTCTCAATAAACTTCTTGCCTCTAGCCTCTTACCTCTAACCCCTTGCATTACTTCAATAGCACAAACTTTGCGGATTTATGAAATTCTTTTCCGCCGGAAACTGATCTTGCGTTAATCGTGTAAATATAAATACCGCTTGTTAGTTTAGAATTTAGAGAGGAGAATGTAGTGTTATGAAGTCCTGCGTTCTGCACTCCGTTTATTAATCTAATAATCTCGCGGCCGAGTATGTCAAAAACTTTTAATGAAACAAAACTACTGGTCGGCAATTGATAGCTGATTACAGTACTTGGATTAAACGGGTTGGGATAATTTTGGTATAAAACAAAATTGCTAATAGTTTGATCTCCGTAATTCTCTTTAACATCATTTGGAAGCCCCCAGATAGAAGTGATCCATTCCGGATGATCTATATATGGATTCCTATTATGCTGATAATAATAGATCACATTATTTCTATTCATCTCAAAAGCATCCGGCGGATCTTGCAAATTCCATTGAAGCAAGGTTGATAATTTCCCATAAAAACCTTTCAAAGAGTCATTTGGAGTGTCGGGAGATGGTACGTAGTTAACAATTTGCAAGTTAGGTTCACCCGCTACATCACCATTGTATCTAGTTGCCATATAAAAAATCATTCTTGCAACATCACCCTTCGTTTCATCTCTCGGTTCCCAAGATGTGCCGGCAATGTATTTACTGCCCCCACCGTTTGGGACAAGGTTTCCGCCATTATCAAAATCAAGATTGCTCTTTAAAGAATTAACATTACTGTTTTCCGGACGCAAATGATGACCATCTGTTCCAGCGCCTATATCTGTCCCAAAATCTCCGTGAGATTTTGACCACACATGTTCCCTGTTCCAAATATTAGCTTGTTGATTTTTTGCCATCGAGATCCCGGAGTAAATTCCAATAACATTATTATAGTTTTTCGGATCTTCATCTGCGGCCTTATCCATCGTCCATACATAATCGTATGAAAATTTAATACTATTGTTCTTAATTAAATTGTGCAATTCTGTTTTTAATTCTTCACCTGTAAGACCTTGCGTTATTGTTGTGTAATATGAATTATCCGTTCCGCTTGTTATTGATAACCTGAAATTAGAGATCGAACCGGTGTGGGCAAGAGAACCGCCTGTAACATTCTGAATTAGGAAATATGCTTTCTTGGGAATCTCCGAAATACCATTATCTGAAATAGTTAAAGCGATATTTTGATTTGCCGAACTTCCTGCCGGAAAAATTACAGTCCAGGTAGAATCATTATTTAAATAAGAAGTTTTTGCCGTACTTGAATCAGAAATGAAAATTACAGAGCAAGTTGTTGCGTTTGTTACATCGGGATCGGTAATAGTTAATTCAAGATTATAAACGCCGTTTGATTTCGCTACGGCATCGCTAATTCCATTAAACTGCACGTGTGTAATTATATCTAATGTAGTAACTGAAATACTATTTGAAGTGTCGCTTGTTCCAAAACTGTTCTTAGCTTTTACACGGTAATAATATTTTGTTCCCGGCATTAAAGATGTAACAGTTGCGCTTGTTATGTTGCCAGCATCTTTATTTTCAAAATCGGTAATGAAATTTGAAAAATCTGAAGAAGTAGAAACATCAAGTAAATATGAAGTTGCGCTTGCCGAGCTGTTCCAGTTTGCAGTAAAACTAGTTGCCGTAATATTGCTTGCAGCAAGAGCGGCTGTAGCGTTTGGCGCCGTTGTAGTGCCGCCAATATTATTCATTACAAAATTATCTATCCCTATTGCTTGTGCGTTCGATGTTGTTGTTCCAGTTGTAACGGAATAATTAAATGCCAAGTAAAAACTTCCGTTTTGGAGAATAGATAAACCGGAAAGAGGTTGATTTAAAATTTTCTTTGTTTCTATCGGCACAGTTGGCGAACCGGTGTTATCTATATTTGTCGGAAAGCTTGTTACAAAATTTGAATCTGCAGAAGTCCAGGTGGTGCCATTTGTTGAATAATATAGCTGAATAGAAAAACCGGCTGCATTTGAACCGTTACGGAACCGCATAACATCGTATGATAAATCAACCTGGGTTAATGTTTGAGTTCCTGTATTCTTGAAATAAGAATAGATGTTAACGCTTTGAGAACCACCGCCTGAAGATAAACCGCCAATAGCTCTATCGGTAGCGGTAGTAGCTGCGCCAATGCCAAAATTATAAATCCCATTTCCTGCCGACAAAGATAAATTTGTGCCACCGGCGTAATTAGTTGTATTTCCCGCAGCGCTGTAATTTCCAACGGTTCTAACCGAAGTTAGCTTATCAACCTTCCAATGAGCAGGCAATGTAGCCGAAGCGATTGTTAAAAGAGAATTAAAATTTTCGGTTACTTCAATTCCGGGCGCGATTGATATCTGCGCGAAAGAAATAACAAATGGAAAGAGAATCAGAAAAAGGAATTTTTTCATTACTGCCTCGTTTATAAAAACCGTATTACAAGATTTTACAAATCCGATGAAACCTGTCTGATGCGAGGCCAGCAAACTAAAAATGAAATGGTCAGACTGGTCGAAATTGGGATCATTCAGATTGCTTCGTCATTTTCCCGAAGGGATTCCTTCGGGACATTCCTCGCAATGACCGGATCGGGTTGTTGCCCGGTACAAATAAAAAGAGCGGTGGTTTTTCCCCACCGCTCTCTTAGCGTAATTATGTATGTTAAATTATTTCATCAACATCATTTTCTTGGTTTGAGAGAAAGAACCGGTTTGAATTGTGTAGAAATAAATTCCGCTCGGTAAATTGCTCGCATCGAATCTGGTTTCGTAAGTGCCGGCAGCTTTATCTTGATTTACCAATGTTGAAATTTTATTGCCGAGAATATCATAAACGCTGATATTTACAAAACTGCCTTGTGGAACCTGGTATTTAATTACGGTAGAAGGGTTGAATGGGTTCGGATAGTTCTGCGATAAATTAAATTTTGTTGGAAGTGTTGAAATGTTTTCTTCAACGCCTGTTGCTGTTCCCGTTACTGCCAAGCCCCAATTATTGGAAACTCGAATGCCATCAACAGTACCCGTTGGAGTATTGCTGCCTTGACGTACAGCAACTGAACCAATATCAGCCGGATCATTTACACCGTCATTAACATTAGTTATTGAAAGTAAGGTCGGCCCTGATTCAGAGGTTGGAACACTACTTGAATAAACAAATAAGCTAACAACATCGTCAGTTAATGCAGTAGCGTTAAAATCATATTTTATGACGCAAAGATATGTTTGTCCAAAATTTAAAGTAGTGGTTGTATTCATTATTGGTGCATTCGTTCCTTGTTTAGTCACACCAATATTCCAGCCTGAACCGCTTGCAACCGCAAAAACTTTTCCTCTAAAAGTTGAAGTTGAAAATGGATTTTGACCTAAATGGAAAAAATAGTCTGCAGTACTTTTGGCAGCGCTTAAATTTACTAAAAACGCAACATATATTGTAGAAGTAGTGGTTATATCCGTAAATGTTCTATTAACATCACCATCGTTTCCAGTGCTACTTGATCCAAAGGAAAAATTTATAGCTCCACCAATATTTGAGGATGGATAATTCGAATAACTTAAACCCGGATAAGCATACGGTGGGTTTTGCGTTCCACTGTGATTTACCCAATTTGTTGTTACTGCAAGAATGCTTGCATTTGGGGCTGTGCCATAATCAAAATTTTCATTTAGAATAAGAGTTTGTGCTTGGCTAACGCTAAAACATAAAACAAAAACCAAAAGTAAAATTTTTTTCATGATAACCTCATTGATTTTATAATACGTTAAATAATATTCTTCTTATATCTGCTATAAAGGTAACATTTTTTTAGGAAAAGCGATATTAATTCTGTGTTAAATAATTTTTACCCTTCTTTAAACATAGAAGAGACGTAAAAATCACGCCTCTTCAATAAAAAATATTTTTTTAGAAAGTGAACGCTACACCGACATTATACCATCTCTCTCTTCCGTAAAAACCTTTTGCGGATTCATAAGTATGAGCCGCACCGTATATGGAAGATGAGGGTCCGTCAGTTGCTTCAACAATGTATTTATCATTATTAAAGACATTAAAGACGTGGAAATTCAAATTTATTTTCTTAACAAAGAAATCCGTTATGTAATATGTAAATCCGAGATGGAAATCGGTGATGTTGTAATCCGGAATTCTCCACGGTTGTTGTCTATCGTTAGGATTTGTTCTGTCATCAACAAAAAATCGCGCGAAGTGTCTTCCATAAAATTTATAAACCGGATTGATATACATATTTAAACCGGAACCGAGATAAATGCTGTAATTCAATTTTAGAGTAGCCTGCGTCTGCGGAAATTGAGATACAAATAAATTTTCGGAATAGATTCTTATCATTGTAACTTTAGTCGGGTCTTCTTCCGGCCAGATTGCGGCATCAACATCATTTGTATATCGTGCGTTGATAAGAGAAACGTTTCCGGAGATTGTTAGTTTGCGCACCGGTTTAAATGCTACTTCTAGTTCACCGCCATAATGTAATTCATTCGCGCCAACAACATTTACGTATGATGTGGATGTTGATTGCATTCCGGTGATAGGGTCTGTAATTGTCGTGTAAACGGCAAAAGGAACCATCGCTCTATCTTTCCAATTTGTATAAAAAGCATTTGCATCGATATCGAGAAGCTGAGAATTAAATTCATATCCAAATTCTAAGCCGGTAACTTTTTCGTTAACCGCTCCCTTAGAAACAACGTTTGTGTTTCTTGTAAAAATCGTATTTGGAAGAGGAGCTGTTGAAAAGTAACCGACATTGGCAAAAATACTGTGGTAATCGTCCAGGTTATAACGTGCGCCTGTCTTTGCTGTGTAGCCTGTAAAATTTTGCCAAGCTGTTGTGTTGAAGGGATCATTTGATTTATAAAGAAAATAATCTTTTCTCTGGTTTCCGGTTGTAGAAAGAGAAAGATTTACAAATGATGTGAACGCGCCTGCTTTATATTCCAATTGTCCGAAGCCGCCGATCTGTCTTACATAAGTATCATTGTAGTAAGCAACTTTGTCGCCCAAAAAAGTCATCTTTGCCGGAGTGTTAACGTCTTTTGTATCAAGGTAGTAATCTCCGCCAAGAAGATTTCTAACTTCCTGGTAGTGAATGCCGGTATATAATCTTCCGTCAATTCCCGCTGTTAATGTAAATAGATCGCCAAGTTTTTCTGTTAATGTAGAAAGTACTCCAAACCAGTTGTGATTATTAACTGAGTTTACTCTTATTGTAGATGCCTTATGAAGAGTCGGAGAATATCTTGTGTCGATAGTTGAGGCGGCAGAGTTTTTAACAAATATAGCGTCGTAATCTTCCAGCCCGTCGTAATCTCTGTAAGCGGCAAAGGAACCGATTCCCGATGTGCCGTATCCTCTTCCGAACGATGAGTACGCAATTGTAGAAAGAGTAGTTTTTTTATCTATCTGCCAGTTCCAGTTTAAATTAAACGCTGGTTTGTGAAATTTGTTTACTCTGTCATTGAATGTAGTTCCATTCAACACGCCGACATTAGGATTGTATTGGTGACCCCTCTTCTCATAGGTTTGTGTTTTAGGATTTGTGCTTGTAAAATACATTTGAGTTCCGCGCTGACCGTGTTCTTGAGGCGAGCCGAGACCGGTTAACTCAATTGAGTGATTGCCAAATACTCCGCCGACAGAAAAAAAGTATGTCCAGTCATCGGCATATGTTCCGAGCGTATATCCGTCCCACGTTCTTCTTGCAACAAATGCCGTAGCTGAAATTTTATTCGACAGTTTTTGGTGGAAGGCAATACTGCTCTTTCTAAGATTGCTCGAGCCGTACTCAGATCTTAGTTTGACATATTCCTGTTCGCTGCCAACGCCCTTTGTTGTCATGTTGATCAATCCGCCGACCGCGCTGACGGAATAAGGAGATGCGCCCAAACCTCTTTGAACCTGAATATTATCTGTTACATCACCGAGACCTTGCCAGTTGGACCAGTAAACCGATTTGTTTTCCATATCATTCACGGGCACGCCGTTAACCATGATAGCAACGTTCCTTTGATCGAAGCCTCTAACATATAAAACCGCATCACCGGCACCGCCTCCCGAAGGAGAGGCGTAAACGCTCGGTGTTTCTGCTAATTCCATTGGAACATCGCGCGATGCTAATTTGAATTCAAGCTGTTCCCCTTTAATTTCTGTAAATGCAATTGGTGTTTCTCTTAGTACCGCTCTTGTTCCTTTAACTACCGTTTCATCTAATAGAACAGAACTCTGCACAAGCGAAACATTTAATTTTGTGTTGCCCGAAATTTTAACATTCGTATTTTGTTTTAGATAACCGATGTAGCTCGCAGTAACCTGATAAGTTCCTTCTTTTACATTTTCAATAGTATAAAAACCATCTAAATTTGTAACCCCGCCTATATTTTGATCTGCAATAAAAACGCTAGCCCCAATCAATTTTTCTCCGGTGGCACCGTCAGTAACAGTTCCTGTAATTTTAAACCCCTGAGCCATAATCTGTTGGTGAGCGAATAATAGAGATAGAAGGATAAGAATTAATTTGTAACTCTTGGACATTTCGAGTTCCTTATATTATTTGTATTTCTTGACATACAACAATATCCTATTTTTCGGTAGACTTCAACGTGAACCGATTAAAAAATGTAATAAACCGGTTATTCATAACAAATAAGTCCTTTATTTTTTGATGGGGGCTTCATTCATCTCAAATTTCTTTTTATTATTCTTGTAAAGAAGATAAATCTTATTTTTTGATGACAGTCATTGCGAGAAACCTGCCTACCGGTAGGTAGGTAAAATGACGAAGCAATCTAAAGCACGATAAAAAAAGTAAACTTTGGTTTGCTTCTCCCGATTTCATCGGGATCGCAAAGACAATTATTTAAATTTCTCAAATGTTTCTTAGGCGACTGGAAAAAATGAAAAGGCTAACTTTGTTTTTAATTGCAGTTCTTCTTTTCTCCGCATGTAAAGAAAAACTACCCGTTGTTGATGACTTTGGAAACACCCATTATAATCTTGTAAATCAGAATAATCAGCCGGTTCTCTTTCCGGATTTAATTAAAGGGAAGATAGTTGTAATGAATTACATTTTTACTAACTGCCCGGATATCTGTCCCCTAAGCACAAACAATATGCGTTTAATTCAACAGCGGTTGAAAAAAGAGAAGATAGAAAATGTTCAGTTTGTTTCGCTCAGTTTCGACCCGGAATTTGATACACCCGCCGTCCTTACAAAATTTGCAGAGATTCATAATCTTGATTTGAGCAACTGGACTTTTCTTACCGGAGACAAATCCGTTACCGATGCAATTATAAAAAAAGTTGGTGTGCTGGCTGTTCCGGGCGACTCAACTGTTTTTAAAGACGGAAGAAAAATTTATTACTATGTTCATACCGATAGAATTCAATTGAGCGATGCTGAGGGAAAGATAAGAAAAAATTATAAGGGCAGCACAATTAATGTTGACGAAATAGTCGGTGATATAAAAAGTCTATTGTAGTCGGTAAGACTTAAATAAAAAGTAATACGTTTTGTGAATTTAAAAAGAGAGTTCTATAAACTGTTGAAACAGTTAATTGATAGGCGTTCCTTCTTCTAACCCCGCGATTAATCGCGGGGTTAGAAGAATAAAGCACAACGTTAGAACCGTTTTAACGGTTTACCTTCTAATCCACAACGGGTAAAATAAATAGTTAAGGAGAGAAATGAATAAGTCGTTTTTATTAATAGCAGCAATCACTTTCTCGTCCATCAATTTATTCTCACAGCCAATAACTAATCACAAATCACTAATCACCATTAAAGATGTTTGGGCGCGCCCGGGTGCTAAAAATGCAAACTCGGCACTCTATTTTACGGTCCAGAATAACGGCAGCAAAGCTGATACGATTCTCGGCGCAAAATCTAAATACGCGGAGATTGTTGAAGTGCATGAAACATTTAAAAGAGATAATGATAGAATGGGAATGCGCCAGGTAAAGTTTGTTGCTGTGCCGGCAAATTCAAAATTAGAATTTAAACCCGGCGGATTTCATGTAATGCTCATAAACTTATATAAAGATGTTAAAACTGGTAGTTCGCTTGAAGCAACGCTTAACTTCAAATATGCCGGAAAAATAAAAGTTAAAGCTGTTGTCCGTGATATGCCGGGGGTGTAAGCTTCATTTCTCTTCCGGTTAAAATTCCCAGTGTTTCTTATCTATATTAATTATATAGATTGCTTCTCCCGCCTTTGGTTGGCTTTACACGTTTTTTAATTTTTACTTTTAAATATTTCTTCTTTCTTTAATAGTTGATGTCCTTCAAATACGGTAAGAACATCTACCGAGTTTTTCTTAACCAAGTAAACTATACGATAATTTTTATATATCAGCTCACGGATATTTTCCAACGACAATTCAGGCACAATTCTACCCTTCTCCGGATAGTCGCTCAGTGTTTCTGCAACCGATATTAACTTTTCAACAAACTCAATTGCAATAATGGGATTTTCTTTTGATATATATTCTTCAATTTCATGTAATCGAAGCAACGCCTCTTTTGTCCAGAATAGTTTCACTTTTCTTTTCCAGCTCGTGTTTTTTGCAATTCACTCTTAAGTTGCGAAGTGGAATACACTTCTCCTTTTCCAGAATTAGATAAACCATGAGAAATTGAATCGATGAAAAGCTTTGTCTGTCTCAACTCATCGAATTCAGATGGAGAGATTAATACCCCAGCAGGTTTTCCATTTTGGGTGATAATAAGAGAATTACGTTTGGTCTGAATTTCTTTGAGATATTTAGCCAATCCGGATTTGAATTGACCAACTGGGATTATATCATTTGCGACTAGGATGTTTTTCATTCTGTGCCTTTATATTGTCTTTATTTAGAACTAAATATAGGCCTAAATTACGATAGCCTCAAGATTATTTTTTAAGTATGGGTCTATATTATATACCGTTCTATCTTTTCGGAAACATCAGTTTCTCATCATTCTCACGAGCTTTATTCCACCAATCCGAAGGAATTACTTTCCAGTTATTCAAAATTTTAGGTGTAACAGTTTTCTTCTGCTCTATCCACTTCATCATATAAAAGCGCAAATCCTTTTCGGTAGATGTTAAAATTCTTTCAGCCAGTTCTTCTTTCGGAATTTTGGCTCCTTCAACAAGATGTCCGCCTCCTCCGTTTCCCCGGTACGAATTAACCGCCACTTTATATTTTTTGTTTAAATCGAATTGTATGCCGCCGCTCATTGAAGAGATGCTGACTCTTTCTCCAGCCGGTTTCGATATATCAACGGTATAATTAATTCCGGCAGCACAGTCAAAATTGTAATACGGAACTTTAAGAATTGGAGTTTTACTCCGTTCGTTAAATTTCACGTTTCCATTATCATCCAGCAGAAAATTTATAAGATGATCATTTTCGCTTTTCATTTGATTGAACCAGAGTTTGTACGAATACTCTAAATAATTTTTAATCTCGGCACCGCTCATTGTCATTGTGTACAATAAATTTTCGTATTTGTATAAACTGAACATATTGCCGATGGTTATTTCGCCCTTGTTTATTCTAGCGTCAAATGAAAGAGGTGCGGTGAAAGAAACCTCTGCTTTAGTTAGATCCAGCTGAACTGTTTGAATCAGATCCGTAAATGAAGATGGACCGAACAAAGATTCGGATGAAGAAATACTTTCCGTGAAATTTCCGATCGGCTGCTTGACGTATTTGTTTACTTCATCAAATGCATAATTAAATTTTGCGGTAAACTCTTTATCCGGTTGAAAATTTTTTGTCTCAACAATCTCCCCGCTAATCTCTTTTTCCCATACTTTCTTTTCGGAGTTAAATGTTAAAGCACAATTTGCCACAGCCATATCCCGCGCCGCATTTACTCCACCGAGAATTAATATTTTTTTTCCTTCGGAGTTTGTAACACTGTAATTCCATCCGTGATGATCGTGCCCAACAAAAACAATATCAAATCCGGGAACGCGCTCGGCAACAAGTTGTGAAGCGTTTTCGTTTTTGGGAGAATTTTCATTCTGCCCCCCGTATGTGGCTTCAACGCCGGAGTGAAAAAGTCCAATCATCAAATCCGGTTTTTCTTTTTCCCTTATTATTGAAACCCACTTTTTTGCAGTCTCTATCATATCCAAAAATTCCATTCCATCCCAGATTTTCGGAGGAAGCCAATTCGGGATTGCCGGAGTAATCAATCCGAGTACCGCAATCTTAATCCCTCTTCTCTTTATTATTGTATACGGCTTGAAATATTGTTTGCCGGTTTTTTTATAAACTGCATTGGCAGCGAGCCACGGAAATCTAAATTGTTTATTAACGCGGTCATAAACCGGGTGACCGGTTTCAATATCATGATTTCCTACAGCGGCTGCATCGTACTTCAGATAATTCATAATTTGTGCCCAGACATGAGGCACATTTGTTTTTTCGAAGTTATAATAATAAACAAGCGGTGTTCCTTGAAGCAGATCCCCTCCGCTCAAAAGTATTACTTGTTGATCTTTCTTTGCGCGCTCTTGTTTAACGTAAGTTGTTACTTGAGCAAGAGAGTTGTTGGATGGTTTCTGATCTGTGAAATCATATGGAAACGCCGCGCCATGCTCATCGGTTGTTTCAATTATTTTGAACTTGACAGTCTGGGCGCCGAGCTCTAAAATAAAAATGAAATTAATTATCAGCAGAAAAGAAAATAGTTTGAAAAATCTATTTCTCATGAATGTTATTCCTTAAGAAATTTTGAAAGGTAAAATACATTTTAATTCAGATGGTTGGCAATCTAGGCTGGCTCTGAATTGGAATCCTTAGAACCCGGCTCCTCTTTTAATCTCCCGTTTTTCTTAAGGAGCTCTCTAAGTAAGAATTCTATTTGAGAATTGATGCTTCTGAAATCATCGGCTGCCCACTTTTCTAATGCTGAGTAAGTCTTGTCATCAATTCTCAGTAAAAATTTTTTCTTTTCTGCCATTTTATTTCTTAATTCCTAACCGGCGGAATGAGCCGCCTGGTGTCTTTGTTCAACTGTAATTATATAAGCAAGCATTATTAACCACGGATATTTGTCTAATGTTTCGGATTTTTTTTCAATCACCACTTCGGCTTTATCACCCATCGCCACTTTTGGTTTGATCTTAACAAGGCATTCATCGCGCTCGTTTGTAATTTCGCAGAATCCTTTGAAAAGATGAGGAACAATTTTTATTTGTTCCCCTTTTGGCAATGAAAGCGTTCCCTTGCTTCTCAATCCATCTCGTTTAAAACTAGCAAACGGCATTTCATAACCCGTTTCGCGGATCTCTAATGCGGTTCTCCAGCAGCTTGGTCTGTATATCTCCCAATTTTTGTTTTGAATAAAAACTTCCCACCGCATTCCAAAAAATCCCCGCTGTTGAAGAGTGCCGATTAGTTCATCGTTCACTCTAAGTTCATGAAATCTCTTAAAAAAAGATGGTTGAGAAAATTTAATATTTTCTCCTGAATATTCTGATAGCTGTTTCATATCATTTATATTTTATTTGGAAATATGCATTCATTACATCTTCATATTACTCATTAAATTAATCCAGCCGGGATTTATAGTCTCAACAAGTTTTTCCTTTTTGTCCCGGCTCAAATTTCTAATTTCTTTTTCGCGGTCGATAGCAGTTCCAATATTTGGGATTGATTCGTAATAAACCAACTTATTTACTTTATAATTTTTTACGAAACCATCAGTAAGATTATCCGAACTCATAAGAAATTTTATTGTCCGGTCGTTTATAAGATCAACATAGATCATGTTATTCTTCAGGTTAGTTATCATATAAACGAAATAATTTTCAGCATTCATAAAATTAATCTACAAGTCAAATAAAAGTAATCGTACACCACTTTTTATAACAACCGCAGAGTTAAGTTTAATAAAGCGAACCGGCATTAATAATCGGCTGAGCTTGTGCTTCGGAAACAAGTGCAACTAAAAGATTATTAACCATCATGGCCTTTTTCTCGTTGTCAAGATCTACGATATTATGTTCGCTTAAAGATTTCAATGCCATATCAACCATTCCTACCGCTCCCTCGACAATCTTTGTTCTTGCAGCAACAACAGCTTGTGCTTGCTGACGGCGCAGCATAGCTTGTGCAATTTCGGGCGCATATGATAAATGACTAATTCTCGATTCTAGAATTTCAACACCGCAAACTTCCAATCTTGTTTGGACTTGTTTTTTCATTGCCTCAGAAATTTCTATCTGATTTCCAACCAAAGAAAATTTATCATGTTCGGATGAATCATAAGCATATTCGGTTGCCAATCCGCGTATTGCCGTTTCACTTTGAATAGCGACAAATCCTTCATAGTTCTGTACATCAAATAATGCGCGCGCGGGATCTATAACGCGCCAAACAACTACGGCTGCTATCTGAATCGGATTGCCGTGAAGGTCGTTAACCTTAATCGTCTCGCTTTGAAAATTTCTGATTCTAAGTGAAACTAATTTTTTTGTTGTAAAAGGATTTACCCACCAGAAACCCGATACGCGAATAGTTCCTAAATATCTTCCGAAGAGAACGAGTACACGCGAATCATTCGGCTGAACAACCATGAACCCGCCGATTGAAAGTAAAATCAAAATTGTAATGGGAATAAAAAACCAAAGTACTGTTGTATCTTCAGTCATTATTCCATTTCTGAGAAGTAGAACATCTCCAACAATAAAAAGAATAACCACAAGAATGGCCATAAATCCATTCATTTTGTTTGCAGATTTTTCAGTTATTGCTTCCATTTTCCAACTCCTTATTTTGGCTATCAGAATGATATCATATTGGTATCAAAAAGTCAAGAGGGATTTAAAAAATTTTTTCTGGGATTGGCAAAATTACGCCGCTGAAGAGTATTATATATTAGAGCATCTATTTAAAACAAAAAACCCTGGCTATTGCCAGGGTTTTTCATTAAGAATAATTTATTCTTAGCGGATAACTTTAACTTCAGCTGCTTGAAGTCCTTTTGGACCTTGTGTAACTGAGAATTCAACCTTATCATTTTCGTTTAGTGTTTTATATCCATCGCCAATAATTGATTGAAAGTGAACGAATACATCTTCTCCACCTTCTTGAGAAATAAAACCAAAACCCTTTGTGCTGTTAAACCATTTAACAGATCCTTGTTTGCGCTCTGCCATAACAGAACTCCTATAATAATTTGTAAATAAATAATTGATTGTTTACGACAGGGCTTTAAGATTGTGAAGGGTTCGAATTTACTTCTACTTCTACATCTACATCTAAAGTTACTGCCATTACAACCGTAAACATACATTATCTCTTCATACTAACCAAATTATGATTTAATAATTTAAGTGATCTTAAGACACTGTCTCCCGTGTTGATTTTGGCAATAAATACTATCTTTACACCATTTTTCGCTTATAAAAAATCGAGGTTGGCCTGAAATTTAAATTAAATCGTTCGATAATATGTTCGAGATCTATTTGTAGATCAATTAATAAACATTTATCAACATCCGGGGAGAAAAAAATGGAAGTCATTACATTGGGTCTAATGTTTAGAGATCCTCCCGTAACAAAAGATGATCTAAAGAGAGCACAACAATCCGTACAGCCTGTAAATTTTCCTTCTTATGAAGCTGTGATCTCTGATAAAGCAAAAGCGTTGGCGGTTAAAATGGCAGAAAAGGCAATTCATAAGGAATCTAATGAACCGATGATTTCGAAATGATGATATTGCAAATTTTTCTGTTCATATTTCAAAAACAATCTTTTGTGAAAGCTGCGGAACCGAATAACATTTGGTGCCATTCCAAGAGCTATATTAATTTCAAAATCTCGTGAGGCCATTCCCGTTCAATTATCTAATTAATTCTATCGTATCACTCATACTTTTCTAGCCTTTATTAAAAACTCCTAGTATTGAAAAAATAATTAATGAATACATGCACAATAGTTTATCATTAGTGTCGCTATTAAAATTTAGTATTGTGAATTAGTAATCGTTATCTATTTTTGTGTTGAAGCAATCTCAGAGTTATATCAAAAAACAAAAAGACAAAATGAAAAACTTAATTCAAATTGCAGGCGTGATAGATAAAGAAGAGGCGAAAACGTTAATGTCTCTTGGCGTGGATTATTTGGGGTTCCCATTACGGCTGCCGGTAAATGAAGAAGACTTGACTGAAGAGGAAGCTGTTGAGGTCATCAAAATAATTGTTCCGCCTCACAGCGCAGTGTTGATAACTTATTTAAACAATGCTAATGAGATAATAAATTTTTGCGATAAGCTGAATGTAAAGATTGTTCAACTGCATGGTCACATATCTCAAGAAGAATTAGAAAAAACAAAATCATTACGTCCCGATCTTGAAATAATTAAAAGTCTTGTCGTTGCACAAAATAATTATAGTGAACTCGAAAAGATTATAAACACTCTTTCTCAATGGATAGACGCTTATATCACGGACACATTTGATCCGGTGACCGGCGCATCGGGGGCGACGGGCAAGACGCATGATTGGAGTATAAGCAAAAAAATTGTTGAGGTATCTCCTAAACCGGTTATAATAGCCGGAGGATTAAATTCCGTAAATGTTAAAAACGCAATCTTGGAAATTCATCCGGCCGGAGTTGATGTTCACACGGGAGTAGAATCTAAAGACGGAAGAAAAAATTACGAGCTAGTTAAAAAGTTTGTAGAAGAGTCAAAAGAAGGTTTCGATCTAATAAATTAACACCGCATTCATAAGGCATCTTCTTTGCCAACTCTAATTTTTGTTCGCTTATAAATTTTTTCCGATTCTTTTACTTTGACCCGCTGCTTTGGTAAGGGAATACGGATTTTTTTCTTTTTTATTTTTGGCTTAGTAGTCATATCGCTTAAATATAAGTCCGGAGTTTTAATCACAATTATGCAGACGTAATTTTGTCAACTTTGATCTCTATTTCAAGTGGTGGGTGAATAAATCTATTTTTTATTACACCCAATCAAATATTAGTTGGGGAACCTTAAGCGAGGGCGGGTACAGTTATTTCTGGTGGCTTGGAAAACTCGCCGGGAAGAAAATCTTTTTCTCGATTGGTCACGGCGGGCAGTATGTTATATGCGCCCCATTCTTAAACATGATAGTTGCCGCTACATCATACCCGAATTTCGATTGGGATTCTGCAGACATACACGAACGCGCGGTTCTTCTGATCATCTCGAATTATATTATTCCGTCTGTTGTTCAATAATTATTCAAGCGGAATTTTATTCTTATTTTCATTAACCCAGTCATCAAAACTTTTTAAAGAAGGATTTATGGATTTAGAAAATTCAAGACTCCTTGCACCGCAGAAGTAATTTTCAAAATCATGTTTGAACTGGAACATATTTCCAAGATCTTCCGCACCTGGAAATCCGAAACCGCGGTAAACATCAAATGGAATAGAGTTATAAGAAATATTTTGACCAAGAGCTTTTGTTAATGAGGCAGCTATTTCATTTCCGGTTAAATGTCCCCCGGCTATACCGACCGTTTTACCGATGAATTTTTCCCCGCCTTTAAAAATTCCATAGGCACACTTGCCAATATCTTCGGAAGCGATTCCGGGAAGTTTCTTATCGCCCATCGGGAACGTTATGGCAAAATTTCTGTTCTGATCCTTCTTGGGTCCCATTCCGAAATAAAGAAAATTCTCCCAGAAAAAAGAAGTTAATAGAAACGTTACAGGCACGCCTTGTTCCGTAAAAAATTTGTTTGATTCTCCCTTGGCATCAAAATGAGGAACTTTATAATGACCGCCAAGAGTTGGCATTCTTTTATCATCGAGCGGAACCCAGTTGCGTGTATCTTCAAGTGTTGACCAGATGACATGTTTTAAACCGGTTTCTTTGGCTGCCTTTGCAATTGATTCGGCTTGTGAAGATTCTTTTTCCGGCGAAAAGTGGTTCCAAAAAAATGTTACGGCAAATGCCCCGTAAGCACCGCTGAAAGCGGACTTAATGCTTTCGTAATCATCTATATCCGCGACAACCACTTCCGCTCCAAGTTCTTTAAGTGCTTTTGCCTTGTCGGAATTTACATCTCTGGTTAAAGCCCTTACTGTGAACTCGCTTGATTTATCATTCAGGATTGCATGCGCCAATCCCCCGCCCTGCGCCCCGGTGGCTCCTAATACTGCAATTATTTTTTTATCTGCCATATACTCTCACTTATTTGATTTATAAATTGAAAACAGTAACTAACAAAAATTGGTTCACCACAAACCAAAAAATTGAGCAAAGAATAATTACATTTACTGAAGTTTCTTTATGGTTTTGCTTAAACAAAATCTTACCCTAAATTTGTAAATAATTATTGCCATCAATTTCAAATATCTAAGGAAATTACAATGACGAAATTCTTAACATTAGCAATAGTCATTTATTTGTCGGCATTGAGTTCAGTTTCTCTTGCACATGGAAATATTGAAAAACTATTCTTAGGCAAATGGGTTGGCGGCTCAATGAGGGAGAACACACTGAACATTGACGGCAATACATATAGAATTTCTTTAAGAATTGAAGAGTACGACGGTATTTTGATAACAAGAATGGAAAGCCCGGATGCCGATATTTTTAATATTACCGCATCAGAAACTTCAATTGATGGCTATAAGATCAAGATCTTTTTCAAAGAAATCGATTCCTTATTTAGAGGGACTCTTAATGCTGAAAAAATGGAATTAAATGGGACTTTCATACTTGGTAATAAATATATTTCAATTGGTTTTAAAAAAATTAGAACTGAAAACTGATGGAACATTTTTTCAATTACAGAGCTGTTAGTTTTTAATGGCGGTTAGCTAATTCATGATTAAAATCTCTGAAACAATAAGTATTCCATATCAAGACAATATAAACACTTATCCGAAAAAATCTTTTTTATACACCGGGCTGACCTTTAGCACGTCTAACCCATGCGGATTCTTTAATATTATTCAATAGAAATATTTAATTTACACTTAATCATTTATTGCAAAAGGAGAAAGCATGAAAAAAGTTCTTGCAATACTTTTTATTCTGTGCGCGGTTGCCTCTGCACAGAATCAAATTAAGGTACCTTACACGCGTTATGTGCTTCCAAACGGTTTGAATGTAATTTTACATGAAGATCATACGACGCCAACTATTACCGTAAATACATGGTTTCATGTTGGTTCGGCATATGAAAAGCCGGGACGTACAGGATTTGCTCATCTATTTGAACATTTGATGTTCATGGGCTCTGGTCATGTGCCGGATGGGCAATTTGATAAACTTCTTGAATCTGCCGGCGGAGAAAATAACGCATCAACAAACGAGGATAGAACAAATTATTTTGAAGATATTCCTTCTAATGCACTCGAACTTGCGTTGTATCTTGATTCCGATAGAATGGGTTTTCTCGTTGATGCGATGACACCTCAAAGCGTTGACGCGCAAAGAGCTGTTGTGAAGAATGAAAGACGACAGAGTTATGAGAACCGTCCGTACGGATTATCGGAAGAAACAATTTTGAAAAATCTTTATCCACCAACACACCCTTACAGCTGGCCGGTCATCGGTTCAATGACAGATCTTAGCGCGGCGACTTATGACGATGTTGTAGAATTTTTCAGAACTTATTATGTACCGAATAATGCATCACTTGTAATAGCCGGGGATATCAATCCAAAAGAAACATTAAAACTTGTTGAAAAATGGTTCAATGGAATTCCTTCTGGAAAACCGGTTCCCCCGCAGAATCCAGCAGAAGTAAAATTAAATGAAGAAAAGATTGTGGTTTTGGAAGACCGTGTACAGTTGCCTCGTCTTTATATGGCCTGGATTACACCTAAAATGTATGCCCCGGGCGATGCCGAATTGGATGTTCTCGCAAGTATTTTGACAGATGGAAAAAATTCGCGTTTGTATCAGAAACTTGTTTATGAAATGCAAATTGCACAGGATGTTAGAGCTTTTCAAAGTTCAGGCAAACTTTCATCGCAATTTGAATTGGTTGCAACTGCCCGCTCAGGACACACACTCGAAGAATTGAAAAATGTTATTCAGTCGGAAATTGATAAAATAAAAAATGAAGCACCTAAAGAGAGAGAATTACAACGAGTAGTAAATCAAGTTGAAGCTTCTTTTCTGGATAGACTAGAAAGCCCGGCACAAAAAGCGGATATGCTCAATTCATTTTTCTATTTTACCAACAATCCTGATTATGCAAACGAAAACCTTTCACGCTATAAGGCTTTAAGCGTTGATGATATTCAAACAGCCGCACAAATTTATTTGCCTGATAATGGGCGTGTAATTCTAAGCATCGTTCCTAAAGGTAAAACCGATTTAGCCGTTCAACCCAAAGCGGAGGGTAAATAATATGAAAAAGATCTTTTTATTATCGATAAATCTAATAATTATTTCTGCTTTTTGTTTTTCTCTTTATGCACAAACTCCTGATAGAACAAAACCACCGCAATTACCGGCACCTAAAAAACTAAATCTACCGGCAATTCAACAATTCACACTTTCGAATGGATTGAAAGTTGTGTTGATGGAAAAACATGAAGTCCCGCTCATTCAGTTAAACGTGACCGTTAAAGCAGGAAGTGTTAACGACCCGGAAAACAAAATTGGTCTTGCCTGGCTAACTTTTAACATGCTTGCGGATGGTGCAGCAGGAAAAACATCTCTTGAGTTATCTGATGCAATTGATTTTCTCGGTGCGAGAATTTCTGCTAACGCCTCGTTTCATTCGGGAACCGTTTCTCTTCATTCCCCGCTTTCTAAATTTGATGACGCGTTAAAAATTATGAGTGATATTGTATTGCGCCCCGATTTTCCTCAGAAGGAATTAGATAGAAAGAAAAAAGACCGGTTGACATTGCTTATGCAAGCGCACGATCAGCCGACGGCAATAGCAAGCGCGGCTTTCAATCAAATTCTTTTTGGTAAAGAACATCCTTATGGAAGAATAACAAGTGAAAAAGAAATCAGAAGTTATTCTACGGATGATTTGAAAAACTTTTACAAAAAATATTTTGTAGCCAATAACGCGGTTGTAATTGCTGTAGGCGACATTAAAAAAGAAGATCTCAAGAAAAAACTAGAGTCGGCTTTTGGTAAATGGCAAAAAGGAAGCGTTAAAGAAACCAAAGTCAAAGAACCAACTCAAATAGCAAATCGAATTGTTTATCTTATTGATAAACCTGGCGCAGCACAGTCGGTTATCAATATCGGCAGAATAGGCGCCGCACGTTTAACAAACGATTACAATTCAATTGTTGTAATGAATACTCTTCTCGGCGGTTCATTTACATCACGCCTAAATCAAAACTTGCGTGAAAAAAATGGATATACATACGGTGCGAATTCAAGATTTTTCTTTAGACCGGTTCCGGGAAGTTTTATCGCTACCTCATCGGTTCAAACCGCCGTTACAGATAAAGCTCTCACGGAATTTTTTAATGAGCTGAATGGAATACGCGAACCGTTAACCGACCCAGATTTAAACCGCGCAAAGAATTTAGTTGCTCTTAGTTATCCCGGAAATTTTCAATCGGTTTCAGAAATTGCCGGACAGCTTGAAGAAAAAGTTTTATACAATTTACCGGAAAATTATTTTGGAGAATTCATATCGAAAATATTAAGCTTAACCGGCAAAGATGTGAACGATGCGGCTGTGAAATATATTGTTCCGGACCAGATGATAGTTGTGGTCGTTGGAGATAAAGCCAAAATCGAAGATGGAATAAAAAAACTAAATCTCGGAGAAATAAAAAATCTTTCCATTGACGACGTTCTGGGAGAAGTTCCGAAGCTTGATAAATAGAAAACATTTTTTTGTTAAACCCGCATTTTTTTATGCGGGTTTTCTTTTTATAAATTAAGAGGAATAGAGATGAAGAATTTATTTTACGGTATGTTTATGTTCTTGACGGCTTTCTTTTTTGCGTTAGACAAAAGCATCAATGCACAAGAGGCTCAGAAAAAAGACGAGAAACAGTTCACAAGCTTGTGGGAAGGAAAACTAAAAATATCCACAGTCTCACTACGACTAGTTTTAAAAACATTCAATAATGAAGACGGATCACTTGGTGCCTATATTGATAGCCCCGATCAGGGTGCAAAAAATATTCCCGTCACAACTATTACGTTGACGGAAGACAGTCTAAAGTTTGCAGTTCAATCTATCGGTGCTTCTTACATTGGAAAAATTTATAAAGACAGTTTGTTGATAAAAGGAACATTTAAGCAGGGAGCGCTATCATTACCCTTTGAACTAAAAAAAATTGATAAGCTCACGGAAATAAAACGCCCTCAAGAACCGAAGAAACCGTATCCTTATAATGATGAAGAAGTCACATTCGAGAATAAATCTGCAAACATCACTCTTACGGGTTCATTTACTTTTCCTAAAGGAGAAGGAAAATTTCCAGCAGTTGTATTAGTTACTGGTTCCGGTCCTCAGGACCGAGATGAAACACTTGGCGGCGGGATTAATCACAAACCGTTTCTAGTTCTGTCGGATTATTTAACCAACAACGGAATCGCTGTTCTGCGTTATGATGATAGAGGCATTGGTAAATCGAAAGGAAATTTTGCAACAGCAACAACATTGGATTTTGCAACCGATGCACAGGCGGCGGTTGAATATTTAAAAACAAGGAAGGAAGTTGATGATAAAAAAATCGGAGTTGCCGGGCATAGCGAAGGTGGATTAATCGCGCCAATGGTTGCGGTGAATTCACACGATGTTAGCTATATAGTATTGCTCGCCGGTCCCGGTCTTCCGGGAAAAGAGATTCTTCTGCTTCAAGGGCGCTTGATCAGTAAAGCCAGCGATGGGAAAGATGAAGAAATTGATAGGTCGATGAATCTAAACGAAAAAATTTACAATATAATTCTGTCTGAAGAAGATAACTCTTTGGCCGAGAAAAAAATAAAAACAGCATATGAAGAATTTTACAACACACTGGACTCGGCTGAAAAAAAAGCAGCCGACACTCAGAAACCGATTGTTGAACAGAGTCTTAAACAATTAACAAGTCCCTGGTTCAGGTTTTTTATGAAATTTGATCCAAGGTCTACATTGGAAAGTGTCACCGTGCCGGTGCTTGCATTAAATGGAGAAAAAGATTTACAGGTACCGCCGAAAGAAGATCTTGCCGAGATAGAAAAAGCTTTAAAAGCTGGCGGCAACAAAAATTTTAAAACTGTTTTAATGCCAAATCTAAATCATCTTTTCCAAACGGCTAAGACCGGATCGCCTAACGAATATGGATCAATCGAAGAAACATTTTCGCCGGACGCGATGAAAATAATTAAAGACTGGATTTTAGATATAACGAAATAATATTGAACCTCTTTTCCTTAATCCCTTCGATTGAAGGGATTAAGGGAAGAATCATTTCTAAAAAAATCGACCCTCAATTAACTACCGCTCAAAACAATTTATTATATTCAAAAGTAATTCGGCTTCCTTCTGAAAATATCCGGTCAATCCATTAATCGTATAGAAAGGCGGACTAATGGAGAATGTAACGCCATTAGCAACAAAAGATTCCAATTCAATAAAAACAACTTCCGCAAAACGGATTGAATCAATAGATATTCTCCGCGGAATTGTAATGATAATTATGGCTCTCGATCATACGCGGGATTTTATCTCTGTCGCTCACTTCAATCCGGTTGATCTTTCCTTAACAACACCGGCGTATTTTTTTACACGATGGATAACGCATTTCTGTGCGCCGGTATTTGTTTTTCTGGCAGGCACTTCCGCGTTTCTTTATGGTCAGCGGGGGAAAACGAAAAGAGAAGTATCAAGATTTTTAATAACGCGCGGATTGTGGCTGATGTTTTTAGAATTAACTATAGTTCGTTTCGGCTGGCAATTTAATTGGGAATATACATATTCGTGGGTGCAGGTCATCTGGGTCCTTGGAGTTTCGATGATTGTACTCGCCGGGCTGATTCATTTTTCTATAAAGACAATTACTGCATTCGGTTTATCAATGATAATCATACACAATCTGTTTGATAAAATAACGCCGGACCAACTTGGAATTTTTGGATGGAGCTGGCAGTTTCTGCATTACGGAGGATTAATTCAATTCGCCTCTAAGTATGAACACTTTGTGTCGTATCCGTTAATTCCGTGGATCGGTGTTATGGCTGTGGGCTATAGTTTTGGAACTATTATTTTGAAAGCACCGGAAGAAAGAAATAAAATTCTTTTTCGGCTTGGATTATCTATAACAATCACCTTTTTAATTGTAAGGGGAATTAATATTTACGGCGATCCGCGACCGTGGACTTTTCAAAAGAATTTTCTTTTCACAATAATGTCATTCTTGAATTGTGAAAAATATCCGCCCTCTCTTTCCTATTTATTGATGACGCTCGGCCCGGCAATTATTTCTCTTGTAGTTTTGGATAGAATTAAAGAGGGACTGAAAAAAATATTTTTGGTATTTGGAAGAACACCGCTTCTATTTTATTTGGTGCATGTTCCCGTGATTCATTTAGCTGCCGTAATCCTTGCGCTGATTCAAAATAGGAACATCGGTTTCATGTTTGATAATTCCGACTTCAGTGTTTGGCCTAATAATTACGGATTACCATTACCGGGTGTTTATATAATCTGGTTGTTGGTTGTTGTTGGAATGTACCCGTTATGCAAATGGTATGCTGATCTGAAGGGGAGAAGTAAAAATAAATGGTTGAGTTATTTGTGATTAATTGCATCTCCGCCGAAAATACTTTTCCGGCGGAGACAAAAAAACTATTTATTGGGTGTGAACTTAACAATCGTACTAGAAACCGGTTTTAATGTTTTTAGATATTCATAGATGGCGCCAAGGTCTTCATTAGACATTCCGGCAAACATTGTCCACGGCATCGGGGTATTAAATTCTTCCCGTCCAACTTCCGAAGGCGGATATTTTTCCGGGTCCATTGATTTGAATCGATCAATGAAATCTTCTTTTGTCCAAGAACCGATTCCCGAATCTTTATCCGGAGTAATATTTGCAGATCTCACAACTCCTCCGGGAAATTGAAATGGAAATCCGCCGGCAAATTCTTTTCCAACAATTGGTTTCCCTTTTTCCATTTCGGTATGGCAATCACCGCAGCTTGCTATAGTAACTAAATATTTTCCGAAAGCAACCGGATTATTTTTATCTGGCTCGGGAGAGGGATCAAAAGACTTTGGCTGGATTGTCTTGATAATTAAATTTACCGGAAAATTGATTGAACCCTCTTCTACTTCATTTTTAATTGGCTGTAAAGAACGAATGTATGCAACTATCGAATACAAATCTTCTTTTGTTAGATGATTGTAACCGAGGTAGGGCATCAAAGGAAAAAGCGCGCTCCCATCCTTAGTAACGCCGCAGGTAATAGCCCGTATCAATTCACCGTCGGTTAAATTAGATATTCCGGCTGGAGTTATATTCTTTGCATAAATAGTACCCGGAACGCCAGCTGTTGACTCATCAAATTTTTCTCCACCTTTACCAAATGTTCCCGCCAAAATCGGTCCGGCATATTTAGACCAATCGCGCGTGGAATGACAATCCATGCATACCGTAACGTGATGAGTGAGATATTTTCCGCGTTCCAATCTGGCAGAAGTCACTTCTACTTTTTCATTTGACGGTGGATCAACTTTTGGGTAAGATGAATTAAAATAAATTATAAAAGCTATAATGAGTACGGCAACTCCCCCTATTACATATGCGAGAATTTTTAAAAACTTCAGCATTCTTGTGATTCCTTTCTTATTAAATTAATTAAATGGATGGACTGTCTTTAATTTAATGGAATTTATTTAAAGTGAAAATAAAAAAATGAAGGGAAAGAAAATTATTCTACGGCTTTACTGGATGCATGACTCTTAAATAATTCCCACGAGATATAAAAATTTTGAAAGAGGACATAAAATATTGGCCCAAGAGATGCAATGGGACTAACGAATGAAAGTGAAATCCAAATTGTAAATGCATTGTTCTTCTGTCCTAACGATTGACTTGCTTCTGCAGCAAATTCTTTTCCGCCAATAAACCAGCCCATTGTAAAAAATAAAAGGCAGAGCGCAGCAGATGTAAGAGAAATTAAAAGAACAATCGCAAGCTCACTTGCCAATCCGGAACGAAGGTACTGTGATGCTTCCGATGTTGCAATGTAAATGTTGATAATCAGAATATAGAATGATGAATCTTTCCAGCCGACTAATGCCTTCCATGCTTTGGGAAGAAATTTTTTTGTTAATTGTGCCGCGGCAAATGGAGCCGATAACGTGATGATAATCGGCAATAGAACTTGCCCAACAGAGATGTCGGAATTGCTATTCATCAATAATGGAAGTAAAAACGGAATCAGCAGAGCAATAACAATATTGTTAAGTAAAAGCGAAAATGAAACGAACGCTACATTCCCCTTTTTTAGACTGATGATTACCGGTGCGGCAATTGCGGTTGGAGCTATCGCAGTTATGAATGCAGTTTGCGCAAGTACCAAGCTGACCGGTTTCAATAAAAAATAAACCAGTATTGAGCTGCCGATAATTGTTGCGAGAATTATAAAATGACTTTTTCTGATTATTTCTTTTTCTAAACGCGCATCTAAAAATGAAAAGAAGAGCATTGTCATTAAAAAGTATCTGATGAGAAAAGTGTAATTACTTCCGTATGGAAATAAAATGCCGGTTGTAATCGCGATTAGGAGAAGAATAGTTTTCATCAATAGAGAAAATTGTTGCCGCAAACTTAGCAATGTATAAAGCCGCATTCAAACGCATAATCTCTTAATGTTATTTTCTGCTGAAAATAAATTTTAAAATTACAGCCACCAAGAATTTAAACGGCATATAATTCCGTCTTAACATATTTTAACAGAGATAGAAGCCAGCTTATTCATATTTTTGTGGTCAAAATGTAAAGTGTAAATCAACTTTTTGGAATAATGCATTATGAATAGTAAGTCGATTAAAAACATATCAATAGCAGGATTTGTAATTATAGTTTTAGGATTGCTTATAGTACCAAGATATTGCAGCAAAAAAGAAATTGGTGCTGCTGAAAATGGAGGCCGGCTCAGAGGAGGCGGCGCGATGATTGCGGTTACGGTGCAGATTGCAAAGCCATCTTCTTTCGAGAACACACTTCAGATTTCGGGATCGGTAATAAGCAATGAAGAAGTCGATCTTCGAATGGAAACATCCGGTAAAATAACGGCAATCAATTTTAAAGAAGGCGGAAAAGTTAATAAAGGCGACTTGCTTGTGAAAGTAAATGATGCAGATCTTCAAGCTCAATTGCAAAAAGCCGAGATCAGAAAAAAACTTGCGGAAGAGAAAGAATACCGCCAAAGAACTCTTCTTGAGAAAAAAGGAATCAGCCAGGAGACTTACGATACTGTGCTGAACGATTTAAACTCGGCTAAAGCAGATATTGAAAATTTAAAGGCACTTATTGCCAAAACAGAAATACGTGCACCTTTCAACGGAACTATCGGCTTGCGTTATGTCAGCGAAGGAAGTTATGTTTCATCAGCAACGAGAATAGCAACTCTTCAAAATATAAATCCGGTTAAAATTAATTTTTCCGTTCCGCAGAGATATGCAACTGCAATCTCTATCGGAAATTTTATTTCGGTTAAATCCTCGGCTGGTAAAATGTATCAAGCTAAAATCTACGCAATCGAGCCGAAGATTGATCCGGCAACACGAGCATTGCAGGTTCGGGCAATCTGCTCGAATGACCGCGGCGAATTGATTCCAGGTTCTTACCTGGGAATTACACTTGCATTGAACGATGTTAAAAATGCAATTACAATTCCGACACAAGCATTGGCGCTCGATATCGGCGGTGAGAGCGTATTCCTTTACAAAAACGGGACGGCTGTTCCGCAAAGAGTCGTAAGCGGACTTCGGACGGAAGACGATGTTCAAATTGTAAGCGGACTTGCACTGGGCGATACAATCATTACCACGGGCGTAATGCAGCTCCGCCCAAAAGCTAAAGTAAGAATTATGAATGCAGAGAATAAATAGAATTGATTTTAGATCAGCAGCTTTGAAAAGCTCGCCATCGAAACCAGAATGATAAAAACGAGAATTGAAAAATGAGTCTTTCATCACTTAGTATACATCGACCCGTACTATCAATTGTTATGTCTCTTACTATACTTTTACTTGGTATAATCGGATTTACATATTTAGGCGTTCGCGAGTATCCAAGTATCGATCCGCCAATAATAACCGCAAGTGTTTCCTACACAGGCGCAAACGCAGATGTAATTGAATCTCAAATTACAGAACCGCTTGAAGCAAGCATAAATGGTATTCCCGGAATCCGTTCAATTACATCTACAAGCCGCGACGGCAGAAGTCAGATAACTGTTGAATTTAATGTTGATGTTGATCTGGAAAGTGCAGCGAATGATGTTCGAGACAGAGTTTCCCGTGCGGTTTCAAATTTACCTCCCGATGCCGATCCTCCTGTTGTTACAAAAGCGGATGCCGATGCAAGTCCCATTTTGTTCTTCACTTTAAAAAGCGATTCAAGAAATCTGCTTGAACTTTCCGATATAGCTCAAAATATTTTTCAAGAAAGACTGCAGACGATTCCGGGTGTAAGCCAGGTTTCAATTTTTGGCGAGAAGAGATATTCGATGCGTCTGTGGCTCGATCCTTATAAAATGGCTTCGTTAAAAGTTTCCGCCTCAGAAATTCGTTCTGCTCTTAATAGCGAAAACGTCGAACTCCCTTCAGGAAGGATTGAGGGTACGAATACCGAAATGACAATTCGTACAAAAGGAAGAATGATTACGCCTGAAGAATTTAATAATCTTATTATTAGAGAAGACCAGGGACAGTTCATTCGTCTTTCAGATATTGGTTATGCGCAATTGGGTCCAGAGAATGAATATTCGATTATAAAGCGGGATGGTATTCCGATGATCGGCGTGGTAATTACGCCTCAACCCGGTTCCAATCATATTGATATTGCGGATGACTGTTACAAAAGAGTTGAACAGATAAAGAAAGATATTCCATCAGACATTCAAGTTGATATCAGTTCCGATTCAACAAGATATATCCGTCAATCAATCGGCGAAGTTGAAGAGACAATCATTATTGCATTCATACTTGTTATAATAATCATATTTTTATTTTTGCGAGACTGGCGCACAACCATTATTCCCATTCTTGCAATTCCGATTTCTCTTATCGGAGCGTTTTTCATAATGTACTTTATGAATTTTACGATCAACGTTCTGACTCTACTTGGGATTGTTCTTGCGATTGGACTTGTTGTTGATGACGCGATTGTGGTTCTTGAAAATATTTACAAGAAAATAGAAGACGGAATGGATCCGATGGAAGCCGGCATGAAAGGATCGGCGGAAATTTTCTTTGCAATTATTTCTACCACAGTTGCATTGGCTGTTGTATTCCTTCCGATTATTTTTCTTCAAGGGTTAACCGGAAGATTGTTCCGAGAATTTGGAATTGTTATTGCGGGCTCGGTTATTATTTCTGCCTTTGTTGCTTTAACGCTGACACCGATGTTGAGTTCAAGAATAATTAAACGGCGCGCTCACCACAGCAAATTTTATCAGTTAACAGAACCTTTTTTTGTAAAATTTATTTCCGGCTATGAAAAAATATTATCGTCGTTTCTTAAAAAACGATGGCTTGGATTCGTAATAATGGGCGCAACTGTCGTTACCGCATTTGTAATACTTCCTTTGCTTCAAACAGAATTGGCACCGATCGAAGATAGAAACGAACTCCGCATCAATACTACAACTCTTGAAGGTTCGACATATAATTTCACATATAATTTTATGGATAAACTTTACAAGATTGTTGAAGATAAAGTGCCGGAGAAAGAATCGACGCTTATGGGAGTAGCAACGGGCGGGGGCGGCGGAACAAATAATTCCGGGTTCATTAGGATCATGCTAGTTGACCGCGATAAACGTACACGCTCTCAACAAGATATTTACGAAGATTTGACGAAGCAAGTCAACAGATTGAGCGATGGAAGAACATTTGTAGTTCAAGCGCAGACGATTGGAACGCAAAGAGGCGGCGGTCTGCCGGTTCAGTATGTTGTGCAATCGCCGACAATTGAAAAATTGCGGAATATCATTCCGAAATTTTTAGATGAAGCGAGAAAAGACCCGACATTTGCACAAGTGGATGTGAATTTAAAATTCAGTAAACCGGAACTTGCGCTTGAGATCGACCGTTCGAAAGCGCGTGAACTTGGAGTAGCTGTTGTTGATATAGCACAAACATTGCAGCTTGGATTAAGCGGACAGCGTTACGGTTATTTTATTATGAACGGAAAACAGTATCAGATAATCGGGCAAATAGCAAAAGAATACCGCGCAAAACCGCTCGACCTACAATCTCTTTATGTTAAATCGAGCAAAGGTGAATTGGTACAGCTTGATAATTTTATTACAGTTAAAACTCAGAGCAGCCCCCCGCAGCTTTACAGATTTAATCGTTATGTATCGGCAACATTTTCAGCGAGTTTGGCGCCCGGAAAGACCATCGGTGACGGTATAACAGCTATGGATAAAATATCAGAGAAAGTTTTGGATGAATCATTTGCAACCGCGCTTACCGGTGTATCAAAAGATTTTAAGGAAAGTTCTTCAAGTCTTCTTTTCACCTTTATTCTTGCGTTAACACTTTTATATTTAATTCTCGCCGCGCAGTTCGAAAGTTTCCGCGATCCTTTCATTATTATGTTTACCGTTCCGCTTGCAATTGCCGGCGCTTTCATGTCGTTATTTATTTTCAATCAAACTATGAACATCTTTAGCGAAATTGGATTAGTAATGTTAATAGGCCTTGTTACTAAAAACGGAATACTAATAGTTGAATTTGCGAATCAGAAAAAGGCGCAAGGACTTTCCGTAGTTGATGCCGTAAGAGAAGCAGCCGTTTTGCGTTTCCGTCCAATCTTGATGACGAGTCTTGCAACGATTCTTGGAACATTGCCGATTGCTCTTGCGCTTGGTGCGGGAGCCGAGAGCCGTGTGTCGATGGGTATTGCGGTTATTGGCGGATTAGCATTTTCAACAGTTCTAACCTTATTTGTTATTCCGGCTGTTTATACTTACTTCTCGGAAAAATCTAAAAGCGTTTCAAATGTAACAGAAGCAAAATAAATTATTATTCAAAGCAGTAATGGAGATTTAAGTGAAGACCAAAGTTTTTTTAGCAGTTGGATTTTTCTTTTTATCGGCGGCAATGTTATTTTCTCAGCAGAACCTTTCTCTGAACGACGCAATTAAAATAGCTCTCGAAAATAATTATGATATAAAACTTGCAAAGAGCGATGCTGAGATCAACAGCAATAATTTTTCTTTGGGTAACGCAGGCTTTTTACCAAGAGTGGATGTAACAGGAACTCAAACAAGAACTGTTACCAAAACCAAACAAGAATATTCTGACGGATCGAGCGTTGATGAAAATGAAGCCTCTTCGAATTCAACATATGCTAATATTGCTTTGAACTGGACTTTCTTTGATGGATTCGGAATGTTCACATCATATTCAAAATTGAGAGAATACAAAGAACTTGGCGAGATAAGGCTTAGAAGCCAAGTGGAAAATTCTCTTTCAGACGTAATTCAAACTTACTATGATTTGGTTAGGCAGAAATATCTTTACCGTGTTGCAAAAGAAAGCATTACAATTTCCGAAGAGCGTGTTAAACTTGCAGAAGAAAAACTTTCCGTTGGTTCGGCGTCGCAGCTGGATGTTTTACGCGCAAAAGTAGATTTGAATTCCGATAAATCTAATTTGCTTGCCCAAGAAGTAATAATAAGCAGTTTAAAAGTTTCTCTAAATAAATTGCTTTCTCGTGATGTCGCACGCGATTTTGATGTGGACGATTCGATTGAAATAAAAACCGGATTATCATTCGATCAATTGAAAGAAGCGGCATTAAAAAACAACACTGAAATTCTGCAATCGGAAAAGAATAGGAATCTTTCCTCTTACAATGTTGGTTTATCCAAAACAGATTATTACCCTACTATAAGTTTGACAAGCGGATACACTTACCAGAAATCCCAGTCCGATGCTAATTTAGTTAAATCCAACAGAAGCTACGGCTACAATTACGGTTTAAATTTGTCATGGAATCTTTTCAACGGATTTACAACGCAACTTCAACTGGAGAATGCTTTAATCTCATTAGACAAAAGCGAGATCGAACTTCAGCAAAGCAAATCTCTTTTAGAATCGGATCTGCTTATTGCGTATAAAAATTACGAAAAGAATTTGGAGATATTGAAACTTGAAGACGAAAATGTTTCCGTTGCAAAAGAAAATTTAGACTTAGCTATTGATCAGCTGAATCTTGGCAGTCTATCACCGCTTGAATTTAGAGATGTTCAAAAAAATTATACTACTGCGCAAAGCAGACTTGCCTCTGCGCGGTTCACCGCAAAAATGAGTGAAAAAGATTTGCTGAAACTAAGCGGAATGCTTCTTTCGAAATAAAAAAATGATTCACACAAAGACGTGAGTGGAATAATAAGAAAAACAGCCTTCGTCTCTGCATGAAAAATCCTCCAGCCACTTTTTACTGTTTATTATAGGGAACTTCTACAGAACAAAACCGAGTTCAACTGAAAAGCCCGCGCCGCTTAAATTTTTTTTGATTCCAACCAGTTCGTTGAAATCACCTAAAAAATGATATGATAATTTGGGACCAAACTTAAACCATGATGTTACAAATAGATCAATCCCGAATGAAGCTTCTCCACCGAAAACCGATTCGGAGAATGTCTCGGTTGTAAAAAGCGTTTTGACTCTCGTTCCGCTTCCCACATATTGTCCTAATGCTAAACCGGCATAAACTCTTCCAACCGAACCCAAAGCAAGTGCAGCTGGGTAATATCTCATACCGAATAAAATCGGCATAACAGCTTTAGTGTCAACGCCATTAAATCGAGTCGAAGCCCCAGCACCGAAAACCCCGGCTCCGAAAGAGAGAGCCCATTCTTCATCAAACCAGTAACCGTAATTTATGCTTCCGATGAAACCGGTCTTGACTTCTACTCCGGATAAATTCGTTGAGGCAGATGTGGTTGAGTTTGTTTTGAATCCGCTTTCTACAAAAATTGTGTGCCTTCCCGCCAGTTTAATTTTTTCAATTTGAGCGGAAGATGTTGTCTGAAGTGCAAATAGAACAATGACCGAGAGAACTAAAAAGCTTCTCATTTTTCCTCCTATCTTTATGTAAAATCTATTTAGTAAGATATTATGCAATAGAATAAAGAGGAGAATAAATTGAGAGTAAACCGGATTACAGATTAATTATTTCCGTTGAAAAATTGCAAAGATTCCGTTGAGAATCAATACTAAAAAATGTTGCCTGTGATTTCTTTACTCGTGTACAATTTTCATTTTACAATCTTTACAATTAAAAACGAGTTTATACTTTTTGCCGCCGTTTGAAAGATAAAGCGGCTCATCCAACTTTTCATTTGAATCATTCGGGCAGTAACCAAGTTCTCCCTTGATGCAGTATTTGCAAGTCATTAATGTCTTGCCGGAAAAATTATTCTGAAGTTCAAAACCATCTTCTATTTCTTCAACGCCCAGTTCTTTATAAAATTTTTCGGAAAGTTTATTAACAACATTTACTTTGTAATCAAGCGTGGATTTATTCAAACGATAATTCTCAATTCTCAATTCGCAATTCTCAATTTTATATTTCTTCGTTCGTTCCTTTTCAAGCAATTCCAAGACCGTTCGGCGCCATTCATTAATTTCTTTCACCGAAAAGAAAAGCGGCTCTTTGAAATTTACTTTTACATCCATCACATCAAATATAGTTTCACCCGATTTCGAAAATTGTTTCTTAATTATATCGACGGCTTTCGAGCCGCTCTTGGCAATAATTTTTTCTGTTTCGATTATTTTCACGATCTTTAAACCGGCTTCATCAATTGCGGTAACGCGCAAACCGGTTTTCGTTTCATCTATCAAAATATTTATTTGAATCTTTCTTTCACATTCTTTCTTCAACTCGATTTCAAAAGCTTGGTCGTAGTTTCTATAAACAGCGGTGCCGACTTTAATTCCTTTCTTTTCTGAAGTGAGAATTGTATCTCCGCTTACTTGGTTAACATTCATTCCAACAAGCTCGCCCTCTTCATCAAAGAAACAGATGCCGTCGCCATTCACAATTGTTTCGTGTGTATCAATTGTAAAACCGCTTTTATCAACTTGAGAAACAACCCCCAAATATTTTCCTTTTGATTTTGGCGAATCAATCGAAGAGATATTTTCATCTTTGCCGTCAATAAAATATGAAGTATAACCGCGGTTAAAAGTTCTTTCCGGATCCGGCTCGAATGGAATTATTGAATAACCCGAAGATGATCTTTCAAGTGAAGAATTGTGCTCGATGATTGCGTCAAGTTTGTGCCGGTAGTATGAGGTGATGTTTTTTACATAACCAATATCTTTCAGCCGTCCCTCTATTTTAAAGGAAGTAATTCCCGCTTCTATTAGATCATTTAAATATGCGGAAAGATCAAGATCGCGGAGAGATAACAAATGTTTATCCTTAACGATTACTTTTCCGTTACGGTCAATTAATGTGTATTCCATTCTGCACGGCTGTGCGCATTCGCCGCGGTTTGCGCTTCTTCCGGTTATTGCGTGACTCATGTAACATTGTCCGCTCAGACAAACGCAAAGAGCGCCGTGAATAAAAAATTCAAGTTCGGCATTTACAGATTTACGAATATCCTTAATCTGATCAAGCGATAACTCCCGCGCAAGAATAATTCTTTTGATTCCAATTTCATCCAGGAGTTTGATTCTGTCTAATTCATAATTGTGTGTCTGTGTTGAAGCAAATAGTTGAATTGGGGGAATCTCCATTTCAAGCAGCGCCATATCTTGAAAAATAATTGCATCCACACCTATGCCGTAAAGTTTGGTAATTAAGTTGCGGACTTCTTCGAGCTCGTTATCGTAAATTATTGTATTGACGGTAACATAAACCTTTACCCAAAATTTATGCGCATACTTTACAAGCATTGATATATCATCAACCGAATTACCCGCGGCACTGCGTGCGCCGAAATTCGGCCCGCCGATATAAACCGCATCCGCGCCGCAATTAATTGCGGCTATACCGCACTCCAAATCTTTTGCGGGAGAGAGTAATTCTAATTTTGTTTTTTGCATAAAGCTGTTTTAAACTTTCTAACCAATTATTAATGACCGCATCGACACGGAACCAAGATCCATTTTCTCCGTAAAGAATTTTATCTCTTCATCTTTAGAGACGCATCCAAGCACATAGAGTAGCGGATAATAATGATCGGGTGTCGGTATTGAAAGCAGCGCTTCCTTTCCAAGATTGGAATACTCAATTAAACTTTCGAATTCTCTTTTTTCAATCAATCGTTTTGAATTATAATCAAAATCTTGAGCCCACTCGTAGGAATTATTGTCGGGTCTCATCAAACGTAAATTATGTACAATATTTCCGCTTCCGATAATTAAAACACCTTTAGAACGGAGGGCGCTAAGTTTTTTTCCAATTTCGAAATGATATTTTGGTGGCATTGCGTAATTAATGCTCAATTGATATGTCGGAATCCTTGCATCGGGAAACATTCTGCACAATACAGACCATGTTCCGTGATCCAACCCCCAGCCCATATCTAACTTTGCATTTTGATCAATTAACAATTGCGAAGTCTCTTCGGCAAATTTAGGCGAGCCGGGTGCGGGATATTTTATTTCATACAACTCTTTGGGAAATCCGTAGAAATCATAAATTGTTTTTGGCTTCTCCATCGCGGTAACCGCCAGTTCGTTTACGAACCAATGAGCGGAGATACATAAAACCGCTTTCGGTTCCGGCAGCTCACTTCCGATTTTTTGCCATGCTCTCGAAAATTCATTCTCTTCGATTGCATTCATAGGTGAACCATGCCCGATGAAGAGAACGGGAAACTTGCTTTCTTCTTTTGAGCCCATGTATTACTTTCGGTTTAGTATGAAGTAAAGATAATAATTGAAATGAGAATTGAGAAGCATGATTAATTATTATGGTAGAACTCAACTAATTTACAAACAGTTGTCCAATTTCTGGTTGTTGCTGGAATCCCGAACTCTTTCTCTACAAAATTGTTCGGAAAACCAAATCTTCCGTTTATCTCCACAGTTAAAGAATAAATTTCCTTTTTTTTGATTTCGATTATTTCAACATCTTTCTTTTGGGATATATGCGGAAGTTTAGGATTCTTTTTCAATTCTTCTTTTAAAAAACTAACATACAATTTTGTGCTTAGTGCAGTTTTAATTTTATTGAACGGATTGAGTTTAACAATTGCTTCCACCTCTTCAATTGTTCTGATGAACACAAGCACATCATTGCCAAGAATTTGGTGAAGCGACTGTTCTAATATTTTTGTAATTGCACTTTCAATTTTGTCGGTAGATTCAAAATAAATATTTCCGCTTTGAATGTAAGTCCGGACATTTTCAAATTTCAGAGATTCGAATAATTGTTTCAGGTCATTCATTTTGATTAAATTTTTACCGCCGACATTTATTCCGCGAAGCAAGGCAATATATTTTATCTTTTCATTCTTCATACAGAGAAGGCTTGTTGTACTCAATATCGGTTACTTCCAATTTTATGTACTCAAAATCTCCGGATTTGAATTTCCACATTGCCATTCCTTTATAAGGAATCAAAATATTATTTATTCTTTTGTAAGCTTCAATTGGAGTAGCCCATTTTTCTAATTTGAATTTGCCGTCTCCAACATCGCAATAACGGTCTGCGGTCATTGTAACAAGCGCACCTTTATCATTGAAAACAAAAATAGCCGAAGCGGTCACATCACCCCAAGTCATTATTGCTCTAGAAGAATTTTTATCTACCGTTTCCCAGTTTATGTAATAACTTAACGCCGCTGAAGGAAACCACATCATTTCATTTAAAAACCGGAGAAGAGTTCCCTGATCAATTTTATTCACTTTTGCGTCGGCAACAGTAACAATAGATGCCAGCTTAATCAGCATATTCCCTTTCCCCTCGAAGTATCTATCTCTTCCTGTTACGTAGAAAAACGGAGCCATTTTCATTTTCACATGCCAGATAAAAGCAGGTTCATTAACCGTATAGTATTCTTCCGCATCGAACGGCATCCAATCTTTATCTTCTTTCATTCTGAAAAAACCTTTTTGTTTTAACCGAACGCTAACAACCTTTTCTTTTCCGATCACCTCGGAATATCTCAGCCATCTTCTCACAGGCTCTGGAAGACTTTTTACATCCGCCTCTGTTACAATTTGTGGACGCACATCTTTTACTTTGTTAAACATCTCATTTGTTTCTTCGGCAACTTTCTTGCGAAGATTATTTTCACTTATTGTTTCAGCGATGAAAAAAGAGACTAACATTACAGCAAGAAACATTAGAATGAAGAAGATGGTTTTTCTCATATTATTATTTTCCCAATCGATGATTAGCGTTGATCATTAAGAAGAGAAACACAAAAAAGTTTATTGCTCAAATTGAGAAGATGCATTTAAAAATCAATAGTAAACTAATATAATCGCAAGATCACGAGCAAGATCATGATCATGAGCAAGATCAAGGCTCTGCGTAAAATTAAGAAACCAATAACCAAACACTAATCACCAGTAACTTTTGCCGCTTTAATTAAATTTGTACGTTTTCTCAATCCAGTACTGAACTTGCCTCCCTTCAATCTTTACCGGTTCCCATCTGGATTTATATGCGGCGTCAACCGTATTCATAAGGCAAGACTCATCACCGGATGTATTATAAATTACTTTGTGCTCTTTTACAAATCCATCGGTGCCGATTTTTAAAACTAAAATAATTGTTCCTTTAACTCCGTCCGTATTTTGCGGAACAACTTCAAGAATCTGCCTCGGAACAAATGGAAGTGATTTGTAACCGATTCCATCACCCGAACCGTCTCCAATTCCCTTCCCCGTTCCGCTGCCGAACCCGCTACCGCTTCCCGATCCCATTCCGCTTCCGCCGGAAAGAGAATCTTTCGAGTCAATTAGATTTGTCACATTTCCAAAATCAATATCCGTTGGCTCTGAAACAGGAACAGGTATTCCAGAAATTGTTTTTTTAGAAGAAAAATTTTTTCCCGTTCCCTCAGTTCCATTGCCTGATGAACCGCCACCGCCGACGATCTCTACTTTGCCGATATTAACAGTAGTAAGTTTTACGATGTATGTGTTTTCGAAATAATAGCCGGTTGGTTCGGCAGTCGATTGCGGCAAGTAAAATAATATCAACAGTATAGTCGTATGAAAGAAAATACTGATGATTATTCCGCTCGTAAAATTTTTACGGTATTTTTCTCGCCAAGTGTTCATTCAATCTTTCCGATATTCTCGTTATCTATCAAAATCTTTTAATGAGGCGATAACTTCCGTGCAATTTTATCTGCAATAAAAGCCGGTGTTACGGACCCGCTTGTATTCGATTGTGCCGGAGATTTAAACCATGCCCGACCTATAATTTCACCCGATTTAATTTCAACAACCTGGGCTTCACAATTATTAATGTAATTATTAAAACCCCCGGAACTACCGCCTGACCCCATTAATTCTGCGCTTGAAATACCCCGTTCCATTGTAATTTTTCCAATAATAATTGCGTCCACACTTTTTAGTTTGTTAATAGCGAGGGCGTAATTGTTAATGATTTCTTCCTCTTTCAAACCTTGTGCTGTAATAATTTTATTAACTTCAGCTCGATCCATAATCGTGTATCCGAAATCCGAAAGTTTGTCTGTCAATTCCTTCGAAAAGGTAACTCCGACCTCTTTATTGACACAATCAAATGGCAAGATGGCATAAGTAATGTTAGCTGAAAAACGATCCTTCTCTCTGACCGAGTTATCAACTGATGTACATTGCAAAATAAGAATAAGAAAAAGTGCCGGATAGATATACTTGAACATTTTCATTTCACACCCTCCTGATTAAAATGATAAATTGTTGTTTCTCTCGTTACTCCTTTTATACAGTGAATTATTTCTCTTCCGGTTTCCAAAAGCGCGGAAGCATTGTGGCGATTCCCTCGTGAGCGAATGCACCGCGCAATATAAATTCATCCGGATTAATTAAAAAACCGGATGGGTCGAATTCAGTGATTCCGGCTGTTAGACAGATTCTTGAAGAAGTTTGCTTTCCTAAATCCCAATATTTTACCAACAGGCAATCGTTTACATTAAGGAAATATTTCTGATGAACAGAATCCACTTGAATAATCTCATTCGCTCTTTTTACCAATTGGCCATCGACGTAGAGTTCAAATCCCTCATCTCTGAATTTATAATTGTTTATAGCAAGTGATGATAATAATTGAGCAAGCGAACCGAGATAAACATCTTTTCGGGCGGATAAATATTCTTCGGCAGAGTCGGCGGTTGTAGCAGTAAGTTCAGTAAATGAAGGATAGATCTGATAACTGGTCCCCATGTTGTTTATATCATAAGTAAAATTTTTGAGAACACATTCAATTTTATATCCAAGCGCATTGTTCCGAATGATAATTGGTTCTCTTGCTGTAGCCGTAAGTTTTGAACCTTCTTCTTTGAAATCAATTTGATACGGATTTTTGATAACACATTTCTTAGCGTAAATATTGCTGCCGAACAACATTTTCTTAAAAATCTCAAGCTGGTCCAACCACTTTTGAGGAATCTCACCTTGAACTTCAATCTGTTTGAATTCGTAAGTAGTTCTTTCCAGACTGAAGTTAACAACCTTATTCTGACTCTTAGTTAGATCAACGGCGATAACATTAGACTCGTAACCAACCATTGAAGCGACGAGAATATAATTTCCGCCGGGAATCTTGCCAATTTTATAAATACCATTTAAATCTGTTGTCGCGCCAATCGTGGTTTGCGATAGAAAAACATTTACATACGTCAGCGGTTCATTTGTCTTTGCGTCCGTAACTTTTCCTTCAAGCGTATAAAAATTTTGGGAGAAGGATTCGGAAGCAAAAAGTAAAAGAAAAATGAAGAATGCTTTCGAAAAATCTCTAAATAAAAATTTTATCGGCTGATTCATAATTGCCTCAAAATATCACTATGCCAATTAAGTTCTCTATGAATGATCTTTGTTTATCAAATGTTTTAAAATCGAATATCATTCGTCAATTTATTCCAACCATTCCAGATAAGAGATATCCATTGGAAGCAGATCGGCAACGCCATGTTTAGCAAATTCACCCGCCACCTGGATAGACATTGGATCGATAGCATAACCGCCGGGATCTAAATAAGAAAACCCAGACGGTACAGGTATGAAAGATTGTTCGTCAGTCAATAAATTTTTTACGTACAAAAAATCTCTGAATTTGAGATAAAATAACCCGCTTTCACTATCCATGTAAAAAAATTTTTCGCCTGGGTTTACCAATTTATATTCATTATTGATCTTTGCATTATATGAGTTTGTGCTATAATCCCAGCCTATTCCTTTCGCGTGCATTAAATACAATAAGAATCTGCTTAGTGAACTTTTAAATGCAAGTTTCCTGTTTTCAATCCACTTTTCTTTTTGATCGTCATTTATCGGAGCCATCTCTGTAAACCTTGGATTGAATTCATAATTAAGTTCGCCTCTTGTATCATTGCATAAAAAATGGATCAGAAGACACGCCACTTTATATCCTAGAGCATTATTGATAACAACAATCGGTTTAGAGCAGACAGCATTAACATAAGGTTCATACTTTTCAGTGAAAGTAATATCGTCTATGTTTTCTATTTGACACTCATCACTGAAATCTGTACGCCCAAGAAAATATTTTTTGAAAATTTCTTTGTATTCTTTTTGCTTCTTTAAATACGCGGCGTATTCGTCCGATTGTAATGAAACCGTAATTGCGTTCAATTCTATTGGCTGATTTTCCAACGAAAAATTCTTTTGAATAATAGAACTTTCGTGGATCTCAATATTTTGGTGAATCGGTTTGTACCCGACCATAGAAACTACAATTATGAAATGACCGATCGGTAATTTTGCTATTTTATAATTACCGCTCTTATCGCTTGACGTGCCTGTTGTTGTGCCGGATAAATAAACACTTACGCCGGGCAGTCCTTCTTTTGTGATTGAATCAATAACTCTACCTGAGATAGATGTTAATTCTGCAGTTTGCGATAACCGGATTGAACTCGTTGAAATTATTATGAGAAAGAGATAAAAGAAATTTAAAGGTAATTTTTTAATCATAAATTCCTCCTATTACGAATAATTCTCTCGCTTTGATTTGCACGTTTCAAGAATTCTAAATCATACTTAACAAACGACATATTTTGTGTTTGATTTTATACAGATCGCAAAAAGATATAACAATATTCTAAAGATTGAAACTCCTCAAAAAAAACTTAACACTCTATTCCACCCTTTCAATGTATGAATTATCGATAGGTAACATGTTGGCAAGTCCATGTTTGGCAAAAACGCCAGATACCTGCAAAGATCTCGGATCGATTGGATATCCATCCTTACCGATATATGCGGTACCGAAGGGCAAATAGACAAACGATTGCTCGTCTGTTAAAAAATTATTTACAAATAAGAATCCTTTGAATTTGAGAAAGTGTAACCCGCTTAATGTATCAATGAACACGATCTTGTCATTGCTGTCTACCAGACTTGAAAGTGAGATTCCTTTTGGAAGCTTAGTCGCGCCCGTTACAGCATATCCGTAATTATTCAAAAGCACATTTGACTGCAGCCGACTTAGCATAAAACGTCTAAGCGAGCTGTTGAACGCTGATTTTCTGTTTTCCTTCCATTTTAGATTTTGATTTTCATCTTTCGGAATTAACTCTGTAAATTTTGGATAAAACTCACAATTGACTCCCTCTTGATTAGTATTAAATATAAAAGTAAGAAGCACACATTCTATTCTATAGCCAAGAGCTTTGTTGATTACAATAATTGGATTTGGGCATTCAGCTTGAATATTTGGCTCGAACTTTTTACTGAAAATGATCTCCTCAATATTTTCGATCTGGCATTCGTTGCTCAATTCGGTTTGACCTAGAAAATACTTTTTAAAAATATCCCGGTAATTTTTCTGCTCTCTTAAGAGATCATCATACACATCAGACTGATCTTGAACGACAATTGCGTTCATCTCTATCGGTTTATTTTCAAGAAAAAAATTCTTTAGAATATTTGAGCTGCCGCTAATTTCCAAATTTTGAACGAGCGGTTTATACCCGATCATCGAAACAACAATTATATATTTGCCTGCCGGAATTTTACCGATCTTATAATTACCGTTTTTATCGCTCGATATACCAATTGTAGTTCCGGATAAATAAACACTTACACCCGGCAGTGTTTCTTTAGTAACGGAATCGAATATTTTTCCGGATATTGTACCAAGGTCGGTGGATTGAGATAAACCGGTAGAGCTTGTGACCGTTACAATGATAATGATATAAACAAAAATAGAATGTAGTTTCTTTATCATGATTTTCTTTCTTAACAGATAGATTTGTATCCGTTACAGCTTATTTATCAATAATATCTATATCCAAATGATTCTATATAGCCCGGAGTTATATATATGCCAACTTGTAAAGAGCTAAGCGTTCCGAAGATACCAAATCCGCCGTCGATATTGGAATAATTGGGTTGAACAACTCTTACAGAGAATTCTTCATTAAAAACTTTGTTCGATGCGTAATAAGTTGCTAAATCTTTATCGAGCGCGAATAAACGGAATACCATACAATCGATTATATAATTTTCTTTATGCGGATCTCCATTTGAAATTTCCCGAAGAGTTTTTTCAACGGCAAGAGCATCAAAGTAGTATTCAGTTATATTTTTCGCTATTGATGGGTATTTCGGATAATCTTCATTAGAGCCGGCTATATACCTGGTGGGGACCTCCTTCTCGTATACTGTTTTCACACCGCTCTCAATCTTAAAATATTTTATTGTAAGTCTGGGAACAAAGTACATGTTTTCCATATTATTTCTCATATCTAATCGATTCCATTTAAGAACCAAAGTGCCCTCGTAGACGGTCGAAGGAAGCGGAAACAAAAAACTGTTTGCATCCAGAAAATCAGCGGATAAAGAATAAGTTGTTGAATTTGATTTCAGAACTTTGCCATCCGGCATTATGGCTTCAATACTTATTTTACTGTTCGATTCCGGTTTGAATCCTTTGATATAATAATAATTACCCGGAGTGTTGTGTGCGGAATCGCTGGGTCGTGTGACTGAGGTATCCCTAAAGAAAAAAATTTCTCCCGTGCGCAGGTAAGTTAATTTTATTTTCGCGCCTTTTATGAAAGGATCGATTGTATTTGGTATTTGACGGATTCCCTCAGCATCGTAAGAACGCGTAATTGTTGCAACCTGAATTGAAGTATCGCCCCTTATAACACAGTTTAAAGCGTAAACATCATGGAAAGCCGTTTTTGGATTGACACTGTCATCACAAGAATAAATAGAGACTGTAAGCAAGAAGATGAATAATATTGAACCGATGTTTTTCATAAAGGACCTTAAAATTTACTGCCAGTTTATTTCTGTTTGACTGCTCACTTCCTTTCCTGTTGCATTCTCTTTTATAGAAACCGTAATTAAATATTCTCCGGGTTCGTACTTGCTCATATCAAGCTGAAGATACATTTGCGGATCTTTCTCTTGTGTCTGATACTTTGATGTAAGTGCTACTTTCTTTCCTTCTTTATCCAAACCAACTACACTTAAAATTGAATTTAAAACTCCGCCTTCTTCCTTTTTCTGAATTGTTATCTTCTGTTCAAAGTCGGTTAGATTATTAGTGCTCGGTTTTAGATTGTAGATTTCGTAATAGAGATAAAGTTTATCTTCTTTGCCGAATGTTTTTGCTGGATTTGGAAGAACCGAGATCTCCTTTCGTTTTATGCTACCGATAATTTCTCTACTGGTTTCAACATTTGTAGCCAGAACAACATCGCCCAAAGCCAATTCATTACTGCTAAAGTTGCGTACGTTATATTTACCGTGATAAGAGGTTACTCCCTTATCTTTCTTCCTTATCATCTCCAATGCAAGATTGCCGGTTTGTGGATATAGAGTCATTTCTAAAGTATTAACCAAATATTCTTGGGATTGATTTAATGATGTGCAAGTTTTTCTATAATCAAATTTCTTGTTAAAGTTGTTATCAAACATGAAAAGCCCGACATCATAACCATCAGCAAATTTTTCTTTTGATGTTGTAGAATCTAAAAAGTTAACACCATAAGCAACAAAAACATCTGTTTGAGTTTTGTTAGTTGATGCGAACTGATAAGCTTTGTAGCTTAAATCAAAAACCGGTCCTTCGAACTTGGGAATATATTCGTCTGGCTTAGTCTGTCTTAAGCTAATTACTTCATCGTGCGTATTCATCGGCACAATTGCCGTCCATGGTTGAGCAAACATATAATTATTGATCCTTGTGGGATCGATAAATGCTAAAACCTTATTCCCATAATCCCAAACTTCTGTTGGAGGTTGGCCATAGAATTCTTCTACCAATTGAAAAAGATAACGATACTTGTCTAAAGGTTGTCCATACCGGATTAAAACCTCGCCGCGGTCGGTTTTCCAACCGACAATCTTATAATGAACGTTACTGAAAAATATATTTGCGTATGCAACACGATAATAGTGTTCAAGTAAACGAACATTTTCTTTGGACAGATTTAACGGGTTGCTTTTATCCCAATACTTTTCGATATACTTTTCCAACTGCGACCGACTCAAAGTATTTAATTCATCATCAAATTTGGGCTTCAAGATTAATTTTGCAGAATTAAAAGTAAAATTTTCTTTTTCTTCAAAACCCATTAATGAGATAGCGTTTTCAAACTCTTCGGAGGATTTATCGAACTGTTTCGTCATATAGTAAAGCATTGCTAAATAGAGATGTGCGTCTTTGCTCAGATTTTTATTTTGTATGGAGTTCCAAATAGGAATAGCTTTTTCCGGCGTATTATTATAAATGTGAAGTTTACTTAATTCACAATAACTTTTTTCTAAGTTCGGATCCTGTTTTATTGCTTCAAATAAATATTTTTCCGCCGCATCAAAACCTTCCTTCGCATAACCTTCATATTCTAAGACGACAAAATTACCACGAGTGTTATCAAACTCATTTTGAGTTTCATAAAGAAGAGAACTTCTTCCCCGAAACATGGTTGCTCTCTGAACCGGGTTAAGCGCTCTGTTTTTCACTGTCTTAACTTCCCCCCTGTGATACTTTAAAAATTCTTCTACATTTAGTCTACCAAGATTATAGAGTGCTTCTGCATTTTTAGGATCAAGCTCAAGAATTTTTTTGTATTGATTAAAAGCACGTTCACGGTCAATTTGATTTAATCTACTTACATAAAAAAGTTCTTCGCGAACGGATGCCAGCAATAATGGATATTCCACATTATTCGGATCAAGCATAATTGCCCGATCTAAGTATTCTGCTGCTTCATTTAAATTAGCATCAGTCTTTTTACGGGATATAAGTTTTGCCAACTCAAAATATGATTGTGCATCATTCTCTTGTTTAACTGATTCTTTTAAAAGAGTAATTGCCGAAATAGTGTCTTTCTTCTGTAATGCTTCGAGAGCTTTTAAATATGGCTCTGTTTTTGTCGTATCGGTTTGTGCTGTTGATGAGAGATGAGAAGTTAAAAATAATGCGGTTAAAATTATGACAAATGTTTTCATAGCTACCCCTACTATGTTTGCTTAAAACTTAACATTTGAATATAAACAAAGCGGTGCAATAAAAAATGCACCGTCAGAAAAGGTCACCCTTGGTGGGAGATTGAAAAATATAACTAGTTAGTAAAATAGTTAACAAACCGTATAAGAATTATTTTTTTGAGAATTCTAACTTCCCTGCTCCTGGGTAACGGACTACAATTGTATCGCCCGATTCATATTTATTCATCAGCAATTCAGAGGAAAGAGGATTGACAATAAATTTTTGAATCGTACGTTTCAATGGACGGGCACCGTATGTTGCATCATAACCATGCTGAAGAAGAAAATCGATTGAGTCTTCGTCAATTTCAAACCCGATATTTTTTTCTACGAGCATCTTCCCCACTCTCTGCAGTTGAATTGCTATAATTTGTTTTAACTCACTCTTAAGCAATGGTTTGAATAAAATTACTTCATCAATACGATTTAAAAATTCCGGACGAATTGTTTGTCTGAGCAATTGCGTAAGACTAGAGCGTAATTCACCCATTATATTTTCAAAATTTGTTTCGTCCATCGTCATCAATTTTTCTTGGATTAAATGCGAGCCAAGGTTAGATGTCATTATTATAATTGTATTTTTGAAGTCAACCGTTCTCCCCTGGTTATCTGTAAGCCGTCCGTCATCTAAAACTTGCAGTAATATATTAAAAACATCCGGATGAGCTTTTTCAATTTCATCAAGCAGCACAACAGAATATGGCTTACGCCGAACGGCTTCTGTTAATTGACCCCCTTCATCATATCCGACATATCCCGGAGGCGCTCCAATTAAACGCGATACGGAGAACTTTTCCATATACTCGCTCATATCAATTCGTATCATTGCGTGTTCATCGTTGAATAAAAATTCCGCAAGCGCACGTGCAAGTTCGGTCTTCCCCACTCCGGTTGTGCCGATAAAAATAAATGAACCTATGGGACGGTGTGCGTCCTGCAATCCCGCACGAGATCTTCTGATTGCGTTTGCTACGGCGGCAACTGCATCGTCCTGCCCGATCACTCTTTTGTGAAGTTCTTCTTCAAGTCTAATTAGTTTTGCGCGCTCGCTCTCAAGCATCCGGCTAACCGGAATTCCAGTCCATTTGGCAACTACTTCCGCAACGTCTTCCGCATCAACTTCTTCTTTCAGCATCTTGGTATTTCTTTGAATCGCATTAAGTTCTTCAGATTCTTTTTTCATGTTGCGTTCAAGATCATTTATCACTCCGTAACGAATTTCCGCAACCTTACCAAGATTTCCTTCACGCTCAAATCGTTCGGCATCTGATTTAGCTTTTTCAATATCGCTTTTCATCGATCTGATTTTTTGAATCTTCTCTCTCTCAAGCTGCCAATGACTCTTCAGCCTATTGCGTTCTTCTTCAAGCTCACTTAATTCTTTCTGAAGTTCTTCAAGCCGTAACGCTGAGTCAGAATCTTTTTCTCGTTTTAATGCTTCTCTTTCGATTTCAAGTTGTTTGACTTTTCTTTCAACTGCATCAAGTTCTTCCGGCATCGAATCAATTTCAATTCTTAACTTCGATGCAGATTCATCAATCAAATCAATTGCTTTGTCGGGAAGAAAGCGATCTGTTATATAACGGTTTGATAATTGTACTGCCGCCACAATTGCGCCGTCCGTAATTCGCACGCCATGATGAACTTCGTACCTTTCTTTGAGTCCACGTAAAATAGAAATTGAATCTTCTTCATTTGGTTCGGAAACAAGTACAGGCTGAAATCTTCTTTCGAGCGCCGCATCTTTTTCAATATATTTTCTGTATTCATCAAGTGTCGTAGCACCGATAGCGTGTAATTCACCTCTAGCCAAAGCTGGTTTTAAAATGTTTGCGGCATCCATAGAGCCCTCTGCCCTTCCCGCTCCCACAAGAAGATGAAGTTCATCAATAAATAAAATTATTTCTCCCGCAGATTCTTGGACCTCTTTTACAACAGCCTTCACTCGCTCTTCGAACTGTCCGCGGAATTGTGTTCCTGCAACTAACGCTCCCATATCAAGTGCGATAATTCTTTTTGTCTTCAATGTTTCGGGAACATCGCCGCTGATTATTCTGTGAGCGATCCCTTCCGCGATTGCAGTTTTACCAACTCCCGGTTCGCCGATTAATACCGGATTATTTTTAGTTCGCCTTGAAAGAACCTGAAGCACTCGCCGGATTTCTTCATCTCGTCCTATCACAGGATCAAGTTTATTCGACCGCGCGAGTTCGTTTAAATCCCTTCCGTATTTTTGAAGCGCTTGATAAGTATCTTCCGGATTTTGTGAAGTAACGCGTTGGTTGCCTCGTATCTCTTTCAGTGCTGAGAGTATAATATTTTTGTCAATTCCATTTTCATTTAAAAGTTTTCCAGCCGCACTTTTGTCTCCACTAAGTGCCAGCAGCAGATGTTCATTTGAAACATATTCATCTTTTAATGTTTTTGTTTCTTCGGAAGATTTGTCAAATAATTTTGATGTGTTGATTGAAAGTTGTTGATTCCCAATTCCACTCCCCGAGACTTTCGGTAGCCGTTCGAGCAACTCACCAATTTTAATTCTCATTTGATTTATGTTCGCGCCGGATTTCTGAATTATAGAAACCGCAACGTTTGATTGATCTTGCAGAATTGCCGCCAATAAATGTTCCGGCTCAACAATTTGATTATTGTAATTCTGCGCAATCTCAATTGCGTTCTTTACAGTTTCCTGAGCCTTTACCGTGAATTTGTTAAAATTAAATTCCATATCGATGCCTCAAAATTTCCTATTCTAATTTACTTCTCATACAAACGATATTCTAAAAAGTTTCTAGTTAGTATTAAAATATTATGAATTAGTAAATAACTAGGTAGTAATATAAAAAACGTAACACTTTCCCTCGCTCGTAGAATCTATTCTCATGTTTGAGTGTAACTGCCAATTACATTAATTTAGTTCCCCCGTTATGCAAACTCTTTTTTGTAATTTAATCTGAAAGAATTGATGCAGCATGATAATGATACTATAGTGGCATTAGCAACACCGGCTGGTTCAGGCGCCATTTCTGTAATCCGTGTAAGCGGTCCGCAAAGCTTTATGTCCGTTGATAAAATCTTCCGAGGTAAATCAAAACTTACCGATTGCCATTCACATACTATTCATTACGGAAAAATTTATGACACAAAAGAGAATATAATCGATGACGTACTTGTTTCATTATTTAAATGTCCGCATTCATATACCGGTGAAGATTCGATTGAGATCAGCACACATGGCAGTTCTTTAATCACCGAAAAAATAATTTATACTCTTGTTGAATTTGACGTTAGATTGGCGGAACCGGGTGAGTTTACAAAACGTGCATTCTTAAACGGTAAATTGGATTTAACTCAAGCCGAAGCTGTGGCAGATATAATAAATTCACGTACCGAAGCATCTCTGCGTGGTGCGAGGAATCAACTGGATGGACTATTATCACAAAAAGTTGATTGGATGAGAGAAATTCTAATAAACACGTCATCGCTGATAGAACTTGAACTCGATTTTGCTGAAGAAGATATTGAATTTCTTTCTGTCAATCAGATTCTGCAAAACATTGATACAATTGAAAAAGAAATTGATGCTTTATTGAAAACGTATTCTTTTGGTCGTGTTATAAAAGACGGCGTGAATGTTGCTTTGGTAGGAAAAACAAATGTAGGGAAGTCGTCTCTCCTAAATTATCTCTTAAAAGAAGCCAGAGCTATTGTTAGCGAAATTCCCGGAACTACCAGAGATATAATCCGGGAAGATCTTTCAATCGACGGAATTCTGTTTAAACTTTTTGATACAGCCGGAATAAGAGTAACTGAAGATATTCTAGAAAAAGAGGGAATCATTCGAAGCCGGGAAGCAGTTAAAAATGCAGATATCGTTCTTTTTATGAATGATGTCATTTCCGGATTCTCTGCCGATCTTTACAATCAATTATTAGAAATAACCAAAAAAGAAAGAATTATAATTGTGGCGAATAAAATTGACCTTCTCAAGGAAAATAATTTTGAGGCGGATGTGGAAATTTCTTCATTAACCGGAAAAGGAATTGAAGATTTATTCACAATAATGAAAGAGAGGGCAGTCGGTTCTCAAAATTATACAGAAAAGACAGCAATTATTTCGAGTCTTCGTCACCATAACGCGTTAAATTCAGCTAAAGAAAATCTCATTAACGCAAGAAATTCAATCAATAAAAAATTAACCGGCGAGTATATTGCTCTTGATTTAAGGAATGCCGAGATAGCACTTGCCGAAATAATCGGGAAAGTGACATCAGATGATGTTTTGAATAACATTTTTGCAAAATTTTGCATAGGAAAGTAATATTTCACGTGAAACCCACAAAACCGAGGCAGAAAAGAATCACTCATTAGTTAGATTATTTCACGTGGAACAGAAAGGTATAAATGAGAAGTTTTGATATTATTGTTGTCGGCGCCGGTCATGCCGGAATAGAAGCCGCATCAGCCGCAGTCAAAATGGGGTGCTCAGTAGCCCTTATTACAATGGATAAAAATGCGATTGGTAGGCTATCATGCAATCCGGCGGTAGGAGGCAGCGCAAAAGGTCATCTGGTTCATGAACTTGATGCTCTCGGCGGTATGATGGGATTAATTGCCGACAAATCCGGTATTCAATTCCGTATTTTAAATAAAACTAAAGGTCCGGCAGTCTGGGCCGGAAGATGTCAATCAGACAGAAAATTATACTCCGAAGAGGCGGGACATGTCATTTTCACAACACCAAATCTGGAATTAATAGAAGACTCTCTTTTGGAAGTATATGAAGAAGGAAAAAAAATCTCGGGAGTTAAGACTCTTAAAGGGGAGGAGCTAAAGTGTAAGGCACTGATTCTCTGTTCCGGCACTTTTTTGAATGGATTGATGCATACAGGATTAAAATCCACAAAAGGAGGAAGGTACGGAGAACAAGCTTCTGAAGGTCTAACAGAATCATTTTTAAGAATGGGATTTATATCGGGCAGATTAAAAACCGGGACACCACCGCGACTTAGAAAAAATTCTATCAACTGGGAAATACTTGAAGAGCAGCCGGGTGATGAATTTCCACAACCATTTTCTTTGAGAACAGACAAAACTAAATTTCCATTTCTTCAACAGGTTAGTTGCCATATCACATATACTGATAAGACCGTTCATAAAATTTTGGAAAAAGGGTTTAATCAGTCACCTTTATTCACGGGTGTAATAGAAGGCATCGGTCCGAGGTATTGCCCATCAATCGAAGATAAAATCGTTAGATTTGCTGACAAAGAGAGGCATCAATTATTTCTTGAACCGGAAGGATTGGATTCGGATCTAATTTATCTAAATGGATTTTCATCATCATTACCGGCGGAAATTCAATTCGAGGCATTGCAAAAAATTAAAGGACTTGAAAACGCGGAGATGGTTCGACCGGCTTACGCAGTTGAGTACGATTATTTTCCTCCTTATCAAGTTGATCTAACTTTAGAAACAAAACTTATTGAAGGACTTTATTTTGCCGGACAAATAAATGGAACTTCAGGATACGAAGAAGCCGCTGGACAAGGGCTTATTGCCGGAATTAATGCCGCATTAAAAATTCAGAAGAGACCGGAATTCGTATTGAAGCGGAGTGAAGCTTATATCGGTGTTTTGATTGATGATCTAGTGCGTAAATCAACAAACGAACCATATAGAATGTTTACTTCAATGGCTGAGTATAGACTAGTATTACGACAGGATAATGCAGACAGAAGACTTCTTCATAAGGGATTTGAATTCGGTTTGATATCTAAAGAATTGTTCGATTCATTGAAGAAAAGGGAAGTGATGATCGTTGCTCAGAAAGATTTTATCTCAACAAAGAAAGTCCTTCCTAAACAGATTAATGGACTTCTGGAATTGAAAAAGCTTGCGCTGATTGATAATTCAGAAACGATAGAAAAATTAGTAAAGAGACCGGAACTGACTTTGGCTGAGATCTTAAAATTCATCGAAAATGAAAAAGAAAACTGGACACAAGAATTATTGAACAATGAAACTGTTTTAGAACAGATCGAAATAGAAATAAAATTTGACGGATATATAAAGCGTCAGGAAGAATTGATCGCGAAAACGGAAAAACTGGAGAACGCAAACATTCCATTAAATTTCAACTATACTAGTTTGAAAGCACTTTCCACAGAGGCAATAGAGAAATTAAATAAAATAAAACCGCGTTCAATAGGACAGGCAAGCAGAATTTCCGGAGTTACTCCTTCTGATATTTCTATTTTATTAGTATATTTGAAGAGCTAAAACAGAGGGCTTTTGTTGGATCTTCAAGAGCAGTACTTACGTGAACTGAAAATGCTCTTCTGGGAAAATAGTCTAAACCCGGATGAATATCAGTTAGAGAGACTAGCTCATTTTGCGCTTCTTGTTACTCAAAAGAATACAAAACTCAATTTAATTTCCCGCAGAGATGTTCTTAAAATCATTGAAAATCATATTTTTATCTCTTCGTTGATTGCGGAATTTCTCCCAAGCCGGGTATCGAAATTTTTAGATATTGGAACCGGAGGCGGTTTTCCCGGAATACCATTAGCAATAACCCGTCCTGCCATGAGGGGAGTTTTAGCAGATTCGACCGCTAAAAAAATTGATGCTGTTAGAGAGTTTATCAATAAACTGAAACTCAATAATATTGTCGCAGAAAATTTTCGCGTTGAAAGTGATGACTTCAAACAGAAATATGCCGATACGTTTGATTTAGTTGTTAGCCGGGCAACAGTTCCGTTGGTAATTTTATTTCGCTACTCGCTTCCATTAATTAAAGAGAAGGCATACATTGCCGCAGTTAAAGGCGGCGATTTGATGGATGAATTCAAGACCACTGAATTGAAATACAAAGCTCATATTAAAAAATCAACAATTTTTGAATTATCATATAAACCATCCAACCTTAGAAATGAGAAGGGGAAGAAGTTGATTCTCATTGAGATCAACAAATAATTCCTTTACACATCAGATTTTTCTTAGTAACTTTTTCTGAACCATTAAAAGAATAAAGTTATATTTGTTTAAATGATTTCCAATTTGAATTAACTATTTCATCAAACGAGAACATCAAAATTAACCTTATTTTTTGCGGTTAAAGGTGGTGTACAAAAATGATAACTCCATCCGAAAAATTTTTACGATACTTACCAAGCAGAGACGTTGTATTTGTTTTAGGCGCAGGTGCTTCACATCCCGATGGTGTTCCTCTCCAGAGAGATATGTTGCCGATGATTATTTCAGGCGGAATTGAAGAGATTGAAAACTCGGAAATAGGTAAGATTGTTATAGAGTTTATTAAAGATAATTTTGAGTTTAACAGTGCGACTAATCAATACCCGCAGCTTGAGGCAGTTTTCGGCTTTATCGATTATTTTATTCAACAGAACGAAAGCTTGAATGCAAAATACTCTAACGAAAAAATAAGAGACATTAAAGAATACTTAATTAAACTGATTCATTACATTGTTAATCTTCAAACCGACAAACGAAGTCACTACTACCATCTTTTTTGGAAAACTATTCAAAAAAACAATTCGAACATTTCAATTATCACTTTAAATTACGACACTCTTCTTGAGCAAGCTTTTGATTTTTTATTTAAAAGTCACGGTTACATTGATTATTGCATTCCATTAATGAACTATGAACGATTGCCCGAAATGAACAATTTCAATTTTTGGATAAATCCGCGAGAACCGGTTTCAATTAGCGAGAATGAAAATCCGATTCCGATTAAAATTGTGAAAGTACACGGCAGTCTTAACTGGAAATATTGCAATTGCTGCAACCAAACTTTACTTACACCTTGGGACCGATCGATTGACTTGAAAAAGGGAAAGTTTCTAGGTTATACATTTCCGGAAAAGGTGGAATACGAGTTTGTTTGTCCGCTGGATGGAACGGAGTTTCGCACGCTTATTATGCCTCCGACATATCTGAAAACCATTCATCATCCCATTATTTCTCAATTAATGAGCGAGGCGTCGAGAGAAATACGCGCAACGAAAAAAATTGTTTTCATTGGGTATTCTCTTTCCAGCTCGGATGTTCATATAAAAGCGTTATTTAAAAAGCAGATTACATCCGATAAAGAAATTATAGTAGTAAATCCAAAACGTAAAGAATCTTTAGAGCTTAATTATAAATCACTCACAAATAATGTCCGATTTATCTACTCATCATTCGAAGATTTTGTAAATGATGAAAATCAGTTGAATTCGATCCTTTCATAATTTTATTGCATTATTCCATTTCATGCTCTATCTTTATACTACATTATCAATGTAGTAGGAAATTACATATGCTTTCAAAATTAGCTGCGTTAATACTGGGCGTTGTGTCCGAAAGAGAGAGAAATCCATATGAAATCACAAAAATGCTTGAACAATTAAATACAAGAAAATTATTACCGCTCGCCGATTCTACAGTATATGCAACTATCAATAATTTGAAGAAACAAGGATTGATTATCGGTCGGACAGAACGAACTGGAAATTTGCCTGAAAAGACAATTTACTCAATAACTCCGGAAGGTGAATTCGAATTTCATGAATCAATAACCAGTTTTTTAGAAGATGATGTAAATTCTCCCTCGAATTTTGATATTGGCATTCTTCTTATGCATAATTTGAGCAAACCGGAAATCTTAATGAAATTGAAAAAAAAATTGGAAAGGCTTGAAAGCAATTCTTATACAATAAGAAAACAGATATTGAGCTTCGAAATGGATTCTACAAAAGTTGCATTTACTAGTCTTTCAATGCTTAAACACAGGATGCATTTAATTGAAGCGGAACTAAAAACAATTCGCGAATTGATAAAAGAATTGAATGTAAGACAGACAATATCAGATTTGTCGCCTTTCGATATGAGAATGTTTTAACCACTTCTAAAAATTCATTTGAGTTAACTATTTATTTTATACCTCGGTTTAGTTCTTATTAATAAAAATGAAAATTCATTTCTTGTAGATTACCATCCCTTTTACTTTTTCAATCTGATATTAGCAATTCTTTTAAACCCGATATCCTCTTATAAGTGTCTATAAAGTAGGAACAAAAAAACTTACGGAGGATCTATGAAAAAAGTAAAGATGTTTCTTCTACTAACAGCAATGGTTGCATTGGTCGTTCAAGCACAAACAGCAACACCTAAAATAAATCAAAAACAAAAAGAGCAGCAGGTAAGAATCAAACAAGGAGTAAAAACGGGAGAGCTGACGACCAAAGAAACCCGGAAGCTGGAAAAGCAACAATTGAAGATTCGGCACGATAAGAAAATTGCAAAATCGGACGGAGTTGTAACCAAACAGGAGCGCCGCCAATTATTAAATGAACAACAGCGCGCAGGTAAAAATATTTTGAGAAAAAAACATAACAGCAGAGTTAATAACTCTCGGTAAAAAGTCCCCATACAAACCCCTCGAATCCATCCTTTCGTAGCCGGGGGATGGATTCTTTTTATCCCAGTATAAGATTCAATAATTTGCAACGCATCTCAATTAAAATTACTTTTGAATTAGTTTTTGTCGGGAATAATAGGAACAAAACCGACCGAATAATTTTAAGAAATAAATTATTATCAAAACTTTTCAATAATTAGGTAAATGTTATGAAATTAAGCAACAAGGCTTTTCTTTTATTTGTTGGTATGTTAATCGCTAACAATTTTGTTCCGGCACAGTCCAATGAAGTACTTGCAATAAAGAATGAAATTAATAAATGGATGAAATCTTACAATCAGAAAGATTTAAATAACTCCGTTGCAATCTTTGCTGAAGATTATATCGGTTTGTACTATGGACATCCCGATCAAACTTCAAAAACAATTAGAGATGAGAACGAAGTAGTTTTTAAAAATAAATATCTGAAAGCGACTTTAAGTATGGAGGCGGATGAAATAGTGACAAGCGGTGATCTTGCATATGTAAACATTAAACAAAAATGGGCATTCAAACCGTCGGTCTCAAAAACACCGCAAATTGCTTTTGAAAAAGGGATATTAATTTTCAAAAAACAAAACGACGGCAAGTGGAAGATTACCCGTTCATCAACATTTCCGGTAAACGCCGCGAAATAAAATTAATTGAGACATCTAAAAATTTTTGTGATACAGAGAAAAAAGTAAATTGACTCGAGCAAAGAAGCTATCAGATGAATTGTACAATTCGATTTTTGGAGACCCTTGGTACGGCTCTTCTGCAACTGATATTTTGAGAGAGATTTCCATCGAGCAAGCATTTAGAAAACCAATTCCATCTGCACATAGTATAATCGAATTAACACTTCACATAACCGCGTGGACTGAAGAGATTCTCAGCCGTTTCAATGGAAACAAGCCTTCAGAGCCTCAAATTGGCGATTGGCCAACTCCAGAAAATTACACTGAAAAATATTGGGTCACGGTAAAACAAAACTTATTTGATGCAACAAATAAATTGATTTCCGTTCTCAAAAAATTTCCCGAAGAACAACTGGACACCATTATAGGTGGTGAAAGAAACGTTTCATTGGGCACCGGCTTTTCCCTTGAAGGATTAATCTTGGGGCTTGTTGAGCATAATTCATATCACTTGGGGCAAATTTCTTTACTAAAAAAATTCTTTTGATAAAGTAACAAAAGGGAAGTTCAAACGTCTACTTGTTGCACGATACAATAAATGTTTCCGACTATCGTTTATTGTATTGAATAAACTGAAGGATTTGTCATTATTTCATTCATTAATCTAAATACAAGGGGTAGTATGCGGCATAGAATCATCCAATCAATTTTCTTTTTCCTTTTTATCTCAACGTCATTCTCATTTGCACAAAATGACCAATCGATTAGAAAGGAAAACGCTCCAAATCTTTTTATTGATTGCGGCTACTGCGACATTAATTTTGTAAAAGAGCAAATTCCGATTGTTAATTATGTGCGCGACAGGAAAGATGCCGATATTCATGTTCTTTATACTTCTCAGAGTACCGGTTCGGGAGGAACAAGCTATATATTACTATTTATCGGTCTAAATAAATTTGCGGGGATTGATGACACCGTAAAATATATGGTCAATAAAACAGATTCGGATGATCAATCGCGAATCAAAATGGTAAAGGCGCTTAAAATGGGATTGGTCCGGTATCTCTCCAAGACACCCGCTGCAGATCAGATGGAGATCTCTTTTCCAAAACAACAGCAGGCGGCTGAACAACCGAAAGACGATTGGGACTACTGGGTTTTCAAATTAAGCTCGAACGGAAATTTTAACGGCGAGAAAAATTATAACAGCAAATCTATTTACAGTTCAATCTCGGCGAATAGAACCACGGAAGATATGAAACTAAGTATTTCTCTTTCTAGCGACTATAGTGAAAGCAATTATTATTATGATACTGAGACAATAACGAATATTACCAGAAGCCAATATGCGAATGCTTCTTTTATAAAAGCGATAGATAATAAATGGTCTTGGGGTATTTGGGGTAGCGCTTATACTTCTACATACGACAATATCAATTTCAGTTATTCATTTGCACCGGGTATTGAGTATAACGTTTTTCCTTATTCGGAATCGAACATACATCAACTTAGAATTTACTATAAAGTATATCATACTTTTAACAGATACGTTGATGAAACATTATATTTTAAAAGGAAAGAAGATTTATGGCGGCATTCATTAAATGCCTCGTTTTCTTTAATTGAACCTTGGGGGAGTTTAAGTTTTGGACCGAATGTAGAAAACTATTTAGATGATTTTACCAATATCAGTTATGGTGTTTTTAGTTCTGCCAGTTTAAGATTGTTTAAAGGTTTTTCGCTCAGCTTTTATTTTAATTATTACAAGGTCGGCAAACAAATAACACTGCCGCTTGAGGGAGCTTCACTTGAAGAAGTTTTATTAAGAAGAAGGCAACTTGAGACAACATATAATTATTACGCTTACTTCGGTATATCATATTCGTTCGGTTCTATATTTAATAATTTTATAAATCCGCGTTTCGGCGGCGGCGGCGGTTCAACAATTATAATAAGCGATTAATTAATTCATCATGCGGTGTTCTCAAACACCGCATTGGATGGTTATTTTCAATCCCTCCCTCATTATAGTAAGGACGGTAAAAAATATTTTCTTGATCTGTATAAAAGGAAATTTTATGAAAATATTAGCAATCGAAAAAGAAGTAGGCGGGAAAACAAAAGAACAATTTAAAATATACCTTAAACCCGAGGCGCAAAGAGTTTGGGACCTTTACCAAACTGGTATCATCCGCGAAATCTATTTTAGTAAACCTCTTCACAACGCCCTCATAATTCTTGAGTGTACAAACGAAAATGAAGCGAGAGAAATATTAAACACATTGCCATTAGTTGAAGTAAATCTAATCGACTTTGATATTATCCCCTTAGTTCCGTACGATGGCTTTTCTCGCTTGTTCGAAAACTGATTTTGTATATAAATCGAATACTCTAAAGCATGTCAATTATAATTTTTATCCCCACTTTTATCCTTAGTTAGATATTTTTGAATGCCATAATAGAAGGATCAATATGAAAAGTTACCTTAAGTTTTTTCTCTTCTTTCTTCTCACCGGCGTTAGTCTAACTGCTCAGAATAAGACGAACGATTCAACAGTTGAAAAATATTTGCCGAAGCTCGAAAAAATTTTTGAGCTTCATGAGAAGGTAAAACAAATCCATCCCGTACTTCAAAATGTTTATCCCGTTGCAATTGCAGAGGAAGGACAATACTACATTTTTGAACCCGACACAAATAACAGATACCGTTTTGTAAAAAAAGCCGCAACTACATCACTGGTACCAAAGGGAATAAGAGCCGCGTTCCCGCTTCCGGAAAATGATAATAAAATGACATGCGTCGTCACCGGAGAAGTCTTTGACTCAATGGACGGCTACGCAATTATTTTTCATGAATTCGTTCATTGCGCCGTCTTTGCGGCAATTGAAATGATACTGAAGGACAATTTGGAAATCTATAAACGCGCGATGGAACAGAAAGACTGGATGTGGGAATTGAATTACGCGTTTCCATATTCAAAAAAAGAATTTACGGAACCCTATGCAGCTCTCCTTTCGATGTTGAATAAGAACGACTTGAATGATGTAAAAGATATTCGCGAAACGATAAAAGAGCAATTAAGCAAAGATGAATATTCTTACATGACTTGGGTTGAATGGAAAGAAGGATTTGCGCGCTGGGTTGAAAATAAAATCAGAGATAAATTCGGAATAAAGGAAAATCATGCTGGAGGAATTGAACCGTTCGATAGAGTAACGTTTTATGAAGGCGGTTCCCGGTTGATCGAACTGATTTACAAGACAGATCCAAAAACGGTTCTGGATTTGGAAAAGCTTTATGCATTTATCAACTCATGATTCAATAAACAAATTTATGGTATTACAATGACGGCTGCGGAATTAATCATAGAATTAAAAAAACATTACAATCAAAAAAATGTTGACGGAATGGCACGCTTCGGAATTGTTTCTACAAATGCGTTTGGCATTAGTGCACCGATGATCAAATCGATAGCAAAGAAGATTGGGAAAAATCATGAACTTGCTCTCGAACTATGGAATACCGGATATTACGATGCACGTGTTATTGCTTTTTTGATTGACGATCCGAAACTAGTTACAAAAACTCAGATGAATAGCTGGATATGCGATTTTGATTCATGGGCAATCTGTGACGGAACATGCTGCTACCTATTTAGAAAAACTCCTTTTGCATTCGAAAAAATTTTGGAATGGGCAGATAGAAAAGAAGAATTTGTCCGCCGCACTGCATTTTCGTTAATCGCATATATCGCCGTTCACGATAAGAAGAGAGACGATAAGGAGTTCCTTCAATTTTTCCCACTCATCAAGAAATATTCCGTTGATGAAAGAAATTTTGTTAAGAAAGCTGTTAACTGGGCATTGCGCCAGATTGGAAAACGAAGTAATTTCCTCAACAAAGAAGCACTTAAACTTGCTAAAGAAATTAAAACTATCGATTCAAAATCTGCACGATGGATTGCCAGTGATGCAATTAGAGAATTGAAAAATCCAAAAATATTGGCAAGACTATAAAGATAGCGGTTAAAAATTAAAGGAGAGATATTATTATGATTCAATGTAGACTAACTCTTAAGTATAAAATGTTTTTGCTTATTCTTTTATCCGGCTTTCTTCAACTCACAATTGCACAGACCCTAATCAAATCAACTTCGCCGGAAGAAAGAATGAAGATGTATGAAAAACATCTTGAGATGAAAGAGAACTCAATATTCAAAAATCTGAATTGGCAATTTATCGGTCCGACTAATATAAGCGGAAGAATGACTGATGTTGAAGTCGTCCGTCCAAAAGGAAAGAACTATATAATATATGCCGCCGGTGCAACGGGCGGGGTCTGGAAAACTACAAATGAAGGGACAACCTGGGAACCAATTTTTGAAAACGGTCCGTCAACTTCAATTGGAGACATAACTCTCGCTCCTTCAAATCAAAATATAGTTTGGATCGGAACAGGAGAGGCAAATATTTTCAGAAGCTCTAACGCAGGCGCGGGAGTGTTTAAATCAATTGATGCCGGCAAAACTTGGAAACAGATGGGATTAATTGGTACAAACACAATTCCGAGAATCGTAATCAATCCTATAAATCCGGATATAGTTTACGCTGCGGCATCCGGACACGAATGGACAGATAACGAAGAACGTGGTTTATACAAAACTGAAAACGGCGGAAAAACCTGGGATAAAGTTTTTTACAAAAATGGAAAGACGGGAGTTATTGATCTGGCGATGGATCCATCTGATCCAAATACGCTTTATTTATCCACTTGGCAGCGTGTCCGTGAAAAATGGAATGACCCGAGAACTAAAAATGACTATAACGGAAGCAGTATTTATAAATCAACAGACGCCGGAAAAACCTGGAATGAAATTTCTATAGGATTGCCGGAAGCTAAATTCAGAGGAAGAATTGGAATTGATGTTTCAAGATCGAACCCGGATGTAGTTTATGCTTTCGTTGATAACTATGAAATTCTACGCGAGAATGATGATGCTGAGAACGTTGATTCTTACGGACGACCAAAAGGCGGTGTGATTAAAGGCGCAACGGTTTTCAGAAGCGATGATAAAGGAAACACATGGAAACAGACAAGTGTGTTGGATGAATATATGGAAACATTGTCGGCTACTTACGGATGGGTTTTTGGGCAGATTAGAGTAGATCCTAAAAATGAAAATAAAATTTATGTGATGGGATTAGGTTTGAATGTATCTGAAGACGGTGGAAAAACTTTTAAAGAGCTCGAAGGAATGCACGGCGATCATCACGGTTTGTGGATTGATCCCGACAACACGAACTATCTTGTAAATGTTAACGACGGCGGATTAGCAATTTCTTACGACGGTGGAAAAGAATGGAGAACATTCGCTAATAATATGCCGTTAGTTCAGTTTTTCAACGTCGCAGCTGATATGTCGGAACCATTTAAAGTTTACGGCTCGATCCAGGATCATGGAAGCTTTAAAGGGATTGTTGATTTATCACAAGGCAGAGATAAAATTCCGGCGCAGAATTTTGAGCAAGCGCCCGGCGGCGAGGGAAGTAATCATGCAATCGATCCGACAAATCCAGATATAGTTTATTCAGCCGGATTTTATGGAACGCTTACAAGATCAGACATGAAAACGGGCGAATCAAAAAACATTATTCCTAAAGCTGAAAAAGGGGAATCAACAATGCGCGGTCAATGGCTTGCCCCGTTTATTATTTCTCCTCATAGCCCCAGCACGCTTTATATCGGGTTCCAATATTTATTCAAAACTACTGACCGCGGAGAAACATGGCAGAGGATAAGTCCCGATCTTACATATAATGATCCGAACAAGAGCGGTGATATTCCGTATCAAACTATTTTTTCGATTTCAGAATCTCCTTTGAAAGCGGGATTAATTTATGCGGGAACAGATGACGGCAGAGTTCATGTAACAAAAGATGACGGCAAAACGTGGAAGGAAATTGTAAACGGATTGCCGTATGGAAAATGGGTTTCGGAATTAGTTGCTTCTGCTTATGATGAGAATACTGTTTACATGTCGCAGAACGGAAAACGCGACGACGACTTTCTGCCGTATCTCTGGAAATCAACAGATAATGGCGAGACGTGGCAGAGCATTGTAAACAATTTACCAACCGGACCGATAAACGTAATTAAAGAAGATCCGAAGAATAAAAACATTCTCTACGTTGGAAATGATTTTGGTGTTTACGTTTCTTTGAACGGCGGAAAATTCTGGTATTCACTGCCGGGAAAATTACCAACAACTTATGTGCACGATCTTGTAATTCATCCGCGCGATAATATAATCGTAGCCGCAACCCACGGGAGAGGATTGTATGCGCTTGATGTTGAGTATCTGCAAAATTTAAATGAAGATGATCTTAATAAAGATGCATTTTTTATTTCGGCAACAAAAGGAACGCTTCCGCAATATCCAAAATATAGATGGTCGCAGCCGGACCCGGTAAGATTCGGTTATTATCTGAAAACAAAAACGGATAGTGTAAAGATTGAGGTGGTGGATTCGAAAAATGTGAAAGTGAACGAGTTCAAAGGAACGGGAGACGAAGGATTAAATTTTGCGGAATGGAATTTAACAACAGACGCAAAAGAGAAAACTTATGTTGAACCGGGCGAGTACACTTTGATCATTGAATCGGAACATATTTTTTACAAAGTAAAAGTTGAAAAACCAGATAAGAGATAAAAAATTAAAAAATAGAACGCGGATTTTTATGATGATGATGATTTGTTATGATTTAAAATCATAAACAATCATGATAATCTGCGTTCTATTATTTTTTCTGTTTTTTTACAAATGTAAAATGGTCATTGTTCTATTGACCGATCTCCAATTCAACTAATTTAGACGACACGCCAGGAAGTACAGAAAGTTTGCGCGCGATCTCCTGATTCTGCTCATCTGTACCGACCATTTCTAAAATTAATAATCCCGTGTCCGAACAATTTTCTAAAACGCCGTCATGAATTCCCAGACGCGTTTTGATTAAACAACCCCAGCCGGTTAGTATCTGTTGAACTTTTACAGCTTCCTCTTTTCTCTTTCCGATCAATATTAATAGAATGGTTTTCTTCATAAAATGGCTCCAAAGTTGAAAATTCTATCAATAAATTAGAAAAATACAATTTCGTCCACAATGCCGTATAAAGGCAAAAATATATTGATAAACGATAAATTTATCTTGACAAACAGAATTTCGTAATTTATATTGCCTTCAGCTAAAAGGAGGAGGTAATATGAAATCGCTAAAAGAAAATTTCTTAGTAAAAACTGTTTATGCTTATTTAGATCTATTCTACAAAGCATTTCCTTTTTTCTTTATTCTTTTTTATCTGCCGCAAATGTTAGTACCGCCATCGCATTCAAATATAAGTTCTCTCGATGTTTTTGGCTTTTTCAAGTTCATGGATCAAATCAAAGAGATAACCATGCTTCATAAGGTTTTAATTGTCGGTGTAAATATAATTATTGCAAGCGGAGTTTTTCTCTCGCTAAAAAAACCTACAAAGTTTATTAAGAATACTTTTGAGGGAAATCCTTTTTGTGAAGAGAATGGCAGACATCTAAAATTTGTTGGAATCTTATTGGCGATTTATACATTGTTGATTCATATCGTTGTTGGAATTTCTATTATTTGGCTTAAACAAGTTGATGTACTTGTCACATCCACAACAAAATTATTGTTACAAATTGCTTCATTGCTAAGCGTATTCTTCAATCCATACTTTGTTCTAGGCTTATTCGTAATGGTTCTTGGAGAAATAATTCTTCATGGAGCGGCAATTAAACAAGAAAACGATTTAACCGTGTGAGGCGAGAAATGGAAAAATCTAATGAAACAAAAATTGTTAAGTATATCCATTACTATTTGAAAGGATTTACATATCTAACGCCTTTGATGTTTTTCGCCGGTTATGTTGGAATTATTTTACAGTTTATTAAAAATGGAGAATTAATTGGAGCTAGATTCTCGATTTTTGGTGTCAGTTTTATTAGAATTCCAAAGGAAATAATATTTGGTAAAACAGGTGATGCTTTAATTGTTCTTCTATTCGCCCTCATCTTATTTCTACTTTTTATGTTGGTTTTGTATTACGCTTTAAAATTTGTTAAGAACGTGTTAAATGAAAAGCTACTAGTTGAGCAAAATGGTATACTCTTAAAAATTATAGGTCAGTTAATAAGCGGCTTTGCTATTATTAGTTTCCTTAATGAACTTTTCTTAAGTTTTTCAGCATTTAATCGAATATTAAATACTTGGCAATTTATTAAATCTCTCCTCGTTCTTTTTCCAACGCTATTATTGGTTTTATTACAACCGGTCTTCGTTTTAGGAGTGTTTTTTATTTTGCTAGGAGAAATTCTTATTAGAGCATCAATAGTAAAACAAGAAAATGATTTAACTGTGTGAGGACATTATGATACGTGTAAACTTAGATGTAATGATGGCGAAGAGGAAAATGTCTCTCACGGAACTTGCCGAGAAAGTCGGTATAACAATGGCAAATCTTTCTGTGCTAAAAACGGAGAAGGCACGCGCAATCCGCTTCTCAACTCTGGAATCAATCTGCAAAGTACTGGATTGCCAGCCGGGAGATATATTGGAATTCATTCCGGATAAAAATCCGGAGTGATTTATTCATTGCAATTTAAACAGAATTATCGGAACTTTAGCACAGTTGGTTACAATTACTGGTTAAAAGAAATAATCTTTTTCTATATAGATTTGCTCATTAAGTAGTAATATCTTTTTGCAAATAACTAACTCAAAAATATTTATGGGGGACTTGTATGAAACTCCACACAGCATTCCTATTACTTTTGTTAACAGCGTTTAACTTTTTATCTGCTCAAAAAGAATCAGAAAATTTTAAAATATCCGGTGCCGTTGCCGATCTCTTTACGAACAAACCGTTAGTCGGCGCTTCTGTTATTATTATTTCCAAATCATCCGGCACTCAACTCAAGGGAACTAAAGCCGACGAGAAAGGTAACTTTGAGATAGACAAAATTCCAGAAAGCAAAGTGCGCGTAAAATTTTCAATGATCGGTTATCAAACTCAAATAATTGATTCTGTCGCCCTTGATCAGTCATCAAGACTCGGGCTTATAAAGCTTATGCCTACCACAATTGAACTGACGGAGATAGTTGTCAAATCGGTGAAGCCGATGATTGAATTCCATGCCGACAAACAGGTAATTAATATGGACCGGCTTCCGGGCAACTCGGGCTCTCTTACAGATGCGTTAAAAAATTCAGGACTGGTGGAAGTTGATCCGGCGACAAATAAAGTATCGGTACGTGGACAGAGTTTAAAAATTCAAATGGACGGACATGAATACCCGATGCCCGCCGAGATGCTTGGACAACTTCCGGCATCCATGATTGATCAGGTTGAAGTTATTCTCGCGCCAGGCGCCAAAGAGAGCGCAGAAGGTGGGACTTACATTCTGAATCTCATTACCAAAAAAGAAACCTTCAGTAATTTCAGCGGGATGATATCTTTAAGTCTAACTTCAAATAAAAATTCATTTGGAGGCACTTATTTTAATTATAAAGCGGATAAACTGAATGTCTTCGGTCAGGCATACGGCAGTTATTTCGGCAACAGCATTTCAAATACAAACGAAAGATATGTTTACAGCAGCCCGAGCATGTATTATCAAAACACCGCCGGGGAAGGAAAAAACAAATATTACGGAGGTTATTTCAAATTCGGGTTCGATTATGATTTCGACGCAAACAATTCCGCCACTTTTTTCGTCAATTATAACGGCTACAAATACAAGTCCGAAAACAACGGAAATTCGTTTGTAAATAATGATAATAATGTTTTTGAATACAGCTACAATAGATTAAACAATAATAACGGGACAAATAATGATCTTTCTTTCTATGGATTTTATAAGAAGAAATTCGAGACTAAAGGAAATGAATTAACTTTTGACGCGATGTATACAATTTACGGCAATCCTACAGACGCCAAGATGAATCTGGGATACAGCAACAAAATAAATATGCCGCAGCTGCAGAACAGCAACACAGATGTTAATGCAAGAACGTTAATATTGAAAACCGACTATGTGCTGCCAATTGATAAAAACAAACTGGAAGCCGGATACAATTTTACATACCGCACAAGAAATAACGATTACAACGTGCTTGATTATTCGTATCGGTTTTCCGAATGGCAGGATAGTTTGCAATTGAGCAATCTCTTCCGGTATAAGGAAGCTATTAACGCTGTTTATGCTTCTTATGCTCAGAAGTTAGGCGATTTCGATGCAAAGTTCGGATTGCGAGCTGAAAACCTTTCAACTGAAGGAAATCAGATTACTCAGAATATAAATTTTAAAGAGAATTTTTTGAGCTTCTTCCCGAATCTGAATCTTTCTTATAAATTGAGCGATATGTTTCAGCTTGGGTTTAATGCTTTCAGAAGGGTGACGTATCCGCAGATTTACTATATCAATCCTTTCCGTCAGTATCAGGGACCGAATAGCTTCTCTGCTGGAAATCCAAAAATAAAACCGAACTATGTAAATTCCTACGCGTTGAATTTGTCGCAATATATTAGTCTTTATTATACATATACAACCGGCAACATTACTTATGCAACATCCACGGAAAACGACAGCGTTCTGATTTCAAGTTACATCAATCTTAACAATCAGGATACATATGGCTTTTCACTTACTCTCCCTTATTATAATACTCCTATGATGCCGTTTCATCTTCCAGATTTTATTAGCTCCTGGTATGTTTCTTTCAATTACCGTTATTCAAAGCAGACGGGGCAGTATTTATCCGAAGATCTCTCGCTGACAGATAAAAGCTACACCCTCAACACCTATCTAGGAATAAAACTACCGTTTGATGTAGACGCAAACATATCTCTATACTACACACCTAAAACAACAAACCGGCGGATGATAAGAAGCGAGATGAAATACCTATCGATCTATTTAAGCAAGAACTTCATGGATCGTAAGATTAGAATTTATCTTATCGCAAGCGATTTATTAAATGCACAAGGGGGAAGCAACGAAACTATCGGCGGCAGCTATTATACCAGAAATACATATAAAGTACTTAACAGCCGCACTATAGGTATCGGCATTTCATATTTGTTTAACGATTATAAAGAGAGGCGCGATAGAACCATAGATGATGGCAGAGACGCAGGCAACCGAGGGTTTTAATATCGAAAAAACTTACACAAGTTACACGGGAAAAAGCTTACAAAACAATTTGTAATTCTTTTTCCCGTTCTTCTTAATTTTGCACTTCAATTTTAACAATCATTGTTCATTCTTAAAAAGGTATCGAGATACAAATGATAAATTACATTGTAAATCTTCCGGTAATCGTCCGTACATCTTTTCTTCTTATTCTTTCCAACATGTTCATGACGTTCGCCTGGTACGGGCACTTAAAAAATTTGTCGGACAAGAAATGGTATATAGCGGCATTTATCAGTTGGGGCATTGCGCTATTCGAATATCTTCTTCAAGTTCCGGCAAATAGAATCGGCTATTCGGAATTAAATCTCTCCCAGTTAAAAATAATACAAGAAGTAATCACACTTTCTATATTTGTTCCTTTCGCCATGATCTACATGCGCCAGCCGTTCAAGATGGATTATATCTGGGCAGGCTTATGTTTAATAGGCGCAGTTTATTTCATTTTCCGGTCATAAATAAATTTGCTAAGTGTAACTTTGTTGGTAAATGCGGCATCTAAACGAGCAACAATCATTAAAGGAAAGTATATGAAAAAATTTGGGATAATGATATTAATAGTTTTCTCCGTTTTCTCTCAATCATTACTTTATAGTCAAACCAAAGCCGAAAAAATTGATCAGCTCATCTCAAAGTATAATGAGTACCGTTATTTCAACGGCAGCGCTCTAGTTGCGGATAATTTTGATGTTGTTCTCAAAAAAGGTTACGGCTTCGCAAATATGGAGTGGAATATTCCGAACGCGCCGGATACGAAGCACCGGCTTGGCTCAATAACAAAGCAGTTTACATCCATGCTTATTATGCAGCTTGTTGAAAAAGGTAAAATCAAACTTGATGGAAAGCTGACAGATTATTTACCTTACTACCGCAAGGACACGGGTGACAAAGTAACTATTGAAATGCTGCTGACGCATACATCTGGAATTCCAAACTATACCGGCGAACCGGATTTTTTCAAGAAGGTCAGCCGGAATTTTTATACTCCCGAAGATTTTGTAAAAGAACATTGCAGCGGCGATCTTGAATTTGAACCTGGCAAAAGTTTTGAATACGACAACTCTGGATACTTTATTCTCGGCGCCATCATCGAAAAGATCACTGGAAAGAGTTATGAAGAAGTTCTTAAAGAAAATATTTTTGAGCCGCTTGGAATGACGAACTCGGGCTATGATTTATCTGAACCGATATTGTTGAAACGCGCCTCCGGTTATGAAAAAACATTAACAGGATACAGGAATACTTCATTTATTGATATGTCTTTGCCGTATGCGGCGGGTTCGCTTTATTCGACGGTTGAAAATCTTTTTATATGGGATAAAGCGCTTCAAACGGAAAAACTTCTTCCCAAGAAATTTATGGACGAGATATTCAAGCCGAGAGTTGACGCCTTCGGAGGAAAGTATGCGTTTGGATGGAGACTTACAAAGAAGAAAATCGGTGATGCCGAATTTGATGTAATTACACACGGCGGCGGCATCAACGGATTCAATACAATTAATTATTTCATACCGAAGAATGGACAGTTCGTAATTCTGTTCAGCAACGCAGGCGGTGCACCGTTAGATGAGATGACAAATAAAATAATTGATATACTAAATGGACAAGAAGTAAAGATGCCGGCTCAATCGCTTGCAGAGAATCTGGCATCTGCAATTAAAGAAGAGGGACTTAAAACTGCGCTTGAGCAATTCAAAAAAATGAAAGAGGAAAAAGATCTTTTCGTTCTGAACGAAAGAGAAATGAACCAGCTCGGTTATTCTTTAATGGGTGAAAACAAACTCGACGAAGCTTTGGCTGTTTTCAAATTGAATATGGAAGAGTTTTCGAAATCCTCAAATGTATACGATAGTTACGGAGAAGCGTTGCTTAAAAAAGGGAATAAAGAAGAAGCCATTGTTAATTACAAAAAATCGCTGGAATTAAATCCGAGAAACAACGATGCGGTTAAAATGTTGAAGGAGCTGGGCGTTAGTGTGGAGGAGCCGAAAGAAGTAAAAGTCACTGCGGAAATATTAAAACAATACATAGGTAAATACCAGCTTGCGCCTAGTTTTATGATGACCGTATCGGTTGAAGGCGAACAGATTTTTGTGCAGGCAACGGGTCAAGGAAAAGCGGAGATATTCCCATTGGCAGATGACAAGTTTTATCCGAAAGTCGTTGATGCCCAGATAAAATTTGTAAAAGAGAATGGAATAGTTACTCAACTGATTCTATTCCAGAATGGGAAAGAGATGCCCGCCAAAAAAATAGAATAGTATTTACTCGTATTTAGAATAAGAGCCCGATTTTACACAAATCGGGTTTTTTATTATTCTTTTTGTATTTGCATAATTATGCATAATCTTGTATAATTATGCCCCAATTTTATGGAGATGTTCCATGAGCAAAAAAATAGAATACATTCACAAACGTCATGCATTGATTAAAAGCCTTATTTCATCGCAAGAAATATTTAACCAGACACAGCTTGTTAAAGCGATGAAGCAAAAGGGAATTAAGTCAACACAGGCAACGCTTTCGCGTGATTTGACCGAACTCGGTGTTGTGCGCATCCCGACTGAGAATGGATTGATTTACAGATTAAGCGCTACCGGTGATGAAACTGCTTTAAAATATCGCGTAGCGGAAGAAATTATCTCTGTAGTTGGAAATGAAACTGTGGTTGTTATAAAAACTTATCCCGGTCGCGCGCAAGGCGTAGCTGTTTTTATTGATAAACAAAATAATCTTGATGCACTTGGTACAATAGGCGGGGACGATACAATTATTGTAATTCCCAAATCAGTTAAAAAAATCAAAAAAACAATTGAACAGATAAAAATAATTTTAGGAATAAAATAATGGCTCAAAATAAAATTGTAGTTGCTTATTCGGGAGGATTAGATACATCGGTAATGGTTAAATGGCTCAAAGATAATTATGATGCCGAGATTATTACTTTTACAGGAAATCTGGGACAGACAAAAGAACTTGTTGGTCTTGAAGAAAAAGCGTTAAACTCCGGCGCTTCAAAAGTGTATATAAAAGATTTGACCAAAGAGTTTTTGGAAGAATATGCATTCCCCGCTCTTAAAGCAGGAGCAATGTATGAAGAAGCTTATCCGATGGCTTGTTCTTTAGGTAGACCGTTACTTGCTAAAACTCTTGTTGAGATTGCAAGGAAAGAAGGGGCGAATATGGTGGCTCACGGCTGTACAGGAAAAGGAAATGATCAAGTTCGTTTTGAAGTTTCTGTTGGCGCTTTGGCTCCTGATCTCAAAAATTTAGCACCGTTAAGAACGTGGGAATTTAAAAGCCGTGACGAAGAAATTGATTACGCAAAGGCAAACAATATTCCCGTTACGGTTACAAAAGATAATCCTTATTCGATAGATGATAATATCTGGGGAACGGCAATTGAATGCGGCGTTCTCGAGGATCCGATGGTAGAACCACCGGCAGATGCTTACTTACATACAGTTGCGCCGGAGAATGCGCCGGATAAATTTGAGCAAGTAACAATCGAATTTGAAAAAGGAATTCCAGTCGCAGTAAATGGAAATGAAATGGATAGTGTTACACTTGTAACATTGTTAAATGAAATCGGCGGTCGGAACGCGGTTGGAAGAATTGATCTTATTGAAAACAGATTGGTCGGAATTAAATCCAGAGAGGTTTACGAAACTCCAGGTGCAACAATTTTACATTTTGCCCACAAAGAGTTAGAAAGGCTAACGCTTGAAAAATCAGTTGCGCACTATAAAACATTGGTCGCTCAAGAGTATTCCAACTTAATCTATAACGGCTTATGGTTTTCTCCTCTTCGAGAAGCTCTTCAGGCATTTGTAGATAAAACACAAGAGCGTGTTTCCGGAATTGTAAAGATTAAACTGTACAAAGGAACTGTCCGGGTCGTTGGAAGATCATCGGCTTATTCTCTTTATGATCCGGCACTTGCAACTTATACAGCAGAAGACCAATTTGACCATACGGCTTCCGAAGGTTTTATAAAAATTTACGGATTACCGCTCAAAACATATAACCGGGTTGAACAGAAAGTAAAAGCAGAAACTAAAAAATTGCGAATTGCGAATGGCACTTTGGGATAGCAGGTTCAAGAAGTCTTTAGCTGATGTTGCATTGAAATTTTCCTCCTCGATAGATGTTGACGGAAAATTTTTCAATGAAGATATTGACGGAAGCAAAGCTCACGTTCAAATGCTGATGAAAACGAAAATTGTTTCATCCGCCGATGGTAAAGCTATATTAAAAGAGCTTGAAGAGATACGAAAAGAAATTTCATCCGGGAAAATTAAATTTTCGTGGCGGGATGAGGATATTCATTCTTTAATTGAGGGGCAACTGGTAAAGAAGATCGGCGAGCGCGGCAAGCGGCTGCACACTGCGCGTTCGCGGAACGATCAGGTTGCTCTTGACGAACGGTTATACATGTGTAAAGAAATTGTGCAGCTAGTAAGGTTAACTCGCACTCTTCAAAAAACTTTATTGAAGAAAGCTCAGATACACAAGGATACAATCATTTCAGGCTACACGCACTTGCAGCGTGCGCAGCCGCTTTTGTTTGGGCATCATCTGCTTGCATATATTTCAATGCTAAACCGTGACGTAGAAAGATTGAACGATTGTTCTAAACGCGCAAACATGGCGCCTTTAGGCGCCGCCGCGCTCGCCGGTACTTCACTGCCAATCGACAGAAATTACTCCTCCAAACTTTTAGGAATGGATGGAGTGATTATAAATTCGCTTGACGCCGTCAGCGACCGCGATGTGATGATAGAACTCATAAGCACATCCTCTATTATAATGATGCATCTTAGCAGATTGAGCGAAGAGCTTGTACTTTGGAGTTCACAAGAATTTTCTTTCGCGCAATTTGACGATTCGTTTTCTACCGGAAGCAGCTTGATGCCGCAGAAGAAAAATCCAGATATAGCCGAACTTATTCGCGGAAAAGTTGGACGAGTTTACGGATCTCTTTTTGGTCTTCTCACAATTATGAAAGCGTTACCGCTCGCTTACAACCGCGATATGCAGGAAGACAAAGTTCATCTGCTTCAAGCATTAGACACAACAAAAGATTGTCTGCAATTAACTTCCGAACTATTGAAAAAAACTAATTTCAGAAAAGACAGATTTGAAAAAGAACTTGACAGTGATTTGATCCTTTCAACCGATCTTGTTGATTATCTGGTTCGTAAGAATGTACCGTTTAGAAAAGCTCACAACATTGTTGGTGGTGTTGTTGCCGTTTGTGTTGATCAATGCAAAAAATTGAATGAGCTGACTCTCCTTGAATACAAACGGATCTCTCCGAAGTTTGAAAATGATATTTATAAATTACTTACAGCACGCTCAAGCATCCGAAATAAAAAATCTCAAGGCGGCACTTCGCCAAAAGAAGTTGAAAAACAGATTAGATTCTGGCAAAAAGTTTTAAAAAACGCCTAATTATTACTATTCAATCAATATTTTTTTAATTTTCTCACCAACAATCTCCGATTCATCTCGTCTAAATATTGCCAATATTTTAAATATCTAAAGGAATAGTCATGTCTAAAAGAACAATTTCAATTTTTGCAATCATCATTTTTTCTGTCTTTACTTTTACAGCAATCGCACAGGATTCATCAACAAAAAAAGTTGGTTTTGATTTAAATAATCTTGACCGCTCTGTTTCACCGGTACAAAATTTTTATAAATATGCAATCGGGGGCTGGTTAAAAAACAATCCGATTCCGGATGATCAAACTCGATGGGGTGCATTCTCAATTCTTGCCGAAGAGAACAATAAGCAGCTTAGAAAAATTATTGATCAGGTTTCGACAAACAGGAACTGGCCTAAAGGTTCCGCAGAACAAAAGATCGGGGATTTTTATGCAACCGGAATGGATTCTGCAAGAATTGAAAGAGATGGTTACAAACCAATTCTGCCGGATCTAAAAGCAATTGATGCGCTTCAGAATAAAAAAGATTTAATAAAACATTTAGCAGAGATGCATCTAAGCGGCACAGGCGCTCTCTTTAATTTTTTCGTGAGAGATGATGCAAAGAAAAGCAGCGTAATGGCACCGTACCTTTATCAAGGCGGACTCGGCTTGCCGGATGTTGAATACTATACAAAAGATGATAACCGCTCGAAAGAGATTCGCGATAAGTATCTTCAGCATGTTGCCAACATGTTCAAATTGACTAATGTTGACGCTGAAGCGGCCTCTAATTATGCTCAAACAATTCTGAATGTTGAGACACAGCTTGCTAAAGCATCTAACACCCGGGTGGAAAATAGAGATCCGGAAAAAAATTATAACAAGATGACAATAAACAATCTGAAACAAATTGCAGGCGGTTTTGATTGGGATTCGTATTTCCAGAATATGGGAGTAGAAGGAATCAACCTGATTGTAGTTGCTCAGCCAAAATTTATAACTGCAATGTCGAATATGATTGATCAAGTTTCTCTGAAAGATTGGAAAATTTATTTGAAATGGAATGTTATCAGGGATGCTGCAGGCGCACTAAGTTCCCCGTTTGTTAATGAACGGTTTGATTTTACACAGAGATATTTAGCCGGCGCAAAAGCAATGCAGCCTAGATGGAAAAGAATTATTGGTGCGGTCAATGGTACTATGGGTGAGTTGCTAGGGCAAATTTATGTGAAAGAATATTTTCCTCCGGAAGCAAAAGCCCGGGCACAAAAAATTGTTAGTAGTCTACTTGTCGCAATGGGTGAAAGTATAAAAGGATTGGAGTGGATGAGTGATGCAACGAAACAACAAGCATTGTTCAAATTAAGTAAGTTCGGAGTGAAAATAGGTTATCCCGATAAATGGAAAGATTACAGTGCATTAGATATCGAACGAGATTCTTACGTGAAAAATTTAGAAAGAGCAAGTAAATGGGCGCGGCAAGTAAATCTTGCTAAAATAGGTAAACCTGTAGAAAAAGCTGAATGGGGAATGACTCCTCAAACAGTTAATGCTTCTTACAATCCAACAAGAAATGACATTACTTTTCCGGCAGCAATTCTTCAACCGCCGTTCTTCAATCAATATGCCGACGATGCAATTAATTACGGCGCAATGGGCGCAGTTATTGGTCATGAAATTTCTCATGGATTCGATGATCAAGGAAGAAAATATGATGCAGATGGTAATATTAAAGATTGGTGGACAAAAGAGGATGCCGATAAATTCAAAGTACGCGCACAGAAATTGGTTAATGAATACAACAATTTCGTTGTCGTTGATACATTCAAAGTAAATGGCTCTCTTACATTAGGAGAGAACATTGGAGATCTAGGCGGATTAACAATCTCCTTTGAAGCGTTCAAGAATACCGACCAATACAAGAAGGGAGAAATGATTGACGGGTTTACTCCGGCTCAAAGATTTTTCTTTGGATGGGCTCAGGTTTGGGCAACTAACACACGTCCGGAAACAATGAAATTATTGGTTAAGACGGATGTTCACTCTCCAAGCGAACAAAGAGTTATCGGTCCCCTACAGAATTTACCAGAATTTTTTAAGGCATTTGATGTTAAACCCGGCGACCCGATGAGAAGTCCGGATGATAAGATTGTAAAGATCTGGTAATTATTTTTTTACGGAGCGGTTTTATCCGCTCCGTTTTTTTTAATGATTCCTTAGCAAAAATCGAAGCATTAATAAAACATTGATGTTCTACAATCCTTAATGGTATTGACTTAAGCTTAATAAGCAACTGGAAAACGATTATGATTAAATGGTTAATCCAACATAACTGGTTGTCATTAAAAAGATCACCCGATTTTCAGCGCAAAGTAGTAGTTAATATTTTTTTCGGACTAATGTTCTCTATACTTTTTTTAGAATTCCTTTTGCTTGGCTACTTCCTAAATAAAATTCTTAAGGATACTTATCCAACACTCAACCCGCTTGATGTTTTTAACGGAGCTCTAATATTCTATTTCGGAATTGAATTTATGCTGCGGCTTTTTTTTCAAAAGCTCCGCTCGGTAGTAGGAAAACATTATCTTCTTCTTAATACAGACAGAAAAATAATCACGCATTTTATTCTTTTTAAAACTTTCGGGACAACACTTAACATTCTGCCTCTTTTAATTATTATTCCGTTTTTCTTTACCGGAGTTTTAAATACTTATTCCGCAATCTCTTCTAGTGCGTGGTTTATTTCGATCCTTTCCCTTATTATCTTCAACTGCTACTTTACCAATTATATAAAAATGAGTTTTTTCAAAAATTCATTAATAGCCTCGATTACTGCCGCAGTTATTATCATTTTGGTCTTTCTTGAAAAAATGAATTTCATCTCTTTCTCGGCTTTTAGCACTGAGGTGTTCGGATCAATCATTACGTATCCATATCTGGTGTTTATTCCCGTTTTAGCGGTAGTTTTAATTTATATAATCAATTATACTTTTTTGTTTGAGAATCTATATCTGGAAAATTTGGAAGTTGAAAAAAAGAACCGATCTGTTAAAGAGAGTTTTACATTTTTAAAAGGATTCGGAGATATAGGCAATCTCATTTCGCTGGATCTTAAATTAATGATGAGAAACAAGCGCGCTAAAATAACTCTTTGGATGCCTGCATTGTTTATTTTTTACGGTCTCCTGATTTACCCGAACGGGAGACAAGCTGCAGGCACCAGCGAAGGCGATTTTATGATGATCTTTGTAGGCACATTCATCACCGGTTTTTTTATCATGTCATACGGATTAACTGTCTTCAGTTATGAGAGCAAACATTTCGGATTGGTAAATACAAACAATATAAACATGTTCACTTACCTGAAATCGAAGTACTACTTTATGCTGCTCATGAGCACCCCAATTTATCTGGTGTCGATTTTTTACGTTTATTATGGAATTAATATATTAATTATAAACAGTCTGATGTTTGTCTTTAATATCGGAGTAACATCCTTTTTCTTTCTATTTCTTGCAACATTTAATAAAATTAAATTTGATCTTGGAGCAGATATATTCAGCTGGCAGGGAAAAGGAAGCAATCAATTCCTTGCGGTAATAATGCTCATGCTTATGGTGGCGGTTATCTATGTACCCATTAAAATGTTAATAAGCAGTCAGGCAGGATTTTTAACAATGGCAATTATGGGTTTGCTGGGATTTATTTTTCATAATCAGATTTTGAACTTACTTCTAAAACAATTTCAAAGAAGAAAATATATAATGTCGGAAGGCTTCAGACAGACTTAACTAGAATAATTTAGAGATAAAAAAATGATTGAAGCAAACCATCTTGCAAAGGTTTACGGTAAAACAACAGTTCTGGATATTCCCGTATTGAAAATTGCTAAAGGCGAAAGTTTTGGGCTGGTGGGGAATAACGGTGCGGGAAAAACTACATTTTTTAGTCTGGTGCTGGATATAATTAAGGCAACCGAGGGTTCCGTTCGTTCAAAAGAGCATGAAGTAAAACTGAGCGATCATTGGAAGAAATATACCGGTTCCTACCTTGACGAAAGTTTTATAATAGATTTTCTTCTGCCGGAAGAGTATTTTGAATTTATCGGCGGTTTACATGGATTTACAAAAGATGATGTAAAGCTGAAGATTCAGCAATATGCGGATTTTTTTAACGGCGAGATTCTGGGCAAAAAGAAATTTATAAGAGAGATGTCAAAGGGGAATCAGAAAAAAGTTGGAATTGTGGGGTCGCTTCTGCCTGATCCGGAAGTTGTAATACTGGATGAACCATTTCCGCATCTTGATCCTTCCTCTGTAATTAGACTCAAACGAATTTTAAAAGAACTGAATGATAAAGGGGCTACTCTTCTAATTTCCAGCCACGATCTAAATCATGTTACAGAAGTATGCAAAAGAATTGTGCTGCTAGATAGAGGAAAGATAATTAAAGATATAAAGACGGGAGAAGATACTCTCAAGGAATTGGAAAACTATTTTGCCGTTAACGCGGACTGAAAATAATTTATAATAAATTTTATTTTGCAAACAGAAAAAAGAAAAACCAAATGAAAACTATTGGACTAATCGGCGGTACGGGATGGGTTTCAACAGTTGAGTACTACAAAATTATTAATGAAGAAGTTAACAGAAGACTTGGGGGATTGGAAGCGGCAAAATGCATCTTAGTCTCGCTCAATTACGGCGAAGTTGATGTCTTCAACAAAAAAAATGATTCAGAAGGAGTCTTTTCGTTGATCAGCAATGCCGCCGATAAACTAATTGGCGCCGGTGTTGATTGCATTTTGCTTTGCGCCAATACAATGCATCAATTCGCACAACGACTTGAATTGAAAATAAATGTTCCTCTAATTCACATAGCGCAGGCAACAGGAATAGAGATTAGAAACATGGGATTAAAAAAAGTCGGTTTGCTCGGTACAAAACAAACAATGGAAATGGACTTTTATAAATCGAAATTGAATGAAGCAAATATTAATGTTTTAATTCCGCGAATTGAAGACCGCGATTTTATTCAAACGACTATCTCGGAAGAACTTCTACACAATATTTTTAAAGAGGAATCAAGACTGCGTTTTATAAAAATTATTGAACAGTTAAAAACAAACGGCGCCGAAGGAATAGTTTTAGGCTGCACTGAAATTCCATTACTTATAAAACAAGAGCATTCCGGACTCCCATTGTTCAATACTCTTGAAATTCACTCGATGGCAGCTGTAGATTTTGCGTTGAGTTGAAAAATTTCTTTCCGATTCTTTCTATTAATCTTGCTCTTGTTCTTACTCTTATTTTATATTTAACAAAACAATAATTCACATAAATGAGGGAATTAATGTACGCACTCCAAGTTAAAAATCTAACCAAGACTTTCGATAAACTGGTCGCGGTTGATAACGCATCGTTTGAGGTGCCCGAAGGTTCAATCTTCGGACTCATCGGACGAAACGGCGCCGGTAAAACAACCACCATCAGAATGATGATGAATATATATCTTCCCGATTCCGGCGAGGTTGTCTTACGCGGAGTTAAAGTCGGCCAGGAATTCAAAAATCAAGTCGGTTACTTACCGGAAGAACGCGGATTATATCAAAAAATGAAAGTGATCGATATCCTTCTTTATTTTGCCGAGATCAAAGGAAAAGCGGGGCGGGATGTTCATAAAAGAGCAGATGAATATCTCAAACGGTTTGAATTATACGACCGGCGGTTATCTAAGATCGAAGATCTATCAAAGGGTAATCAGCAAAAGGTACAATTCATTGCTACAATTTTACACGATCCCGAATTTATAATTCTGGATGAACCGTTCTCCGGTCTCGATCCGATCAATACAAATTTATTGAGAGAAATAATTCTTGAGATGAAACAGAAAGGAAAGATCATAATTTTTTCTACTCACTTAATGGATTTTGCGGAGAAGATGTGCGACCATATTGTTATGATCGATCATGGAAAAATAATTTTGAAAGGATCGCTCAATGAAGTGAAATCAAAATACGCACAAAAGAACGTAAGCTTAACATATGAAGGCGATATCTCTTTTCTAAATGGGAATCCGATTGTTGATAAGGTTGCCAATTATGGAAACACAACCGGCATAAGATTGAAAGAAGCGAATCAAGCCCAGCAATTATTAAAAATGTTGATTGATAGAAATGTAACGGTCAAGAAATTTGATGCGAACGATATTTCGCTGCAGGAAATTTTTATTGAGCTCGCCGGGCATGAAGACGGAACAAATGGTAAGGAGGTGCGCAATGTTTAATTATAGAATTCTTGGAATTGTAAAGCGCGAGTTAAAGGAAAAACTCTTTTCCAAATCTTTTATCTTAACAACAGTTTTGTTCCCGGTCTTTTTGTTTGTAGTTGTTGGAATTCAAGCGCTCCTTCACATGGATGAGGCATATTCAAAAATAAGTATTGTTGCAGAAGAACAAAAATTGACGGATGCCTTCCAGAATGAATTAGCAAAATCCGATTTGATGAAAAACGGCAAGTACGATTTTAGCTTTTATACAATGACCCGTGACGAACTTAAACAATTATTAGAAACGAATAAGAAACAATTGCTAGATGGTAAAATTACCGGAATTATTTATGTCCCGGCATCTGCAATGAAGGATAAAAAGTTGGAGTATTATTCAAAGTCGCCGACAAATCTTTCTTTAACCCGCAGATTAGAAGGACCAATCAATAAAGTTTTGATTGATACTTATTTTAACAACAGATCTCTCTCTGCAGACGAGTTGGATTTTGCCCGGAAGGGAATTGATTTCAACGGATTCAAAATTTCGAAAGATGATAACATAAAAGAGGAGGGATTCGGTAGTTTAATTCTTTCTTATGTCTTCGCTTTTCTGCTTTATATTAGTCTTCTTATGAGCGGACAGATGATGCTTCAATCAGTAATTCAAGAGAAAGCAAACAGAATTGTAGAAGTAATTCTTTCTTCAGTCAGTTCAAAAGAATTAATGACCGGAAAGATAGTTGGTTCTGCGGTCACAGCTTTAATGCAAATGTCCATTTGGCTTGCCGCAATTGTAGCCGTAGCTTCATCTGCAATATTTGCTCTTCCTCCGGAAGTGGTTGTAAGCATCAGTACAACTCAAGTAGTATTTCTGCTTGTAAACTTTGGAGTTGGATTAGTTTTATTCCTTAGCTTATTTGGAATGGTCGGGTCAATTTTCGATAATCCGCAAGATGCGCAAAGCGGAATGTGGCCTATAATGATGCTCATTATGATTCCATTCTTCATCGCAATTTCTATGATGGAAAATCCTAATAGTCCGGTTGGAAATGTTACAGCACTTCTTCCTTTCACTTCTATTATGGTTATGCCGGTTAAAATGACGATTGTTGAAGTTCCTCTTTGGCAATTGATATTCAGCATAGTGATCAACATAGCGGCAATCTTTTTTGTCTTTCCTGTTGCAGGTAAAATTTATCGCGTTGGAATTTTACGAACAGGTAAAAAACCGAAATGGTCTGAAGTTGTTAAGTGGTTGAAATATAAATATTGATCTAATAATAACGAGGCGGTCGAATGACCGCCTCGTTTTTTGTACAATGCCGGCTAACCGGATCAAATTATAATATGACTGAACAAGAATTATACCCTTCGCTTGTAGAAAAACTTAACAAAGATTTTTCTCTTGCTGGTAATTCACTTCCCGCATTAGACAATCTTTCACTTATCAGAGAACATCTGATCAAAAAAGTGACCGAGTTGATTTCCAGAGATTACGACCGCTTTCTAAATAATCTTTACCGCATTGACGTGAATGAAAAAAAAGTTAGCGAAATTCTCCATTCAAAAGACCGGACAACAATTCCCGAGAAACTAGCGGATCTAATTATTGAACGCCAATTGCTGAGAGTTAAAACGCAAATGCTCTACCGAGAAGGAAAATTTTAAGACCCTGGTTAGTTGCCTAATTAGTAATTCTTTCCTTTCAAGCCGGAATTTTTCTGATTATTTTTGAGCTGGCTACTATAAAATATTTATTGTGATCTCTAATGATAAAACGATTTTTCAAAAAATATCCGGTCATCGATTATTTAGCTATTGCTTTCGGTTCGGCGATGATGGCAATCGGCATTGGGGTTTTTCTTGTTGATGCCAAAGTTGTGCCCGGCGGCGTGAGCGGACTTGCGATGGCAATTCATTATCTCACCGGACTTTCAGTTGGCATGCTGATCTGGATTTTCAACATTCCTCTTTTTTTGTGGGGATTGAAGGAACTAGGAAAACAATTCGGTGCGCGAACGTTTTTTGGCTTCACTCTGAATTCTTTATTTATTGATCTGTTCCGCGGTGACGTTCCCGGCTTTAATTACATACGCCTTCAGGATTCCGCAACAATTCAAGATTTGTACAAAAACGATTTTCTATTTCTGATTTTAATCGGTTCTGTTTTGATCGGCGTCGGACTCGGAATAATTTTCAAGTTCAAGGGAACAACCGCCGGTTCGGATATCATCGCTTCAATTTTGCATAAACGATACGGCATTAAACCTGGTCACGCAATCATGTTCACGGATTTTTTTGTAATTGCAATGGCGGGATTGATCATTGAATTTAAAAATCTTTCTCCGGATAGACCGGCGCTGGTTCTTACGTTTTATGCGCTCTTCCTTTTATTTATTTCATCAAGATTGATCGATGTTATAATTGACGGATTTGATTACGCACGCGCGGCATATATTATCTCCGATAAATTTATTGAAATCTCTGAAGCGATTATGAAAAATCTCGGACGCGGTGTAACAGCTGTTGATACACGCGGAGTTTATAAAAACATTGAACGTGAAATGCTTCTTACCGTAGTTCCGCTCCGTGAAGTAACTAAGCTGGTAGATGTTGTAAAAGAAGTAGATCCGCACGCGTTTGTAATTATTTATAATGTACACGAAGTTCTTGGCGAAGGATTTAGAAGAAGAATCTAAGATTGTTTTGAATAGATTGATTCCTAAAAATATTTTTCTAATAAATTGATACCATTATGAACCCGCCAAATCAATATCTAAAACCGGAAGAAATTCGTAACCTGGCAAATTCATTTCAACAAAGCAGAATATTGCTTACCGCAATAGAGCTTGATCTATTTACGATTCTGAATAAACAGATGCTGCCCTCAAGAGAGGTTGCGCAAAAAATTAATTGCGACGAACGGGCTACCGACCGGTTGATGAATGCGCTTGTTGCGCTCGAGTTTCTTCGCAAGGCTAAAGGAAAATTTTACAATTCGGATAATGCTGCGCAATTTTTAGTTAAGGGTAAACCGGAATTTATGGGAGGACTTTTCCATTCACTGGGTTTATGGAATACCTGGAGCTCGTTAACAGAATCGGTGAAAGCTGGAACAACCGCTGCTGAAGATAAACCATCTTCCGGAGGAATTGATTGGCTGGAATCGTTTATTGCCGCAATGCATTACCGCGGTGTTAAAGAAGCAAAGATAACTGCTATGCTGCTCGAGCTTTCTAATACTAAGAAAATGCTCGATGTCGGCGGAGGTTCGGGTGCGTTTTCGATGGAGTTTATCAAACAGAATCCGAGTATGTCGGCTGTATTGTTTGATCTTCCAGAAGTTATTCCAATTACTACCCGTTATGTTGAACAAGAAAAGATGAATGATAAAATATCTTACTTAAGCGGCAATTATCTTTTTGACGATTTTGGAAATGGATACGATTTAATTTTTCTCTCTGCAATTGTACACATCAATGGCTTTGATGAAAATAATAATCTTATTAAAAAATGTTATGACTCACTTAATGTCGGCGGACAAATAATTATTAAAGATTGGGTGATGAATGAAGATAGAACTGAACCGGCGGGAGGTGCGTTCTTCGCGCTGAATATGCTTGTCGGAACAGAGCGTGGAGATACTTACACGGAAGCGGAAATGAGAAATTGGTTCACGAATGCAGGCATTAATAAAATTGAGAGAAAAAATACAAGCTTCGGTTCTTCACTTATGATCGGACACAAGGAATAATCGAGCATGAAACAATTATTAAATAATACATTCATCGCTTTGCTCGTGATTTTAATTTCTTCATGCAGCCACAAAAAAGATATTCCGGAAACTCTCCAGAACAAATTTGAAGTGCGATCTATTTCAAATGATTTCTCGGTGCCGGCTATAAATCTAAACGAAAGACATCTTAAAGAAATTTTAATTCTTTTGCATAATAAATTCGCGGCAGCCGAGATAAAAGAATATTTCAAGCTTAGCGATAACGATTATAATTTATGCATTAACGATCTTTTTGGTGAAGGATTAATTAGAGTAACATCCAATGGTGAATTTGCGCCTTCTTGTGTGGTGATTAATTTCGAAGATGGGAATAAAATTAAAATAACTGCCGATTCGCTTGGTAAAGAAATGAGTCTTATTGCAATTGACCGGCTGGCAAAGATTAAAGAAGCATGTCAAAAAATACCGGCATTCAAAAATATTTCATTTGATGCGGCATCACTTTTTATACTTGGAAATGTAGTTCATAATTATTGGCAAATGCCGAATGTTGCAGATAAATTCATTAAAGCGGACCCGACTCACCGCGGTGCCAATAGATATTACCTGACGATCCTAGAAAATAAAATTGATAACAATTCTGAACCGTTCGACCTTTTCTCGAATAGATTTCAATTGAGCGGGAATTATATTTTCGGTTGTTACGGAAATAGATTCGCGAAATCAGATTCATTAATTAAACGCGCAGAGTTGGATAAATTGTTGAATGATAAAAATTCAGCAGTGCCTGTGTTAAACGCAAAAGATCAAAAAATGTTGAGCGATCTTGCATCAATTATTTCGCGGGACTTGATAAACTATCTTGAGCGGAACCGAACTCTCTTTGTGAAGTTGTACCTCAATTCTATTTATAAAGATCAAACATCTTTCCGGGAATGGTTTGCATGGTTTTATCAATTCATTATTACACAAACGACTAAGACATTAATTGAAAAAGGATTTATAAAACCTCCCCCGACTGAATATTCAGAGTTTATTTTTACAAAGTAAATTGAGAAGGCGAATGTTTTCGTCCCTTATTTTTCTGGGCAACTACTATCAATCAATTTTGAAATCAATCTAACTACCTACTTGATTATTCAGCTGGCTTCATATATCATCACAATGTAAAAAAAAGGATGCGGTAGCATGGACAATGAAAAGTTTAGAGTTCAAAAAGACGAGAAAATAAATCTTTCAAAATACGATACCGATTACACCGGTAAACTTGAATCGAAAGAAGAAGGTGAAGAATTACTTGAAAAAAATATCAGAAAAATGGCGGAGCTTCAAGAAAGGTTATATGCGCAGGATAAATATTCGCTCCTCATTATATTTCAGGCAATGGATGCCGCAGGTAAAGACAGCGCTATTAAACATGTGATGAGCGGACTGAATCCGCAAGGAACGCAAGTCTTCAGTTTTAAACAGCCTTCAACGGAAGAACTTAATCATGATTATATGTGGCGGACGAGCAAATCATTGCCGGAACGGGGACGCATTGGAATTTTTAACCGGTCATACTACGAAGAAGTATTAATTGTACGTGTCCACGATTTGATAAAATCGCAAAAAATTCCGGCTGAATTTATAACCAATAATATATGGGAAGATCGATTCGATCAAATCCGGAATTTTGAAAAATATCTTTATGAAAACGGAACGTACATTATAAAATTCTATTTAAACATTTCGAAAAAGGAACAAGCAAAAAGATTTTTAGAAAGAATTGATGACCCTTCTAAAAATTGGAAATTCTCCGCCGGCGATTTAACAGAACGAGATTATTGGAACAACTATATGAAATGTTACGAAGATGCAATCAGCGCCACCAGTACTAAGTTCGCGCCATGGTATATAATTCCGGCAGATAAAAAATGGTTTACACGGCTTGCAATATCCGAGGTGATAATTGAAACAATGAAAAGCATGGATTTAAAATATCCCGAAGTAAGTGAAGAGCAAAAGAAAAGTTTAGAAGTGTGTAAAGAAAAATTGCTGAATAGCAATTCGTGATTTAAGATGCTCGATAAATATTTCTAATTCCGCTACCGAGCACCTTGATTCCTTAGTTTACTTCTTTAATTCTTCCTCAATTAAAGCTATCATTTTCTCAAATTCTTTTTGAGCAAAACCGGTGCTAGCCCATTTTATCTTCCCGTCTTTACCAATAACAAAATTTCTTGGAATATATTTTGTCGCGAACTGACTATATGTCTTAGTGTCGGGGTCAAGATAGACCGGGAAAGTGTACTTATATTGCTCGATGAATTTTTTAACAACTTCTTCTTTCTCTCCGCGGGAGATGCAAAGGACCGCAAAATTTGCATTTTTAATTCTGTCGTAAATATTTTTTTGCAGAAGGGGAAGTTCTGCTTTGCATGGCGGGCACCAGGTAGCCCAGAAATTTATTAACACCACTTTATTTTTTAGCGACTCGGAAGAAAACGAATTTCCGTTTAAAGATGTTGTTGTAAACGCCGGACTATTATCGCCAACATTTTTGAGTGTTGTAGAATTAATATCATCTTGCGCAAATGTGAGCGAACTAAAAAAAACTAATAGAACAATTACCGTTAACTTTGATCTCATTTTCTCTCCAAGACTTATATTCATTATAGATAGTACCTCATAATAGGTCGTGATTTGCTTCTTCTTTCAACTTCTTTAAATCCGGCTCTTTCAAACGAGATTGGAATGCCTGTCCATGCAAAAGCCGCGGGAATATTTTTATTGTATGGAACGGTTGGATATCCTTCAAGTATTTTTACTTTTTTCTTTTTACAGTAGTTGATAACGCCATTAAGCAATTCAGTCGATAATCCTTTTCTCCGGAATTCTTTAATTATGAAAAAACATGTTATTGACCACACGGATTCATTATCAACTCTTTCTAATACACGTGAATTATCTAACCGTATAAATTTTTCTCTTGGCGCAACTGCGCACCAGCCAATCGGTCGTTTCCCAATATATGCTATTATTCCAATCTGTTCTTTTTTCTTTACCAAACCCCGCATTGTTTTTTTATTGCCAATACCTTTTTGCTTTTCAAAATCGGAGGACTTTAATCGCCAGCTCATACACCAGCATCCACCGCAAGCTCCCCGTTCACCAAATAGGTTTTCAAAATCATTCCATGTTTTTTCTGTTAAAGGTTTAAATGTAGGCGTCATAATTATCAGCCTTGATTCGAAAAGGTAACGCGAAACGTTGTTCCTTTACCCTTAACGCTTGTTGCTTTTATATTAGCTCCGTTAAGGTCGCAATATTTTTTTGCCAAAGCCAGTCCCAATCCATTGCCCTCAAAATTCCTAGTATAGCCCTGTTCTTCTCTTGTGAAAGGTGAAAACAATTTTGGCAGAAACTCACTTCCAATTCCAATCCCTGTATCAATAACATCAACATATAAATTATTGCGGGGATCTCGCCCGATTATAATATCAATTTTTCCCGTAGAAGTATATTTAATAGCGTTCTCAATTAAATGATGAAATACCTGGTTAATAGAATATTCATCGGCATCTATCATTGTCTCGGCGCTGTTATTATAAAGACCAAAAAGAATTTTTTTCTTCTCGGCAATTTTTTGAAAACTTTTATGACTCTTTTGAAGCACATCTTTCAACAGATCAATTTTTTTAGAACAGAAGGAATAAGATCCGGTTTGAAGCTCGGACATGTTAAGGATAAGCTCGACGGTTCTCATTATCCGTCTGCCTTCATCTTCTATAACATCAAATGCATTTTTCAGTTCATCATCAACTTTGTCCTGAAGTTCATCTTTCATCATTCCGGTAAAACTTAAAATCACATTCAGTGGTGTGCGGATTTCGTGGGACATCTGCGCGAGGAACTCCGATTTAAGTTTATCCGATTGTTCGGCATGTTCCTTTGCCTCAACCAGCGCTTCTTCAATTCTCTTTTTATCATTTATATCTTCAAGAGTACCTTCGTAATACAAGATGTTTCCTTCATCATCTTTAACAGCACGGGCGCTTTCCCGAACAAAAATTATTGATCCGTCCTTTTTTCTCCATTTGGTTTCGAAGCCGAATATCTTACCGTATTGCTCAAGTTCAGCTTTAAAAAATTCACGGACCTTGGGATCTATGTATGTTTCCATTGCTTCTAAGTTAGCAATTTCTTCAAATGAGCTGTAGCCAAGAATTTTTTGAAGAGTAGGGTTTGCCATAAGGATTTTACCTTCCGGAGTGGTACGGTAAATTCCGATGGTCGCATTTTCATATAATCCTCTAAACCGAAGCTCGCTTTCTCTTAATGCTTCTTCTGCATTTTTTCGTTCCGTAACGTCCTGTTTAATTTCAACGTAATAAATAATTTCGTTAGATAAATTCTTAACCGGTGTAATTGTAAATTCTTCCGTATAAAGAGAACCGTCTTTTCGTTTATTAATTATTTCTCCTCTGAAGATCTCGCCTGTTTTTACAGCATGTTCAATATACTCGTAATAGGTTTGCGGGTGCACGCCGGATTTCAGAATACTAAGGGATTTACCAAATATCTCGCTGCTTGAATAGCCTGTCAGCTTAGTAAAAGCGGAATTGACCCATATAACCTTTCCTTCGAGATCAGAAATAACAATACTATTTGCCGCCGCTTCAAGCGCATTACTCTGAAGAGAGATCTGATCTTCGCCTGTCTTTTGTTCTGTGATATCGGTAATAAAACCTTCGAGCGCAACTAATTCATCCTCATTTTCAGAAAAAATTCCAACGCCTTGTTCCCAAACCCATTTTTCATAACCGCCGGTTGTTTTAATTCTATAAACTAACTGGTAAGGTTTTCTCTCTTCAACGGCGTTTCGAACCTGTTCAAGTATCTTCTTCTTGTCGTCGGGATGAATTAGATCGTAGTAGGGAACAGATTTACCCGACATAAATTCGGTAGCTTTATATCCCGTAATTACAATGCATTTATCACTAACGAATTCGAAAGCCCATGGGCTATCAAGTCCGCACCGGTAAACCATTCCCGGTAAATTTTGAATTAGTGTATCTAACTGCCTTTGGCTTTTTTGAAGCGCTTCTTCGATGCGGGTAGTTTTTCTCAATCCCTTTTCCAGGCTGAGGTTTGCGTTTTCAATTTTGTGTATGAATGCTACCCTGCTTTTTTCGGAACGGTAAAATACGAATGCGGTGCTAAACGAAAGTATTAGACTTATTCCGATTAAAACAAATTGAGTAATTCTAAAATTATTGACCTGCGCTTTTAATATTGTATGAATTTCTTTTTCTATCTCGGCGGATCTATTTTCTATTTGATTGAAAAGATCTTCCCAATTAGCTCTTAATTCAGCTTCTTCGCTATTTCTAGCGTTGGAGGAAATTTTTAAAGAAAGCGCCCGGTAATCGAAGAGCAGAACCTGGAGTTTTTGAACACTAGATTTTAAATTTTTGTTATCGATAGAAATTGGAAGAATATTTGTGGCGTCTTTTTGTTCAAGAACAAGTACAGCATTGTATTCTACAAATTCAAGGTACTCCAAAGCGCTTCTGACTGTTTCCTGGGACGGCTGTTCAATGTTTTTGATGAATTCCGTGCGTGCCTTTAACATGTTGGATTTGATTTCGAAGGCTGAGTTTAAAAGAGTTGAATAAAAGAAATTTGTTCTGAGTCCCATAAACAAACTGAATAGAACGGTAAGCGCCATCACTAATCCGGCGCTTAGAATTAGGATATAAACGATCTTGTTGGAGGAAGATATTTTTTCTTTATGACCCATTATCTAGATAGTTTATGGAATATTATTTTATTATCATTTTATTATCGAACAATTCCCCCTAATTCTTAATGAATACCTCGTAGCCCCATGGCTCAAGAATTAATTGATACGGCGAACTTAATTGCGCACCACTGCCGGTGAAAAGATTTTTGTATGTTCCCACAAGTTTGGGATCAGAAATTGTTACCTGTTTTTTAATAGCCGAGAAATTAAAGAAGGCGGCAATCTTATTGCCATCTTTTTCTCTAACATACGCAAAAATATTTTTATCATCGGCATTAATTTTTTGAAATCCGCCGCCTGAAGAGCCGTTCCACAAAGCTTTATTTTCTTTCTTGAGTTGAAAAAGCTTTGTATAAATATCTCTCATTTTATTTTCTTTCCAATCAATTAGATCTTTTTCAAAAAAAAGTAAACGTTTATCCAACCCTGCTTCTTGACCGTTATATAAAAGCGGCATTCCCGGAAGAAGTGCAGCTGCAACAGCAAACGGTTCCGCGGCATCGCCATATCTTTCTTTATCAGATCCATTCCACGAATTTTCATCGTGATTCGATGTGAAGACCATTCTGTAAGAATCAGCCGGATATTCACTTTTCTCTTTTTCGAAATATTTGTAAAAGTCTATTGCGTCTTTTGTCCCTTTAGCACAGCCAACAAACAGATCCTTCAATTGCCAATTGTATGTCATATCAAATGCCTGGTGAAGTTCCGGTTCGTTCGCTTCCGCAAGCATAAAAATCGGTTTTATTGCTTCAAGCTGCGGGCGAACCCATTTCCAAAAATCAAGTGGAACCATTGCCGCTACATCGCAGCGGAAGCCATCAATATCGCACTGTTCAATCCAAAATTTCATCGCATCACGCATCGAGTTCCATAATTCTTTATTGCTGTAATCTAATGAGATGACATCTGTCCAATCGAAAGGGGAAACATGATTTCCATTTTTATCTTTCTTGTAATAATCGGGGTGAGTTTTAGTCCAAACATTATCCCATGAAGTATGATTAGCAACCCAATCAATAATTACATGCATCCCCAGCGCATGAGTTTGACCAACCAAAGTTTTAAAATCTTCTAATGTTCCAAACTCGGGATTTATTGCTGTATAATCTTTAACGGAATAATAACTTCCGAGAGAACCTTTTCTATTTAATTCCCCAATCGGATTAATTGGCATGAACCATAGAATTCCAATTCCCATTTTACTTAGGCTGGGTAATGTTTGAGCGAAAGCATTAAATGTTCCTTCGGGTGTATATTGCCTTACATTCACTTCGTATATTGTTGAATTGACGCTCCAGACAGGATGAGTTAGCAAAGAACTCTTATTCGATTCGGTGAGATTCTTATCCCTCTCGCCATTTGCCAAAATGGAAAAGGCAATAAATGAAAAGAGAATAACGAGAAGGTTATTTTTTATTTTAAAGAATTGCCTAGTCATTAACTATCTCCTTGTTAAGAATTGAAATCGTGTATGAATTTAGCTAAAAATTCACGTTATATAAATTCATTTTTAGTAAATTATCTATAGTAAAAATAGAAATTAGACTATGAAGAAATCACTTGGCGACCCAGTCGTAAAATTTTTTGTTTCCTTTATCGGTTTATTTTTTATCTGCGTTGTGCTTAAAGAACTTCAGCACATTTTTATTCCCCTTGTAATTGCATACTTACTTTTTTTCTTTTTTGAGCCGTTGAACGAATTTTTAAAATCAAAAAAAATACCGTTGCCGATAATAATATTCATCGACCTTTTGCTGACAACTTCTTTATTCTACGGAATTTCCAAAATAATTATTGATCGGTTCATAGCATTCAGTTCACAATTTCCAATGTACGAAGCAAAACTTAATCATATAATTAGCTCGTCGGCAGTGTCTTTGGGATTAAAGAACAGGCTGCTTACTCACTTTAACATCTCTAAAATTATTCAATCTGTTGATGTGGGCGATTTGGCTAGCGGTGTTTTCTCTTCCACCCTATCCGTGATTGTTGCTGTATTGCTCGTATTTTTCTTTTTTATTTTTATCAACAGCGGACACGATAAAATTTTTGAAGCTATCAGAATGCGATATGTTGAAAAAGGAGTTCGGTCTTCATTAAAAAAAATTAGGCGGGGAACTAAAATTAATATAACAGAAACAATAGATGCCGGAGAGACCGATCTTGAAACGATGACTATACAGAGAGAAATAAAACTTCAGAAGACAATAAAAGATATCACCGAGCAAGTTCAAAAATATGTAATTACTAAATTGTTGATTAGTTTATCGGTCGGTGTGATTGTCGGTTTTATTTTATGGCTCTTTAAGATCGAGTTTTTTATTATCTGGGCATTTCTTGCCTTTCTATTAAATTTCATTCCTAATGTCGGGTCTGTGATTGCTGTAATTCTTCCCGCATTGATGGCGCTTGTACAATATGAATCTTTCGGGTACGCGGCGTTGCTTGCCGCGGTAATAATCGTTGTGCAGAATATAATCGGCAACATAATAGAGCCCAAAATATTCGGTGACCGTCTAGGATTGAATCCGCTTGTAATTCTTCTTTCTCTTTTAATCTGGGGCTATATTTGGGGAATTGTAGGAATGTTTCTGGCGGTTCCGCTAACTGCAATTGGAAAAATTATCATGTCAAACGCAACCTCAAAAAACATGCGTTTCATTACTAGTCTTATGGGCAGTTAATAGGATGGTATAATTGAATACTGGACATATAGAATCATTATTAGTAGATCAAACCTCTAAATAAACTCATGAATGTGGAAATACGAATAAAGTATAAGCAGAATTTTTGCTGATGCACCGGCTTACATTTTTTGTTATATTTACCCCAGTTGAAAATAAATTGTTAAATAATAATAAGTAGAAGAACAGCAGATGATTCATGTTGGGCAGTTGCTATTTAAGGAGTATCTTCTTGAATAGAGGAAAGTCCGAACTCCGCAGAACGAAGTGCCGGGTAACACCCGGGATTCTCATATTGTGGGAATACGGAAAGTGCCACAGAAAAAATACCGCTCCGGGCTTGTCTTGGAGTAAGGGTGAAATGGCAGGGTAAGAGCCTACCGCGTCGGTGGTAACATCGGCGGCAGGGTAAACCACACTTGGTGCAAGGTCAAGCAGAAGATTTTCTGTAGGGTTCGCCCTCAGACAAGGTTGTTCGCTTTGAATATCTTCGGGTAGACTGCTAGATCCCGGAAGTAATTTCGGGACGAGACAAATAACTGCTACCCCGATTAATCGGGGAACAAAATTCGGCTTACATGCATGAATCATCTGGTACTCTTCTCTAGAAGGTACCATGCAAAACAAACGCTGGAACTTAAAAGAAGCGCCGGACGAAAAAATTACTCTTGCGCTGGCTGATAGTTTAAATGTCTCAAATATTCTTGCCAATCTTTTAATACAACGGGGCATTACAAATTTCTACGAAGCAAAAAATTATTTCCGCCCTTCCCTTGAAACACTTCACGATCCCTTCTTAATGAATGGAATGCATGAGGCAACTCAACGGGTAATTCATGCTCTTACACATAATGAAAAAATTTGTGTATACGGAGATTACGATGTTGACGGGACTTGTTCCGCAGCATTGATGTATCTTTTTTTGAAAGACCTTGGAGCTGAAGTAGAAACATATATTCCTAACCGTCTTACCGAAGGTTACGGTGTTTCGATAACTAGTATTGATATTCTTAAAGAACACAATGTCGGTCTAATCATTACTGTTGATTGCGGAATAACTGCCGTTGAAGAAATTGATTATGCAAATTCTCTCGGGATTGAAACTATAGTTTGTGATCATCACCAATCGAAAGAAAAAATTCCGAATGCATATGCAGTTTTGGATCCCATTAAACCGGGCTGTAATTATCCGTTCAAACACCTTTCTGGTGCCGGAGTTGGTTTTAAACTTGCGAGTGCAGTTGGCGAACGAATTGGAAAAAAAGAATTAGCACTTAAGTATCTTGATCTTGTTGCGCTTGCGGGCGCGGCAGATATTGTCCCGTTGGTTGATGAAAATAGAGTTCTTGTAAAAGAAGGACTTGATCTCATCAACACAAATCCGCGTCCCGGAATTGTTGCGCTATTAAAAAGTGCGCGTATGGAACCGGGAAATCTTAATGCTGGACAAATTGTTTTCACTATAGCACCCCGTATTAATGCTGTTGGAAGACTCGGTGATGCTAATCGCGCTGTTGAGCTTTTCACGACTGACGATCCACAGCGAGCATTGGAACTAGCTCAGGTTCTTGAAGACGAAAACACGGAACGCAGAAAAATTGACGAGATGACTTTCTCTCATGCGATGCAATTAGTTGATTCCGAAATTAATATGGATTCCGACCTCGGCATAGTTTTGCATTATGACGATTGGCATCCCGGTGTTATTGGAATAGTTGCATCTCGTCTGGTAGAGAAATTTCATCGTCCGGCTGTGATGTTAACCACTATCGATGGAGTTGCAAAAGGTTCAGCGCGTAGTATCCATGGATTTAATATTTATGAAGCGCTCCAAAGTTGTGAAGATTTATTATTACAATTTGGAGGACATGAAGCAGCAGCAGGTCTTGCAATTGAAATTGAAAAATTGGATGAGTTCAAAGAAAGATTTAATTTCATACTTCGTCAAAACATGACGGCAGAAAATAAACTGCACGAACTTCACATTGATACAAAACTTTCGTTCTCCGAAATTTCTCCGAAATTTATCCGTGTGCTCGATCAATTTGCTCCGTTTGGACCGGGAAATATGCGTCCTGTTTTTATGAGTGAAAATGTTACTGTTGTAAACTCACCAAGAATTGTAGGCATTAATCATATTGTTACAAGTTTACGCCAGAACGGAAATGAAAAAGTTTTTGATGCGATCGGTTTTAACCTTGGCGCCTTCGTTTCCATTATTGATAAAGGTAAAGATTTGATTGATATTGTGTACACAATTGAGTCGGTTCAAAAGGAAGGAAAAACCTATCCTCAAATTCGTATTAAAGATATTCATATAAAAGAAAACCAGGCTGTTTCACAAAGTTCAAACGGAAATTCATAAGGGAGAATCTTTATGTCGGGTCACTCCAAATGGGCAACTATAAAAAGAAAGAAAGGAGCCCTTGACGCTAAACGCGGAAAAATTTTTACTAGACTGATTAGAGAAATTACAATTGCCGCGCGGCAAGCCGGCGGAGATCCGGATGGCAATCCAAGATTACGTCTTGCAATTGATAACGCAAAATCGGCAAATATGCCCGCCGATAATATTGAACGCGCAATTAAAAAAGCCACCGGCGAACTCGATGGTTCTCAAATTTCCGAATTGACTTATGAAGGATATGGACCGGGAGGAGTAGCGCTTCTTATTGAAGTAGCTACAGATAATAAAAATAGAACTGTCGCAGAAATCCGTCACATTTTTAGTCGTGGTTTAGGCAATATGGGCGAGACCGGTTCGGTTGCATGGATGTTCGAGCGTAAAGGAATTATTACTCTTAAACGCGATGGAAAAAGTGAAGATGATTTGATGGAAATTATTCTAGATGCAGGTGCCGACGACCTTACTTCCGAAGAAGATTTTTTTGAAGTAACAACTACTATGGAAAATTTTGAAACGGTTAGAAAAAAAATAATCGAAAATAAATTAATTGTTGAAAACGCCTCTCTGCAATGGATAGCAAAAAATAGTGCTCCAATTAAAGGTGATGACGCTGAAAAATTGATGAAATTGATTGAAGCTTTGGAAGAGAGCGATGATGTTCAGAATGTTTTTTCAAATGCGGATTTTATTGAATAAAGGATAAAGGAACGCAGATTGTTAAGATTTTTTATGATTATTTAAGATCATAACAAATCATAATAATCATAAATATCAGCGTTCTATTAAAAATATATGAGAATACTCGGCGTTGATCCAGGAACAATTTTTACAGGCTACGGGATAATTGATTTTGACAGCAATGAACTGAAATATGTCTCTGCGGGAGTTATCAAAATCTCCGTTACAAAAGAGATGCCTCCGCGCCTTCAAACGATTTACGATGATCTCAATAAATTAATAAAACAATTCAAACCGGATGAGTTTGCTCTTGAAACTGCTTTCTACGGAAAGAATGTTCAGTCGGCATTAAAGATCGGTTATGCACGCGGTGTTTCAATGCTGGTTGCAATACATAACGATCTAGCAATAAAAGAATATTCGCCACGCGAAATAAAAAAAGCTGTAGTCGGCAACGGCGCTTCATCAAAAGACCAAGTGCAGTTCATGATCAAAAAACTTTTAGCCATTCGAAAAACCAAGATGAAATTTGATGAAAGCGATGCATTGGCGGTTGCAATCTGTCATGCTTTTAAAATGAATTCATTTTCAAAAAAAAGTAAGAACTGGAAAGAATTTATTGCAGAAAATCCGGATAGAGTAATTGAATAACAAATTGTATTTTGTCAACAAGTAATTTCTAAAAACTTATGATCGGTTACCTGCACGGAAAAATAATATCGAAAAAACCAACAAAACTTTTGATTGATGTTAACGGCGTTGGTTACATTGTAAATATTTCAATCACCACATTCGAAAAGATTGCAGATAAAGAAGAAGCTTCTCTCTTTACATACCTAAGCGTGCGTGAATCAGCAATGGACCTCTTCGGATTCTATACGATGGCGGAAAAAGAGATGTTTGAATTACTCATCGGCGTCAGCGGCATTGGACCAAAATCCGCCCAAAGCATATTATCCGGAATTCAAATTGAAGATTTGAAAGACGCGCTCAAAAGCGGAAACGTATCAAGATTAATTTCAATTCCCGGTATCGGCAGAAAAACCGCGGAAAGAATGGTGATTGAATTACGAGATAAAGTTGAATCGGTTGCCGAAATAATTGACGGCGTTTCTTTCAACAAATCGACTGTTCCCGGAGATGCTATTGCGGCGCTAATTAATCTTGGCTATAATCAAAAAGTTGCAGAACGAATGGTGCGGGCTATTTCCGATAAGACTCCGGATATTTCGATTGAAGAGTTGATAAAGGAAGCGTTGGTAAATCTTAACAAGTAAAACAGCATTCAGTTCCCGCTCCATTAAGAGAAGAGGGAACTGAACTTAGAATATTGAACTAATCATTAATTCTGAACTTCTGATCCCCGGTTATTTCCCTTCCAAAATATTTCTTGTAAAGCTCTAAATATTTTTTGTGAAGCTCCGGTGAAACTTTTTTCCCGGCGACAATCATTTCATCTTTTGAAAGAGTAAAATCATCGAGATCGTCTCCTTCTTTAATCAAGTTATCTTTTACTAGCTCATCTTTGGTGGCGTGTATAAACTCTTTTAACTTTTTCATTTCCACTTTCAGGTTATCCATATTTACTTTTAAATCGCTCATACTTTTCTTAAACTTATCACTGCCGGGTCCGTTTTCCTTCATCTCTTTGTTGAATTTTTCCATGTTTACCTTAAAATCTTTCATATCAACTTTCCAATTAGCCATCTCTTTGCTGAATTTTTCCTTCCAATCCTTCATGGACTCTTTGAATTCTTCGTTGTTGAATTCTGTACTATCCCAGCCATGTTTAAATTCTTTCATATCAATCCGCGGGACATGAATTGGGGGAATGTGAATTTTCGGCATATGTTTCATATGGCGGGCAAGATTTTCTTGAACATTATATTGAATCTCCTTTGCCATTTTTTTCCATTGAGTTGTATCCATATCCGGTATATTAACGGAGATGTCCGGGATCGCCGGCATCTCAAAGTCAAAATCATAATTATAATCAAAATTATGACTGCCTCTGAATTTTTTCATCTTTTCCTTGAATACTTTCATTTTCTCTTTATAATCTTTCATGTTTTCGCGGAATTCTTTCATCGACGAATCATATTCGTTAAGTCTATCATTTACCATTGTATCATATTTCGGCAATTCCTTTTCGTCAACTTTCTCACCGTCAATAGATAGATCCTCAAGCTTACCGTTATTTAATTTCGCTTTGTATCTCTTATCATCATCGGAGAACTTAAGAGTGCGCTTTCCTTTTTTGATGGAAGTTGTATCACGGTCAAAAGTTGTATTGCACGAAGGGTCTGTAAAAATATTATTGCCGGCAAACGAAAGCGGGTTTACAAAAGATGCCGCAATTACACTGTGTGTATTTTCTTTTGCCGAAGAAGTTGAATAAACGGATGCTGCTGCTATGATTAAAAGCAGAACTGCAAATGCCGTGAACTTAACTCCGTACGATGTAATCTTATTGTTCGAGTTCATTCTATTTATCCTCCTGAATAATTGATTTTTCTTTCCTATCACCGCAAGTGCAATTTCGTTTTCTTCGGAACAAATTTGCTGAAGATTGTAAAGCGCCTTGAAGTAGATTAACGAACCGCCGCACAATTTTAATGTGAGATCATCACAGCAATTTTCTCTTTCATTTTTGATCGTTGATGAAATCCACCAGACAGCCGGATGGTAAAAGAAAATTGTTTCAATGAATGTTTGGACAAGGTTAATTAAAAAATCATAACGTTTTATATGCGCTAATTCGTGAATAATTATTGCTTCAACTTGTTCTTGCGGTAAACCGCTTATCATTCCGATTGGAAGAAGAATCAAGGGTTTCAAATAACCAATTGTAATAGGTGTTTTCACCTGTTCGGATTCGAAAATCTGAACAAGTTTTTTCAATTTGAATCTGGCGGTAAGTTCTTCCAACCTATAAAACCAAGGATCATCTACGGGGCTAATCCCTTTAGATCGCAATCGTTGTACATAAAAAACTCCACCGGCAAATCGAAAAGAGAAAACGAAAAATCCTAAAAACCAAATGGTGACAATCATTGGTAAGTTTTGTGCGAAATAAGATTTCAATAAACCGGTAAGGTCTTCATTTGAATTTGGTGCGGCTGAATCCGGCTGTTCCGAAACATTTGAACCAGTATTAGAAGCGGATGCAGATTCAAATCTTTCTGAATTGCTAATAGCATTTGAGCTGTAAACTTGTGTAAATGTAATTATTGAAATTCCGAACATAAAAAAGAGAGCGGTAACCGTGAGGTTATAACGAAGCTGCGCGCTTTTTTTGCCGGTCATTAATAATACTCCGGCAAGTAAAACTGAAATTACCGCACCCTGCCAGAGAGAATGAAAAATAGTCCAGCCGATTGCTTTTATAAATTCTTCCGGGATTAATTCGTAAATGATAGTCATTTCCGTTCCCTTTCGATTTGATTCAACAACTCTTTTATTTTTTTCAATTCTTCTTTTGATGGCTGAGAATTACCAAGAGCCTGCATTACAAGATTTGCGGCAGATCCGCTGAATGCCGTTACCAATAGTTTATCAAGTAAAACTTTTTGTATTTCGTCCTGATTAATTGCCGCCTTATAAACGTGGCTTCTTTCATTTTCATCCCGCACCACAAGATTTTTCTCAAACATAATTTGAAGCATCTTTAAAGTAGTTGTGTAACCGCTCTCTTTTTTCTCGTTCAATTTTTCGTTAACAGATTTAACTGTAGAAGCGCCGTTTTCCCAAAGTATTCTAAGGATTTCAAGTTCTGAATCTGTTGGTTTCGGTGTCTGTTTCTTTGTCATCTCAAATCCTTTTGCTTTTCAACCCTTGAGACGCCATGTTCATACGAAAAGTTTCGTAGTTCGATAAAAAATTTTTTCCTTTCTAATTCATTAAAAACGCAATATTTCTTTACAAATAACGGATATGGACTTATTTTGAAACCGTCTTCTAAAAAGGAATCTGTTTATGAGCTATTTCTCTCACCTGGAATGCGGTTATTGCGGAAAAATTTACGATAAAGATAAAATTTGGAATTTATGCCCCGAGTGTGGAAAGCCACTACTTGCTAGATATGATATGCAATCGGCACAGAAAGAATTTGCAAAAGATAAATTGAAGGATAGAGAATCAACTCTTTGGCGGTACCACGAAATGCTTCCAATTATTGATCAACAATTTAAGTTATCACTGGGAGAAGGATTTACACCTTTGATTAAGGCATCGCGGCTTGGTAAAGAAATTGGAATGAAGAATGTTTTTATAAAAGATGAAGGGCTCAACCCGACAACTTCATTCAAAGCGCGGGGACTTTGTTTGGCAATTTCGAAAGCCAATGAATTTGGAATTAAAGAAGTCTCGATTCCATCAGCGGGAAATGCTGCGGGAGCTATGAGTGCTTATGCTGCGTTAGCTGGAATGAAATCATTTGTGTTTATGCCGAAGGATGTACCGCTTCCATTTATTTCTGAATGTAAAGCTTTGGGTGCCGAAGTCACTTTAGTTGATGGACTTATAACCGACTGCGGTAAATTAGCAGCAGAAGGAGTTAAAAAATTCGGAAGGTTTGATGTATCTACCTTGAAAGAACCATACCGGATTGAAGGGAAAAAAACAATGGGGTATGAAGTTGCCGAACAAATGAACTGGAATCTGCCCGATGTTATTATTTATCCAACCGGAGGAGGTACAGGACTAATTGGAATGTGGAAAGCATTTGATGAAATGGAAAAATTAGGATGGATTGGTTCAAAAAGACCTCGGATGGTTACGGTTCAATCAACCGGATGCGCGCCGATAGTAAAAGCATTTGACGATGGTAAACAATTTGCCGAGATGTGGAGCGGGGCAAAAACAATCGCCGATGGTTTACGTGTACCGGCGGCAGTAGGAGATTTTTTGATTCTTCGCGCAATAAGAGAAAGTAACGGAACCGCTATTGCCGTAAGTGATGAAGAAATTTTTGAATCAACAAATATAATTGGAAGAACTGAAGGGATTTTTGCCGCACCGGAAGGCGGCGCAGCACTTGCCGCATTAAAAAATCTGCTGAAAATGAACTGGGTAAATAATGATGAATCGGTTGTTCTGTTCAATACGGGAAGCGGGCATAAGTATATGAATCTCTGGAAATGAGAATGACTTGAGAAACAGTTACTATTTATCAAATGAATTATCATGACATAATCTCAGATTCAATTTTCGTTCCCGCATTCCTAATTAAATATTCGATTTCTTCATTCTATTAAAAAGCAACTTTTTCTCTCTTTGCAGGACAACCTTTTATTATAACACAAAGTCTAAACAACCAGAAGTAATACAGAATGAGTTTGAGCGACAATCAATTAATAATTAACGCACAACAAGGCGACATGGCAGCTTTTGAAGAGTTGGTATACCGTTACGACCGGCATGTTATAAACATCGCCAAATCTTTTCGTAACAACGATGATGATGCTAAGGATATCTACCAGGAAGTATTTATGCGTGTTTACCGCGGACTTAAAAACTTCCGGTTCAAAAGCGAGTTCTCAACATGGATTTTTAGAATTACAACAAACGTCTGTATTACTCATCAATCTAGAAAGAAAGATCATGAATCGATACACAAAGAAATTTATTCCGGCGATGAGAACTCAACAACACTTGCGGAAACACTTACCGACAATAAATTATCTGATGAGCTTACGGTAGGAAAAGATATTTCAAAACATATTAACAAGGCATTGAACGAACTTCCGCCGCAGCAGAAGATGGTTTTTACATTAAAATATTTTGAAGAATATAAGATTCGAGAAATAGCGGAAATGATGCAATGCAGCGAAGGAGCCGTTAAGAAATATCTCTTTACAGCAACTCACAAAATGAGAGACCGATTGAAAAATGTTATGAGAGATGTAAGATGACGGTCGTTGTCATTCCGGACTTGATCCGGAATCTATTATCAGATGCTGAAACAAGTTCGGCATGACAGTTAAAGGAGAAAGAATGAACAGAGAAAAATTCATAGAACAAGTTTACCTCTATCTATTGGATGAACTTCAAGATAAAGAAAGAATTGAACTTGAAAATGCGATGATGGAAGAAAATCAGTTAAGAGAAGAATTCGAGAAGATCAAAAATGAATTCACTTTAATTGCGAAGAGTAAACCGTCCGAAGCCGATGAACGCTTACTGATCAACTCACGTCAGTCATTACTGAGAAAAATCAGACAATCATCAAACGAAACTTCTTTTATGCCGGATTTAATTGAAAGAGTTAGATTCTACTTCTACCGCAATCATAGTTTGGTTTTGGGCGGAGCCGTTACTTTGATCGCGAGTATTGGAATTGCTTATATGATGTTCTTAAAAACAGCACAATATCCATCAATTCTAAATAAACAGGCAACCGTCAACACCCCACAAGAGAACACAATTTCCGAGACGAATAATGATAAACAGATGTCAAACAACTTTGACTCTCCAAGTTTTGAAAAAAGAAACATTAATAAAAGCGGCTTATATGAATCGCTGATTAAGGCTCTTCTTGAAGGCTCAAACGACGGCATCAGAATAAAAAGCATTAGCGCAATCTCAAATCAAGTAACAAGTGAAACTTTTAAGCCGGATCTAAAAATTAAGAACGCGTTAATTGCGGCGCTCAAAAAAGATAAAAACCCGGCTGTAAGAAGAGAAGCTTTGCTCGCTTTACAAAATTATCCCTTTGATGACCAGATCCGGGATGTAATGCTAAATGTACTTTCAAAGGATAAAAATTCCGGAATTCGTGTTGCGGCAATAAATGCGCTGGCTGATTGGAATCATAGGCAGAATATTATAGATGAAGTTTTAAAACAAGAATTAACAAAACAATCACAAGTTCAAAAAAATTCGTTTGTTAAAATACGAGCGGCTTCTATTTTGAAGGAGATAGAATAATATGAAAAGTAAAAAATATTTACTCGCATTTGCAGCAGTCTTATTACTGACGACAAATATGCTGTATGCAGCCAGCCGGGAAGATGGAAAAACCAAGTCATTCAAAGTCTCCAAAGGCGGAAAATTAAATGTTGATCTCATGGCTGGCGGAATTATTATACAAACATGGGATAAGGATGAAATACTTATTTCAGTTGAAGGTCTTAGCGACGACACATTTAAAAAACTTGAAACGGAGATGAAAGGAAACGAACTCTTCGTAAAATTTGATAATGATGAAGACGATACCGAAGATGAAATAACCTTTACATTCACCGTACCGGCAAAGTTTAATCTTGATCTCAAGACTATGGGCGGAGATGTTTCACTGCAGAACAATGTTGATGGATCTGTGACAATTGATACTTATGGCGGCGAGATTAGTTCAAAGAATATAGTTGGTTCTGCTAAAGTTGAAACAAAGGGAGGAGATATTAACCTCAATGAAATAGCCGGTGATTGCGACGTCAATACCTACGGCGGCGATATTTCGATCGGTTCTATTAACGGTAAAAACGCAAAGGTTTCTACTAACGGCGGGGATATTAAAATTAAAAATTCCAAAGCAGGTGTAAACGCTAAAACTTATGGCGGCGACATAAATGTTGGTGAATTAGGTGGTGATTCGGATTTGGTAACTTATGGCGGAGATGTAACGGTCAACTTTTCATCGGGAAATCTTAATATGGAATCATCAGGTGGCAATTTAATGCTGAATAGCGCCAAAGGAATAATCAAAGCAAAGACAAGCGGCGGAGATATTGATTTTAAAAAAGTGGACGGAAGCGTTGATCTAAAAACCATGTCTGGATCAATAGCTATCGGACTTAATCCGGCTGCAAATAGTGAAAGCAAAATCACTACAAATATGGGCTCAATTGATTTAACTCTTTCTTCATCAGCAAATGTTACGGTGGATGCCCGCATACATGTTCAAGGTGGATGGAAGTACTCAAAAGATGATTATAAAATTCACTCAGATTTTGATTCCCAATCTTACAATTTAGATGATAAAGCTCGTGATATAGTTGGCATTTACAAGATCAACGGCGGCAGCAGTAAAATTTATTTGAAGTCTGTTAATGATGAGATCAAAATTAAAAAAGGTTTATAACTAAAGGAGAAAGAAATGAAAAAGTTTGCAGTAATTATTTTACTAGGAATTTTAGGATTGATTTTTATTGCCGCTGTTCCGGCGAGCACGAATGTCTTTAAAAATAAAAAAGGTAATTCAGAGAAGAATCTTTCTTCTGACAACAAAGAAATCAAAAAAGAATTTCAAGTTAAAGCCGGAGGCAAATTAAATTTTGATCTAAAGTCGGGTGCTTCTATTACTGCCGAAGGATGGGATAAAGAACTCGTTAGTGTCGAAGTTCAGCTAAGCGGACGAGATGCCGATAATGTGGAATTCGAATTCAGTCAAAGCGGAAATGATGTAAAAGTTGAATCTGACTATAAAGAAAAGAGTAAACACAATAGCACAAATATAAAAGTGCTGGTTATGATGCCGCGAAAGTATAATATTGAATTTACAACAACAGGTGGCTCTATCAATTTAAAAAAAGCTGAAGGTGAATTTGAAGGAACCACTATGGGCGGAGCTATTAGTATGTCCGATCTTAAAGGAACAGCGAAAATGAAAACAATGGGCGGCTCAATTAATGTAGAGAGATGTGATCTTGACGGCAAGGTTGAAACGATGGGTGGATCAATTGATGTTGATGATCTCATCGGAACTTTAGATTTATCAACTATGGGCGGAAGCATAAAACAAAACAATGTTAGAGGAAGAAATAATTCATCCGGTAAAGAAATAACAATTTCCACCATGGGCGGATCTATTGAAGTTGATCAAGCGATGAATGGTGCCAAAGTAAAAACTATGGGCGGGCCAATTACTATTAATAAAGCTGCTAAATTTATTGACGCCGAAACGATGGGCGGCAACATTGAAGTAAAAGAGATCAACGGCTGGATCAAAGCAAAAACAATGGGCGGTGATGTTAATGTAAAAATGGTTGGCAATCCAAATGAAGGAAAGAGAGATGTCTCTCTTCAATCGATGGGCGGAGATATTACGCTTACTGTTCCGGAAGGATTATCAATGGATATTGAAATTGAAATCGCTTATGCAAAAGACAAAAAAGTGAAATCCGATGATGAATTTAACAAGTTAAAAATAGTTAGTGATTTTCCGGTTAAAGAAGAGAGAACGAAAGAGTGGGATAACTCTAAAGGCTCTCCTAGAAAATATGTTTATGGAACTGGAACGATCAACGGCGGAAAAAATAAAATCAAGATTAAAACTATCAATGGAAATGTTTACTTGAAAAAAAGCTGATGCTTAGGAGACGATTGATGAACAAGAGATTATTTCTGATAATTATTTTATTTTTTTCCGGATTGATTTACGGTCAAAAATCGGAAATTATTGGTTCCGCACCATCCAAATTGGAAATTGCACCATTGGATGAAAAAGATTCTGCCTACATGGATTTGTTAAATATGAAAGATGAAGTAGTACTTTTGGATTTTTGGGCTACATGGTGCAGTCCATGCATACAAGCTTTTCCGCATATGAATGATCTTGTTGAAAAGTATAAGGACAAAAAGTTAAAAGTAATTTCAATTACGTATGAACCGGAAAGTAAAATTATTCCGCTCTTGAAGAAAAATAGATTGAACACGATTATAGCAATGGACAATGATTTCCGCACATTCAGGAAATACAACGCATGGGCAATTCCAAATATCATTTTAATTGGCAGAGATGGAAAAATTTCTGGAAGAATTCATCCTAATCAATTGAATGAAAAAGTAATTGATGATCTTCTGAACGGAAGAATTCCCGATGTTGAGCAAACACCGGAAAATTTGTTTAAACCGGATGAAGCGGAAAAATATTTCAGATCGACGTTGGAAGAGAAAAAGTAATTTCTTATTAATGCTAAAATTAAAAACCCGGTCCGGAATAAACCGAAGCGGGTTTTTTATTATACGGAAACAATTAATTATTGGTCAATCACCCTGCCGGTCGCTTAATCCCAAGCAATCCATTAATCTATTGTGTGCATCTTCAGAGACTGTAACGTTGTATTTTTTATAAAACTCGATTGTTGTTTCCACAGATTTGAAATAATGTTTGCAGCTCTCACAATTTTCTAGATGAGCTTTAATTGAAACGCACTTTGACGAATTTAATTCCTCGCCAAGATTATCGCAGATGTGCGCCATCACATCTTTACAGATAGGTTTATTCTCGCTCATATTTAAATCTCTCATTTAATTCATCTCTTAAAAATGCTCTCGCCCTGTGCAGGCGCGATTTTACAGCCGGAATTGACAACTCTACCATTTTTGCCGTTTCTTCAGTTGATAATCCTTCAACATCCCGAAGCATAAATACAATTCTGTAATCGGCTGGAAGTTTTTCAATTGCCTTATCTAAAATGGCTTTCAATTCATTGCTTTCTGCAACTTTATCGGGAGTCACTTTCCAATCGGCAATGCTTTTTTCGTCGATTTTAGCATCTTCATCCTCAAATGAAGCAAATTCATATTTACCGGCTGAACGCGCAAGCATTAGACAATGATTCGAAACAACACGGTAGAGCCATGTAGAAAGTTTCGATTCTCCGCTGAACTGTTTTATATTTTTCACCATGCTCAAAAATGTTTCCTGCATGGTATTTTCTGCTTTTTCTTTATTCCTGCAAATCTTAAAAGAGAAATTGAAAACAGTTTGTTCGTAAAGTTTTACAAGCTCGGTCAAAGCTTTTTTGTCACCGTGTTGAGCTTGTTCAATAAGTTTTAGTTCGTCCATATCATTTGATGCTTTTATTTTAGTTGAGATTCACCTTTTGTATCTAAACTGCGCCATAAATAAAGACTTGCAACCGAGCAGTATGGATGCCAACCGTTGTTTTTAGCGATTGAATGGATTGTTTTATCTTCCGGTAATTTTTTCAAGCGGTAATTTACCATTATAGACTTACGAATACCAAGATCGCCAACAGGAAGAACATTCAACCTTCCCAGAGTAAAAATTAAAAACATGTGGGATGTCCAAATTCCGATTCCTTTTACTTTTGTAAGTTCTGCGATGATTTCGTCATCCGACATTTTTGAAAAACCTTTTAATTTTAGTTCGCCGGAAATAATTTTTTGCGAAAGATCTTTTACATATTTCACCTTCGAATTTGATAATCCAACCGAACGCAATACCAGGTCATCTGTTTGTAGAACTAGATCCGGTAAAGGATTATTGTTGAAAAGATTTAAAAACCTTTTCTCAATTGAAGCCGCTGCATAGACGGATAATTGCTGCCCGATAATAGAACAGAGCAGCAATTCAAAATATTTCTTATGACTTGTTAAATTGATAATGCCAAAGTTTTTTATTATTGTTGAGAGCACCTTATCGTGTTTGGAAAGGTGTTTGACGGCAAGAGCTATTTCGCTTTTGGGCATAAATTACCTCAATAAATATCCGATAAATGGAAAATCAATTATTAATAACATTAAGCCGTAACAAATTACTTAAAAACGCCGATATATCGAAAATTAGCATGACCGGTGTGCGTGGACGGCTAATAACTATCGGAGAAGGAGAAATTCTCTACCGCGAAGGTGATATTGCCGATATAATTTATCTTATTACGAGCGGAGAGATAAATATTCTAAAGAAACGTCTGCTTGGAAAAACGAAATCATTTATCTTTAGCGAAAATGATTTCTTTGGTCACGAAGAATTTTTTGAGGAGACTGCGCGCACATCAACTGCTGTAGCGTTAAGAGATTCTTATTTGATAGCATTATCCCGTGAAGAAATTGAAGCATTGATTCAACAGGACGATGAAATTCTGATCAATCTGCGCGAGCCCGTTGCCGAAATAGATGAAGAAATGCTCTCTGCAAATAATGTTGCCCGCAACTCATCAGATCAAATAAAAAATGCGGAACCTTCTCCATCGTCAGATTTACACTGGACTTCGACAGCCGAAACTAAATCAAACAATATAATCGAATCTTCAAAAGACGAAGAACCAAATCCTCAAGAATTTTTTAAATCAATCGCAGATATTTCAAGAACTAAGGAAGAAAATATTATTCATCCGATTGATAATTTTACATCAAGCACAGAATTAACCCCGGCGCCGATAAAAGAATTTACCTTTGATGAGAACGCATTCTTGAATGAAGACGGAATTCCTAAAGCGGATGTTGAATTACCGGAAGAACCGACAAATGCGAGAATTACCCGTCCAACAACTGAATTAAATGATGCGCTATTTAATATCTTAAGCGGAAATACATCCTCATTTGAGCCAAGCAAAAAGATAAACGATTCGAAACCGGAAGTAAAAGAAAGCGATGATGCATTTTTTCAAAGTTTTGGATTAAAAGACGAACCAATCGTTTCCAGGAAACCATTAACCGGTGAAATACCTCCGCAGAATGAAATCCCAATTCTTGAAGTGGAACAATCTATTCCGGAATTACATGAAGAAGAAATCGCCGAACCGGAAGCTCCAATCACAATTGAAGATTTCGGACCTGAAACTGTTTTTGGTGAAGAAGAAAAAATTATTGAAGAGATTAAGAAGCCGGAAGTTTCTGAAGAAGTGTTTAACCAACCGCCCTTCCAAGTAAATTCGTCCATGTTTGATTCACAAATGGAGGAAGAGATGAATGCCGACGAACTTCAAATGATTATAAAAGCCGCAGAACTTGTTAATTCAACCATTCATGTTGATGAAGTATTAAAAAATATTATCGATGTAGCAAAAGATCTGACTCACTCAGACCGCGGCACGCTCTACCTAGTTGATAATGAAAAAGGTGAACTCTGGTCGCTGATAACACTCGGTGATGAGATGCGAGAAATCCGTTTGAAAATTGGCGAGGGGCTAGCCGGGTTTGTTGCAAAAAGCGGTGAAACAATTAACATAAAGGATGTTCGTAAAGATTCCCGGTTCAAAGCGGATTTTGACCGTGAAAGCGGTTATACAACTAAAAATATGATCTGCTTCCCGATCAAAAATAACAAGGGTAATATAGTTGGCGTTCTTCAGCTTCTTAACAGCGCTAACGGCGAATTCACAAAACGTGATGAAGAATTTTTAGCGGCACTTTCAATTCATTCCGCCATTGCACTTAACAATGCGGAATTAGTTGAAAAACTTTTGCAAGGAGAAAGAGTTCATTCACTTGGAAAAATGGCAAACTTTTTAATTCAGGATATTAAGAAACCGGTCTTAGTGAGTAAAAGATATGCCGAGCATTTGCGAACTAAATCGTTACCGCCGGATGCTGTTCAGGTTCTTGATATGCTGCTCGACCAACTGAATCAAGTTGCGGATTTGGTTCAAACTACTTCAAGCTATTCCGAAGGGAAACCAATATTACGAATGTTGAATGTGAGTCTTAATAGCACACTTAGCGATTATGCTTCACGAGTTGAGCAATTAGTTGGAAGCCGTAATTGCCAAATACAAAATGAATTTGATAAGGATGTTACGGTTAAGCTTGATGTAAAAGAATTTTTCCAGACATATCAGCATATAGTTAAAAATGCTTGCGACGCAATGCCGGATGGAGGTAAAATTATTATCTCAACAAAACGGGCAGACAAAAAAGTTGAAATTTCTTTTAAAGACAACGGACTTGGCATTTCCGATGGCTTCAAAGAGAAAATTTTTGAACCGTTTATGACTCTAGGTAAAAAAGAGGGCACCGGATTAGGTCTTGCGATAACTAAAAAAATTATTGAAGCCCACGACGGTACAATAAACGTCCAAAGCGCACTCGGTGAAGGCGCTACATTTATGATTACACTTCCGATCGCTTCGGCATTTTAATCATTTTTGCCGGTGAATAAATGAGAGCGGTCAACAATCCGGCTTCGATTATAATTTATGCAGAATAATTTAATTACCATTCTTGGTCCTACCGCCGTTGGCAAAACATTTCTCGGTGCCTCGCTTGCTGATTATTTTGGAGGAGAGATAATTTCTGCCGATTCGCGCCAGGTCTATAAAGGAATGGATATCGGTACCGGAAAGGATTTAAGCGATTATATTATTAATGGAAAAACAGTCCCATATCATTTGGTTGATGTAATCGAGCCGGAAGACGAGTTTAATTTATTTCTCTTCAATAAACAGTTCTATCAAATATTTAATGAAATTACTTCGCGAATGAAAATTCCTTTTCTTGTCGGCGGAACCGGTTTGTATCTTCATTCTATTCTGAAGAACTATAGCCTAAATAAGGTTGAGTTTGACGATGAGCGTTATTCGGAAATGAGCGATCTTTCAATCGAACAATTGACTACAATTTTAAAAAATCTGAGTCCGTCTTTGCATAATACAACAGACTTGCTTATTAAAGATCGAGTGATACGCGCAATCATGATTGCTGAATCCGAAACCAACAACAAAATAAAAAGCCCGGAGATCAATTCCTTAATAATTGGGGTTAGGCTTGAAAGGGAAGAAATAAAAAAGAGAATAACCGCCCGCTTAAAGCGCCGGTTAGAAAACGGGATGATTGAAGAAGTTAAACGGCTGATTGATGCGGGACTCTCTTTTGATCGGCTCGATTTGTTCGGACTTGAGTATAAATTTCTGGGAAGATATTTAAAGGGAGAATTGAACTATAACGATATGTTTCAAAAGCTTAACAGTGCAATTCATAGTTTTGCCAAAAGGCAGATGACGTGGTTTAGAAAGATGGAAAGAGAGGGAGTTAAAATTAATTGGATTGACGGACCCGACTATGAAGCTGCTAAACAAATCATTTCTCAAAATTACTTTTCATGAAAATATCCACGATGAATAAAGAATTACCGCCGGAAGTAAAAAAATATATAAATAAGTATAGCGCCGGCACCTGGAAGCTCGAACTTTCCGGCGAGAAGAGTTATAACAATATCATAGTTGTTCCTGCTATTCAAGAATGTGAAAACATTCATCGCCTTTTAAAATCATTTGTTCAGAATGACAATAAATATTTTAAAGAGACATTGGTAATTTTTGTCGTTAATAACATGAATGGTTCGGATGAAGAGATTAAAAACGATAATATGAAAAGTCTGGTATCCATCCGTGAGATCATTGCCGGAAAAAACGATACTGATCTTTTCGAGAAAATCCGTCAAACCGAATTGAATGTTGGGTTGATTGATGCATCAAGTACAAATTTGGAACTGCCGGAAAAGGACGGGGGAGTTGGATTAGCAAGAAAAATCGGGATGGATATAGCGCTAACTCATTTTGATTACACTAATAAAGAAAAGAAAATATTAATCTGTCTAGATGCCGATTGTACCGTTGACAAAAACTATTTAACCAATATCGTTCAAGAATTTAAAAGCGAAAAGACTAAAGCGGCTTATGTACAGTATGAACATCTTCTTCCGGAAAATGAAAAAGAAAAATTCGCAATCATTTGTTACGAAATATTTCTCCGGTATTATGTACTTGGATTAAACTTTGCAAATTCTCCGTTTGCGTTTCCAACAATCGGTTCTACAATGATCTGCGATTACGAAAGCTATCTCAAAATCGCCGGGATGAATAAGAAGAAAGCCGCAGAAGATTTTTATTTTATGGAAAAGCTTGCGAAGATAACATCAATAAAAAAAATTAATTCGGCAAAAGTTTATCCGGCAAGCCGCGGCTCGTGGCGTGTACCATTCGGTACTGGACAAAGAGTTAACAGATATTTTGCCGGGACTCATGACGAATATCTTTTGTATAATCCAAAATCTTTTAAAGTGCTGAAAGAATGGCTTCAATGTTTTAATTCTCCAGAGATCCTTGAAGCAGATCAATACTTAAAAAATGCGGAAGAAATTCATCATGCTCTGCATTCCTTTCTAATTGAAAATTCATTTCAAGAAAGCTGGGGGAAAATTGTCGCCAACTCTAAAGCTGAAGAGCAAATACAAAAACAGAAAATGATTTGGTTTGACGGTTTCCGCACATTGAAGCTGATTCATTATTTAAGAGACACCGGTTTGCAATCACTAAATATGTTTGATGCTCTGGATCAGATGTTCCAACACTTCAATCTAAAATCGAATCGATCGGGCAATGAAGAATTTCCTTCTCTCGAAATTCAGCAAATGTATCTGGCGGCATTGCGAGAAATGACTTGATCTCTTTTCCTTGATAACTTGCCATAGACCACGCTTCTTAGAAATTCATCGCTAACTTGAGTATATTTGCCCGCAAATTTTACCGGATCTGCCGGCTTTAATTAGAGGACCAATGGAAATCTACGACAAGTTAAAATCAATAAAAGAAAAGTACGATAAGATAAACGAGCAATTGTCGGATCCGGGAAATCTTTCCGTTCAATCGAAACTTATTTCATTAAGCAAAGAGAGAAGCGGACTTATTGATATTGTTGAAGCTTTTAATGAGTACGACAGCCTTCTTAATAACATCAAGGGCAATCAAGAAATTATCGATAGCGGCGAGGATAAAGAACTTTCTGAAATTGCCGAGAGCGAATTAAATGAATTAAAAGCCAAACGCGATTTGATGGAAGAAAGAATAAAATTTCTTCTCGTTCCGAAAGATCCCGATGATGATAAAAACGTAATTATGGAAATACGTGCAGGAACCGGAGGCGATGAAGCCGGACTCTTTGCCGCAAATCTTTATAGAATGTATTCCCGCTATGCTGAAATCCGGGGCTGGAAACAAGAGGTAATTGATTTGAACGATACCGGCATCGGCGGAATTAAAGAAGTTGTTTTTAGTCTGATCGGTACAAGTGTTTTCGCCGATTTAAAATTTGAGAGCGGTGTTCATCGAGTTCAACGTGTTCCGGCAACGGAAGCAAACGGACGCGTGCACACTTCGGCTGCATCGGTTGTTGTTCTTGCTGAGGTTGAAGATGTTGAAGTGAATATTGATCCCGGTGATTTAAGGATTGATGTTTACAGAAGCGGAGGCGCCGGCGGTCAGAACGTAAATAAAGTTGAAACCGCAATTCGCATAACTCACCTGCCGACCGGACTTGTTGTTCAGTGCCAGGACGAACGTTCGCAATTGAAGAACCGGAACAAAGCGATGAAAGTTTTGAAGGCACGCTTATATGATTTGAAGTTGAACGAGCAGAATAGCGAAATTGCCGCCACAAGGAAAACTATGGTTAAAAGCGGTGACCGGAGCGATAAAATTAGAACATACAACTTTCCGCAAAATAGAGTTACTGATCACCGAATCGGTTTAACTCTCTATAACCTTTCGGAAATTATTGAAGGCGATTTGCATGAGCTGGTAGAAAAATTAAAATTAGCAGACCGCGCAGAGAAACTTAATGCCACTAATTGATTTTAGTTCTTAATAAAATCCCACAAGACGTTTACAATTTTCCACTCACCATTCCATTTGGCAAGATGAATGTAATCGAAAAATCCTTTAGCAACAGTCCGAACACTTGCATTATTCCCGGTGATGTCTAGGATTTTAAATTCAAAAATTCTTTGATCCGCGGGAATAGATTTGCCGCCGCCGGCTTTTGTAATATTTATTAGCGTCAGCGCACTCATTTGGTCAAAACGTTGTCTGCCGGATTGAGGATCGGTTCTTACAATTCTTTTAGCAAGTTCAGGATGTAATGCTTTTTCCATCCGTTCTGCATTGCCCTCATAAAATCCTTCGATATAATTTGAAGCACAACTTTTGATAGCCAGAGAATCTTCTTTTGTCTGCGAATAAGATCGGGAAAGAAAAATTATTGTAAAGAGAAACAAGAAAGAGATTATTGTTTTCATAACAACACCATTTTTGTTTGCAGTTAGTTAAAAGCTGAATGATCTATTATGTTTTACTTCGTCAAAAACTCACTCTTCACTACTTTGCTTTCTTTTCCGTTTGTCAGCGCATAAGTAAAACCGTCATATAATGAAAATGCGCCAACGTCACCTTTCTTGTTAATTGCGAGGTAACCAATTTGAATATCCTTGTTGTTCTTTGCTGTCTTATAGATTCTCTTGATTGCAAACTCACATGCCTCTTGCGGAGAAAGACCGTCCCGCATTTTTTCAACAACTAAAAAACTTCCGACTGTTCTCATCACAAATTCTCCGTTTCCAGTCGCAACAGCACCGCCAAATTCATTATCTACAAACATACCAGCACCGATAATTGGAGAATCGCCAACTCTTCCGTGAATCTTCCATGCCATTCCGCTTGTTGAAACACCTCCGCTAAGATTGTTGGAATTATCAATTGCCAGCAATCCAATTGTATCATGATTCTTCTCATCAACACGATTTACACCATGCGGATTCTCCTTCTTCCATTTCTCCCATGCTTGCCGGGAATTTTCTGTTAAAAGGTTTTCTTCTTTGAATCCGTTTTGTAGCGCAAACTTTTTTGCGCCGTCGCCGACTAGCATTACATGTTTTGTTCTCTGCATAACAAGTTTTGCTACAGAGATCGGGTTTTTTATTCCTTCAATACATCCGACCGAACCTGCATTACCATTCCAGTCCATAACCGATGCATCGAGTGTAACAATACCATCCTCATCCGGAAATCCTCCGTAACCAACGGAACTATTTGTCGGATCATCCTCTGCAACACGGATACCGGCTTCTAAAGCATCGAGTGAATTTTTCCCGGCTTTCAAATATTCAAAAGCTTTTTCAGTTGATTTAATTGTACCGCCCCAGGTTGAAACGGCAATCAAATTTCCGTCAACCGGTTGTTGCCCAAATATATTTGAAGGAGAAAGTTGATTTACCATTAATCCGCCGCTTACAAGTGCGCCGGCTTTAACAAAATCACGACGGGTGATTTTCATTTTACTCTCCAATTCTTTTTTGTTGAATGTTCTGATTAATCCGGATAAGATCGGGCTGCTCTTCAAAAAGTTTTAATATATCTTCAAAAAGAAAGATTTTATTTTTCTCATAAAGAGATTTATAGATTTCCTCGATTAGATTAAAATCTTCCTGTGTGTCAACTGTCCAGCGATGGATTGAATAATCCTTTTCATTGGAAAAATTTTTAATTGCAAATTGCGCGGGATGATTATAAATATATGGAGTTACATGTTCGTGTTCGTAAACTTGATTGGCTTCGTTGTATGTTCTTTCCAAAACGGCAAAAGTGAATATCTCCGTATCCAGCCCTCGGGGAAAAGTACGCGGTAAAACATTGCTTAAGTAATCTAATTTATTTAACCGATTTTCAAAAATAAAAATTTCCAGCATCCTATCAACAATTGAATAATCAATCACGGGACAGTCGGAAGTAATTCTAACTATGATTTTGGCTTCAAATGATTTTGCGGCATTAAAATATCGCGAAAGAACATCTTCTGAACTTCCGCGGTAGAACAAAAATTTATTCGCTTCACAAAATTCTTGAATTTGATCATCCTCGGCTAGATCTGTCGTTGCAATAATAATTTTATTGATCAATTTAGAATATGATAGACGGTTAACTACATGCCATAGAATCGGTTCATTGTAAATTTTTTTCAGAATTTTTCCCGGCAGGCGGGTTGAGCCGGAGCGCGCTTGTACTATTGCGGTAATTCCAAGATCTTGCTTCTCAATCTTCAATTAGAGTCCAGTCTAATGGTGTTCCCCGTTCAATATCCGTTGATGCTTTTTTGCCCAAAATTTCTTTTAGAAATTTTGGCGGCAATCCATATGATGGTCTTATGGAGCGAACATTATCTTCTGTAAATTTTTCACCGGCGCGAATATCCTGAACAACAAATAATGAGCGGGCAAACATTCTACTCTTTTTTGTTTTATCGGATAAATCGAAATTAACTTCACCGAGAGCTTTCTCAACTTGCCTAATTTCAGTAACCATTTTTTTAAATTCGGCAGGTTCAAGTGAAAAAGAAGAATCGGGTCCGCCTAAACTTTTATCAAGTATAAAATGTTTTTCAATAATTTTTGCGCCTAAAGCGGCGGCGGCAACCGGCACTATTGTGCCCAGTGTGTGATCTGACAGACCTACAACTGTATTAAACTTTTCTGCGAGAGCCGGAATCATTTTTAGATTAGCATCTTCAATTGATGCGGGGTATTCGGAAGTGCATTTTAAAAGAGCAATTTGATTATTCCCCATCCGTCTGCATGCTTCTATTGCCTCATTAATCTCAACTTCTGTTGCTATTCCTGTTGAAAGTATAACCGGTTTTCCCTTAGAAGCAGTGTATTCAATCAAAGGAATATCGACGATTTCGAACGAAGCAATTTTATAAGCCAGGACATTTATCTTCTCTAGAAAATCAACAGCGCTTTTATCGAACGGAGACGAGAAGCAGATTAATCCAAGTTCTTTTGCATATTGTTTTAATTTCGGCTGCCACTCCCACGGCATGTAAGCTTGTTGATACAGCTTGTATAAAGTTGTACCGTCCCAAATGGTTCCTTGCTGAATTTTGAAATTTTCTTTATCGCTGTCAATCGTTAATGTATCGGCTGTATAGGTTTGGAGTTTAACCGCATCCGCGCCGCAATCTTTAATTGCTTTAATAGATTCAAGGGCTACATCATATTTTTGATTATGATTAGCAGAGATTTCTGCGATAATAAAAATATTATTTGTTCCGCCGATGGTTCTATTGCCGATTGTAATGGTCATACTTTTCGCGTCAATTTATAGACTAAGAATTTTTCGTCATTCATAACTTCTTCATGAGAAAAAACATAAGCCGCACTTGCAAAGGCTTTTATTGAAGTAGTATTTGCGTGTCTAATGTATGCAAGAATAGATTTAACTTTTGGTTTTTCTTTCAAACATTGAAAACTGCTCTTTATCAAAAGTGGAGAGGAGAGTCCTTTCCCCCTAAATTTTTTATCGATGCTTATACTTATAACGGCGTAGTTGAGTCTAATATCAAATCTTACCTGCCCTACAAACTCATCGTTACTATTAAAAGCCAAAAAGAAGAGACAATTATTATCATTAATTTTTTCACTATACCACTTTATATGATCTTGCCATTTAATTTGAGATTGATCAACCGAATTCAAACGAACAGATCTCTCATTGGATAAATTGAAAACCATCATTGTATCAATGTCTCGGGCAGTGCGTAAATAACAGCCGCCGTTTTTTTTAATTACATGCTCTAAAATTGCGCTGATAGTTCTTCGTGCACCAAGACCGTCAACTTTTTTTCTCCCAGTCATGCTCAGTTTTAAACGGACCTCCCTTTCTTCGTAACTATTAAAAACAGTAAGAAGACGATTTTCTAGATTAACGGTTTCATAGTTGAAATACGTTGTTAAAAACCCTTCTTTGATCCAACCGGTTAAGTTATTCTCTTGGTTTTCCGCGACTGTAATTGCAATAGTAGGCACACCGACTCTGGCAAGTTCGTAAATTGTTTGACCAGCGGCAGACATGGCAATATCACTCTCATACATTATTTTCATCATTTCTAAACCTGAAGGAGAATAAAAAATTTCGGTTTGATCGTCTTTGGCTTCGTTTATCAAATCGATATTTCTAAAACCGCTTCCGACAACAACATTTTTTTTCATTTCGGGTTGATTTCTAACTAACATACGAAGCATGCGAGGTGTTAAATTTTCTAAATCTTGTCCGCCAAAAGTTAATAGGACGGATTGAATATTGCCCTTAATTGTTTTTTCTCTTCCTGCCCAAAAATCTTTTCGTAAAGGTGTAAATTTTGGTCCAAGCAAGTAAGTAGTGCCCACTTTTGTTGGATATCCTAATTGTTCGGCATTAATTGAACCGTTAACAACAATTCCTTCCGGATAATTCAAGCGCACGTAATCATCAATATAGATTGTTAATGTCGCAGTAGCGGCAATTCGTTGATATAAATCCAGCGGGGCTAGATATGAATCAACAATAACAATATCACTATTGGAGATTTTTTCAATTAATTCATCTTGATTAGTCATCCAATCGAATAAATCATGCCTTGTTTCCGGGATGAATGGCATGCACTCATTATCACCGTTAATAAATAATGTAGGAAAAAGGTTTCTTTCTTCAAACGCTTGATAAAGGGAGAGACAACGGGTAACGTGGCCATAACCTCTATTGTATAACCCTTCTGTAACAATTGATATTTTCATTTTATTTTATCCAGAGTTTCAACAATTGATTTAGTGATGTAAACTAAATCTTCATTTAAAAGAGTAGGGTACATTGGAATTGATAATTCCCTTTCATAAAATATTTCCGCAATTGGAAAATCGCCGTGCTTAAATCCGAAATTGTTTTTATAAAACGGTTGAAGATGAACAGGCACATAATGAACCTGTAGCAAAATATTCTTTTCTTTCATTTTCGAAAAGAATATTTTTTTTGAAATCTTTAATTCGTCAAATTTTATCTGAAGAGGATAGAGATGATAAGCGTGTTTATAATCTTCCGAAACATTGGGTATGATAAATCTATCATCTTTTCCGAAAAAATCATCGTAGTATTGTGCTATTGCTCTTCGTTTTTCTAAAAAACGATCAATTTTTTTTAGCTGGCTAATTCCTAGTGCGCACTGGAAATCTGTTAGGCGGTAATTAAATCCAACTTCATGCATTTCATAATACCACGGTCCGTCATTCTTTTCTAATACTGATTCATCTTTTGTGATTCCATGAGTCCTTAAGGTTTTGATTCTATTATCCAATGAATCATCATTCGACAAAATAGCGCCGCCCTCACCCGTTGTTATATGTTTTACCGGGTGAAAGCTCATATTCACAACATCTGCAAATTTTGCGGCGTATTGGATATCATTTTTATATTCGGCGCCGGGTGAATGGCAGTAATCATTTACAAGTTGGAATTCATATTTGTTCTGCAATGATTTTAAAGCATCCCAATCACAAGGATGACCGGCATAATCAACTGCAACAACAGCTTTGACTTTTCTGTTTCGAATTGAATATTGCTTCAACTTCCATTCAAGCTCATTCGGGTCAATTGTATAAGTTGATTCATTGATATCGGCAAAATCGGGTGTTGCACCGACATATATTGCACAGTTTGCACTTGCAAGAAATGTTATGGGCGATGTGATAACGACATCATCTTTTTTCCATCCCAAACCCATTGCGATAAGATGCAGTCCGGCGGTTCCATTTACAACTGCAGAGGCATATTTACTTCCAAACTTTTCATTCAGCGCTTGCTCAAATTTCTGGATAGTAGGACCCTGTGTAAGCCAGTCGCTTTTAAGTGTTTCAACAACAGATTGAATATCGGCATCGTCAATTGTCTGTTTGCCGTAAGAATATATTTTGGTTGTTGGTTTTTGGTTATTAGTTGTTGGTTGCTTTTTATTCATATTTGTTTAAGCCGATTTTCTTTTTAAAGAATTAATTAATGAATTAATCATTTTACCAAGAGAATCATATTTTAATGTTAATTCAGTAAATATGACTTCGGATATATATCCTAAATCTTTGGCTAGTAAAATTAAATATTTGCATTCCTCTACTGAACCACGGGCAATTGTGAGAAAATTTATAAACTCTTTTCTTGTGTATCTGCCCATCCCCTCGGCAATGTTTGAAGGAATCGAATATGATGCTCTTATTAACTGAGAAGTAATTCGGAAATTTTCTTCCTTAGGAAACATTTTCGAGATTTTATAAACTTCTAAAACAAGCTGATGGGATAATTTCCATATCTCCAGATCATGAAAAGATTTAATGCTAGTCATGATTAATCACCAATAACTAATCACCAATCACATTCTTGCTTATAAGCTCTCTCAATTCCTCAACTGAAAGAAACCATTCGTTTGTTCCGCTGTTATACTTAAAAGTATCGTTGCAAAATTTTCCGGGTTTGGAATTGCTTGTAGTTCTGAATTTTTCGGTATCCCATAATTTTAATTGTTCCGCGCCACCAAGCTGAACCGAAGGTAGAATGACAAAATATTTTTCAAACTGAATTGTGCTTACGGCATCAGCTTCGGTTATCATTTCTTCGTGTATTTTTTCGCCGGGACGAATTCCGACTTCTTCAATTTTTATTCCCGGCGCTATTGCTTCGGCTAAATCTAAAATCTTAAACGAAGGAATTTTAGGGACAAATAACTCTCCGCCCCACATTCGCTCAAAACTCTCAAGAACAAAATCTACTCCTTCTTGAAGAGTAATATTAAAACGGGTCATTCGTTTATCTGTAATTGGAAGAACGCCCGACTTTTTCTTCTCAATAAAAAACGGTATTACAGAACCCCGGCTTCCCATCACATTTCCGTACCGAACGACTGAAAATTTTATATCGTGGGTTCCTCTAAAATTATTTGCAGCGATGAAAAGTTTATCAGATGTTAACTTTGTTGCGCCGTAAAGATTAATCGGCGCGGCAGCTTTGTCCGTACTTAGCGCAATTACCTTTTTTACTCCGCTGTCAATAGAAGCGTTAATTACATTCTGACCGCCGATGATATTTGTCTTAACTGCTTCAAAGGGATTGTATTCCGCCGCCGGTACTTGCTTAAGAGCCGCGGCATGAACAACAACATCAATTCCTTCCATTGCGCGTGATAACCTTTTCTCATCACGCACGTCTCCAATAAAATAGCGCATCAACACACCTTCTTTCCGAAACCGAGTGTCTTGCTGCATTTCATACTGCTTTAATTCATCACGGCTATAAACAATAATTTTTTTGGGGTTGAAACGTTTGAGAACCGTTTCAATAAATTTCTTACCGAAAGAACCTGTCCCCCCGGTAATCAAAATAGTCTTTCCGTCCATACTTCCTCATATTAACTAAGGGCAAATTTATGAAAATTATTTTACTGTTTGGCGTGAAATTATCCAAAGTCCTAAAGGAGAAATTTATATGTCAAACTAGGTGAAAAGCGATCTATCTTTGGCTTGATCAGAAGCAAAATTTATTTTATTTCTGTTCCTTCTCCAACACAAGTGTATAACTTGTATTGGGAAAATTGCGAATAGTATCTTCTTTATACTCTTTAACAGTACAATTAGGAATTCCTTTTGCGATAGCCAATAAATCGCGACAATAACCAAGCTTAGTCATGCGCCACTTTTCATAAGCATTAGCGTTATGAATAGACGGTTCACATAACACGGCACCTTTCTTACATACACGAAAAACTTCCTTTAATGCGAGCTCGGCGCTTGCCTGGCCTAGCTGTTCAAGAACGTGATTAGTAAAAACAATATCATAAGAGTTATCTGGCAAATCAATTTTTGTAACGTCACCTAGGAAGAGTTCTTCATAGAATGATTCATAAATAAGATTGACAATGCATGACGCCATACGAGAATGAGTGTATTCAAATCCAGAGATTTTCATTTCGGGATTAGATTTAGCAAGTAGATACATATTAAGACCTGTACCGCAGCCAGCATCAAGCACCGTTGGATTTTGAATCCCATTGCACATGGTTGAAATGTGTTCTATAAATTCGATCCTGGGCCAAGCATTCTTGCCCATCATAATTTTACCGTGATACTTTAACGGTTGAGAGGTAGTGAGAATTCTCAAACTTTCGTAGTCGTCACTATAGCGGGAGAATGTTGATTTTCCATGTCGGTGAACAAATTTTATAATTCCTTTCCAATCACCAAGAATTTTAAATATTTTTTCAACTGAGGTTATGTAAGAAAATTTTTCTGGAAGAGACATTAAATAATCACCAAACGATTTTGGATAATAACAATACCCAAGCACACTTGCAGCTCTATCTAAAATTATTCGAAAATTATTCCAGTCATTGAATTCCGGATGGTCGGTATTTCTTCGGTCGATGACATTAATCTTTTTTTTTAGATTAATTTCTTTACATGCTATTTCAAATTCTAATTCGCTAAGAGGCATTCCCAATTATCCTTAAATTTATTAGGTCACATTCATAATTTAGTATATTGCTGAAAGCCATCTTCACTTGAAAATTTATTTGGCAAACCATTTTTCTTATAGAATTCATCAAAGAAAGGAGTATATCTTTTATACAGTTCCTGCAGTTTATTCATTTTGTAATTTTCAAAAACCCAGAGATGTTTTTTCACCTTATAAAGTTTAGAATAAAAAGCCCGGTTGTAAAACGGTCCCGCGATTCTTATAAGGTAGTAAACTAAAAAATGCCAGAAGTGGAAATTATACTTTGATTGGTTATTGGTTATTGGTGATTTGTAATCAGTTATCTGTTTTCGGCTTTCGGTTATAAAATATTTATTAATCGTATTTTGAAGATAGTGTGCCGCCCGGACATGATTCATCCCGTCACCGAATCCAATAATATCTTTAATCAACTTTTTCCGGATCGTTGCTCTTGAATCATCGAAGAATTGTTCGATTCTCCCATGAGTATAAAATTCATCAATCAGTTTTTGAAATTGACCATAATTCTGAATGAGAGCAGATCCTTTATAAAGAGAATCCCGGTTGAAATCTTTTTCGGGATTAATAAAAATTGTTTGCTTGCCCATTAACCAGCTTTCAAGCGCTGAAGTAGATTCGAAGCAAGTCCACAAATCGGAGACGCTTATTAAATCATGAATCGATTCTTCACTGCATAAATAGAGAACATTTTCATAATGTGCGAGCTCGCTCATTTCATTTTTTACAGGCTTTGTTCTTTCGGGTGCGTTTTCCTGCGGATGCTGTTTTAGAATAAATAGGGTTGATGGATTATTCTTAATTACTTGTTTAAGAATATCTCTAACCTTTTTGCGCTGTTCTTCTATCCAGGTCAGTCTGTTCTCGTCACCCTTCGCCCAGACAAGCAATTCGGTTTTGCCCCGTTTGTGATCAAGCTTGCCGAATGCCCATCCGGCATAACCAATAATCTTTGAGTATTGAGTTCGACTGTATTTGCGAAGGAAATTCTCTTTGCTCAGATATTCATAAATAATATAGCGGTCAAACCCGACTCCGCCGGTTACTACAATTTTTTCTTTTGCTTCCGGAACCTCTTTCCTTAAATATTCCGCTGTACGTTCGCTCCAACAACAGACATATTCTTGATAAAATTTTTTGTCCCGATTAAATCCCCAATAATCAAAGCTTCCATCGGTTCTAAAATTTCCCTCTGAGATCAGAGCAAATATTGGAATGTTTTGTTCATGTGCGATTTTAGAAATTTCGAAATAGAGGTTGGAGCCAATTGTATTTGCTTGAAGAATGATCTCCGGTCGTTGGCGATAAATCTCATGAATATCAATATTGAGCGCGTGATAGAATTCGCAATTGAGAAATCGTTCCGCAAAATAACGGATAGCAAGCATCATCTCCACATCACGTCCGGAAACGTCGTCGGTAAAACAGAGTACTTTAATTTTTTTATTCATTCATCCTGTCTTTGCACTGTTAGTTTTTTCAATTTACTATACGGAGTGCGAAGAAACTATTTTATTAAAATAGCCTGCCAATTTTTTCGTCAAATTTCTATTTGAATATTGTGAAATATCGGTTTGATTTGAATGCAAACTGCCTTCTTTATATTTTTTATACAACTCCCGTACAGTTGTTAAAGTCTTGTCAAGATCTTTGAAATCGCAAGTGAAGCCGGCATTAACACTGTGAACAATTTTAGATGCATCGCTTTCTTCGGGACCAATTACAAGAGTTGGTCTTCGAGAAGCGAGGTACTCAAAAAGTTTTCCGGGCAATCTTCCTTTCACATTCGGCATGGCATTGAGAATCAGCAGCAATACCTGCGCTTGATTCATCCGTTCTAGAGTTTCTAGCCTCGAAATATGTGCCGACAGTTTTAAGTTCTTTGACAACCCGAGCGAATTGATTTCATCAACAATTGCATGACCGATAAATCCAACCAGTTCAATTTCCAGATCGTCTTCAAATTGTTTGTTCTCTTTAGAAAGAATTGAAAGTGCTTTCCACAAAGTTTTTGCATTACGGTCTGGACCCAAACTTCCGAAATGGCTCAACGTAAATTTTTTTGATAGCGGGACGGAAATATTTTTAAAGTCATCTTCATCATAACCCCACACGATTACTCCGACATCCTGAGCACCGATTGATTCTAGATCGCGCTTCCATGTATCGCTGCAGATAGTAATCTTATCGGCATTACGGAAGACGCGCTGTTCCATCGCTTCATGAATTCGTTTTGAGATTGGATTGAGCATCAACTGCGGAAAGTAATCCACTTGAGTCCACGGATCTTGAAAATCCGCATGCCATGGAATTCCTAAATTATTTTTAACACCGTACGCAATCATATGAGTTGATTGCGGAGGACCATTTGTAAACAAAAGATCAACCGGATTTTCTTTCAAATATTTCGATAAATATTTAACAGAAGGACGGATCCAAAATTTGCGGGCATCCGGGATAAAAATATTTCCTCTGACCCAAATACCTAATTTGTGCATAAAACTTGGTTTATCTTCTTCTAAAAAAACATTATGGATTCGATCTTCTTTTTTCTTTCCGGTGATGAGCTTAAAAAGATTGTACGGCTCCCAAATTTTTGTTTTCAGAATTTTTATGCCGTCGGGAATATCTTTGAGGTTTCCTTCATCAAGAACAGGATACTCGGCATTCTCCGAAGTGCAAATAACCGGTTCCCAGCCGAACTCTCTCAAATATTTTGCGAACTTCAAACAGCGGTGAACAGCAATACCACCTGACGGGGGCCAATAATATGTTATGATTAAAACCTTTCTCATGTAATTATTGTCTCTGAATCTGCCTGTGATTTGTCCGCCCCTTTGATTGTTCCCTTGATAAAATCTATAATCTTTGTGGGACTTAATAAAATTTCAAGCTCGGCTTTTTCATAAAAACGAAAAAAGAAAAGTAGAAAAGGAAATAAACCAACTAAAACAAGTTTTATAATAATCCCTAATGGGATGCTCATTGCGGGAAGAAAATAAATTATGCCGGAGAGAATGCTGCCCATAGTGACCATCAAGGTCAGTTTGTAATTTTCGAAAGGAATTTTGTAATATTTGCCGGAAATCGTCAACGTGACGAGATAAAAAATAATAAATGCAACAAGTGTATTCATTGCTGCGGCGATGGTTCCGAACATTGGAATAAAAATAAAATTAAGAATGATATTCAACGAAGCCGAGCCAATAGTAATCCATGCAATATGCTTTGTGTTTTTCGTTAAGAGCATTCCAAGTGAAGCAGTTAATCTCATTCCGCTAAAAACATAAGAGAGAAGTATTACCGGTATAAGGATATAAGCGTTGTTGTATTCTTGCTTTGCAGCAAATACACCAAGGATTTCTTTACAGAAAAGCGACAGAAAAACAAATCCCCACACAAAAAAGAAAGTCGAGTATGTCATTAATTTTGAGAAGAAGCGTTTATCATCATGACTTCCAAAATATTTATACGCTACCGGCATTAATCCCAAGGTGAATGGAAGAATGAAAAACATATTTAGAACACCAGCCACGCGGTAAGCTAGACTATAAGGAGCTAAAGCAGACGAACCAAGTAAAAATTTTATGATGTAACGGTCACTCAAGTTTAATAATAGAAATCCCACTGCTGCAAACACAAGCGGTAAACCGAATTTCATAGAAGCAGATAAGATTTGCGTCTCGAATTTAATTTTCATCTGGGGAATTATTTTGGGCAGCAAAACTACTAAACCGAAAAACTCAGCAATGACAACAGCGTACAGATATCCTTCAATTCCTTTGTCGAGAAATCCGACAAGGTAAATAATAATTCCTGTCATCAACAAAATTTTAGATACACTAACGAGTGTGAAAAAAATAGATTGTTCATCTGCCCGGACTTTCGCAAGAAATAAATTATTCAGCACTCTTAAAAGTACGATGTAAGCTATCAATCGAATGTAACTTGCATGAATTTGTGCGTTGACAAAAAGTGCCGGGAAAAAAGAAGTGAAAGCTTCCGAAAACAATACAAAGATTGCGCAGATCACGAAGACAAAAGTTGTTAGAGTAAACAGAGCAGATTTCTTTTTACTTTTATACTCATCCGAATTATTAAAGAGAATAATTGAAGTTGCCTGGCCAAGTATAAATATCTCAGCGAGGATCGTAATAGTTACATCGATGAGATCCCAATTGCCAAATTCACCAAGCGCCAATTTGGCCGTATAAAGAGGAAGAAGTACTACACCAACAATTTTAGGGGCAATGTTGCTTAAGCTGTAAATTAAAGTATCGCGTACCGTGCTTTTAAGTCGTGCGAGCATTTATAATTTTTCCGCCGCATTCTTTTTTCTTGAATTGTAAAACGCAAATCCCAATCCGCCGAATAACAATAAGTTTAGAATAAACGATAAATATTTTCCGGTAACAAAAGATGCCGGTTGGTAAATAAATTCAACTTTATGTTTCCCTTTCGGAACAACAATCCCTTGAAACCCATGGTTGGTTTTATGAATGATTGTAGGTGTTCCGTCAACAAGTGCCTTCCATCCCGGCAAATAGGTAGTGCCATAAAAAAGAAAATTATTGCCGGCCGCATTTACTTCAGCAACAACATGTTCATCTTTGTATAAAGTAATGGCAGCAGTGTTTGTTGAATCGCCTTTATCAAACTTGAAATCGAGTTTATCCACGAATGCAAGTTTTTTCGGATCGAATGAATTGCTCTTTACAGCATTCATAATATCCAGAGAAGATCTTTCTTCAACATTATCTACAAAATAAATACGGGGAAGCGCCTCGTTGTTTCGATTTACAAATGTAGTAGAATCCGACGACATAGAAATTTGTGAAAAATATTCAAAGGGGAACGGTTTATCCGTAATAACATATTTGACACCAAGCATGCGCCATAAAGTAAAATTCGCCGGTCCAACCGCATCTATAAAATCTTGATAGCTCCTTGGTTTAACAGCGGAGTAACCTGAAAAATCCTCTTCTAAAAAATAAACGTTAAAATTTGCATTGTAGTATATGCTGCCCATCCCGGTTCTTCGCATATTCAATAATCTAAACGGATCTTTATCCTTCTGCTGCTTGATAACTGAAATATATTCCGGTTCCGCGAACTGTTGGTTGACTCCCTCCGCATTTGTATATGTGGCGCCCCGATTTCCAATTCTGAAAAGATCAAATAAAACCAGTACGGTCAACCCGATGATCAAAAATTCTTTATTTAGTTTCGATGTAATATAAGCGTAACTAATACCGAAGAGTAAGGTGAGAAGCGCGAACATGATAGCAAGATCGCCGGTGAACATACTTGACAAATAATCAGAGAGTGCGGTGAACATTTGACCTTGCTGCTGTGATTGCTGGTCTTTCCCAAGCGATGAAACAAACTCACCGACTCGTTCTTTGAACCAGCCTGCCAAACTGTTATTTAAAAGTAGCGTGAGTAAAAAGAAAGCAGCAAAACCGATTGCCGTATATCGGAATATTTTTTCAATAGAGACATTTTTTTCTTCACGCAGAGAAATAATTTTCATTACTCCGAATCCGGCAAGTATTGGAAAGATAATTTGGAGCGAATGAAGAATCATTGAAGGAACACGGAAATTATTAAACATTGGGAAATAATAATACATCAGATTATAAACGAGCGGGAAATTTTTTCCGAATGAAATTAGAATAAAAAACAAAACAAGTATTCCAAAGAACTGTATTACCGGTTCTTTCCAGCGCGTAAATAATGCAAAGAGCGCTAAAGCTAAAATGATAATTCCCATATACATCGGTACATCAACACTAGTCATTTGTCCAAAATATGTTTTCACAAGTACGTCTTGATTTTGAGACAGAGGACCATTATAAGTTGAGTTTCCAAAACCATAAAATGACGGGACTAAAAATGTCATAATTTCTCCCGGTGAGAACGAATAACTAGTTGCGTATTCGTATGAATCGCCTTGAGCCGGTGCTGATGGATTTTGCATCTCGCTTATACTTTTTGTTCCTCTTGTTGAGTAAGGTTTGTACTCATAAAGCTGGGCATATGTATCGAAAGACATTAATACCGCTATCAATCCAACTGCCGCCATAATTCCAAGGGACTTCAATAACTGCTTCTGCAAAAATTTATTTTTTTGAATAAAAGCATGGATGGAATAATAAACGAAGTATATGAGCACAACAAGAGCTAAATAAAATACTATCTGAACATGAGCGCTTAAAACTAATAAATGTAAACCCAATGCAAACAATAATAGATCAAGCAGTTTAATCTCTTTTTGGAATTTAAAAAGCATCATCAGTATAAAAGGAATGAGCGCAAGAGTCATAAGCTTGGTTATATGTCCAATGTAGAACAGAAGAAGTATTCCGGTGCTAAAAATTGTTGCTACGGCTACAATAAAACTAACACCTCTACTTGCGCCGAAGCGCCTCATAAAGAAAAACGAAGTAAACGCAAGAAGGACAAAGCTGAATGTATAGATGGCGTTGTAATCTTTGAAAGCGACAGAATAAATTCTTGACACATATGAAAATGCAACAGAAGTCAAATCATACCAGCGTACTGACATCGAAGTGGCAACTGCAGGCACTCCACAAAATATATAAGGATTCCAGAGAGAGACACCATCGCGGTCTTTATTGGCATATTCGCGCAGACTCTTGACTTGCATCAAATCCCCCGAGTCCGTAGTCTTATCGCCGAACATAATTGGCGAAAAATAAATTAGAATCAGAATAAAGATTATGAGCAAAAGTGCAGGTGTCTGATATTTTTCCGGAATGAATTTACTGAACGAAAAATTCGATTCAGAAGATTTCTTCTGTGTAGATAAAACTTTCTTCGTTTGTTTTGACATTTGTTCTCCCGTTTGTCATTCTTGAGAGCAGAGAAGAATCAATTAATTTTGATTCTTCTCCGGCGGGGCACACCTAAACCGGTATGTAATTCGTCAGAATGACAAAAATGTTTTTAATTAATCAAATATTATCTATTCAAAATGACATTAACGTAATTATTCCAGCTCAGATTTTTTGCAGTCTCAATAATATTTTCTTTTGGTATCGGATGTTCAACAAATTTCTTCATTGCAAGATACATCGAATCAATATCATTTGGTTCTGCAAGATAACCATTAACACCGTGATTAATCGTTTCGGGAAAATGTCCGACTTTTGTTGCAATAGAAGGCAGATTAAAATTATAGGCGATAGATTCTACTCCCGATGGGGTAGCGGCAAGATAAAATAAAACATTACAATCAGCCACTTGAAAATATTTGTGTACTTCTTCATTCCCCACATATCGATTTATAACTACAACTTTATCTTGTATCCCAAGTTCATCAATTAATTCAAGTGGGCGATAATTACTTTCATCATCATTTTTACGGATCAATATTTTTTTTATCAATCCAAAGAGGCTCTTTTTAATTTTCGTAGTTAATTTTTTTGAATCGAGTGTATTCCAAAAAGATTCGCCTACAATAAGAAGAGAAACATCCTCATACTCTGTTGCTAATTTGGCGAAAGAACGAATTACATTATGCAAACCCTTGTATTTGCGGATAAATCCGAAGAACAAAAAGACATGTTTACGAAGGCCGAGTTCTTGTTTTACTTTTTCTTTGTCAAAAGAAGGATCGGGAGTGAACATATCGTAAACGGGATGATAGAGTTTTAGTATGAACTTATTATCGGCGGTTAGTGACCTGCGATCGGTTATTTCAAATTTTTGATTTGGAAATATTTTTTTTAGCTCTTTAAATGTTATTAGAGAATGAACAATAAAGGTGTGCGGTTTTGAAAGCGCATAACGAATCAATGCTTTATCAATTATACTCCCTTCTTTTTGAGCAACAACATGTAAATCAAAAATAATTTCACATTTGCAAACTTGCTTTAATTTGTTGGCAATATAGCCCATCGGCAAACCTTGAATTGCGAGTGCCCATTGAAAAATCGTTATGTCCGGATTAATCTTGCAAATAATATCAACAGTTTCCTTCCATGAGAAAGGATTATTGTAATTGGTTATATATTCAACTTTAATGTTACTGCCTTCGAGAAGATTTTTTTTGCTTGAACGGTCAATGAAGTCGCGTGGTATTATTGAAGGATATTGTTGTGTCCAAGAAACAATAGAAACTTCGGCGCCTTGATTATCGAATGCTTTTGCAAGCGAAGTAGTATAATTTGCAATTCCTCCTTTGAATTGAGGGCCTGGACCGAAGATGACAATTTTTTTCATAAGGTAATTGAGGATTGAGAGCCTACCTGCCAGCGGGCAAGGTTGCAAATTGCGAATTTAATAGCGTTTGCTTCACCTTTCACATTTCACCTTTCATTAATCAAGTTTTTCACCGCTACGTTAAACACACGTTTCATTCCCTCTTCCAAAGAAATTTTTGGCTCCCATCCCAATTTCTCTTTAACAAAACTCATATCGCAATAGCGTGAATGAACTCCCATCGGCTTATCTATAAGAGGTTTAATAGTTGGATCATAATCTGCAAACTTGCAGAAAACTTTTATCAGATCTATAAATGTTGTCAATTTGCCGGATCCAATGTTGATAGCTGTTCCATCATGAATTTTATCCATTGCCAAAAACATACAGTCCATTACATCGTCAATATGAACAAAATCTCTTCCTTGCTGTCCCGTTCCCCAAACGACGAAAGGATTTTCCTTTTTAGCCGCGCGCGCTGCAATAGCCGGAACCGGATAAGTTAAATCTTGATCTTCACCATAACCACTGAATGGACGAATACAAACAATAGAGATTCCGTAGTTACGTGAGGCGATCTTTGCTAAAAATTCTCCGGTCATTTTAGTCCAGCCGTAAGTTAGATCCGGCATGCCAAGGGTAAATCCATCTATATTAATATCGGCCTCTTTTAATGCAACCGCTTCGCTTTCTGTTTGCATATTGATTGGATAGGCGGCGGAAGAACTTGGATACATTACTCGCTCTGGTTTTGCTTTTGCAATCCAATTAAAAAATTCAGCATCAATAGAAAGATCAAGTGCAACCGCCATCGGATCACCTTCAATCTTAGCTCTGCCTCCAACTATTGCCGCAAAATGAAACGCATCGCCAAAACGATCTATCTTTAAACCGTATTCTCTTTCAAGCCATTTAGGATCTTCTAAAAGATTATTTAGGAATTTTCTAAAATCCATCTTCCAGTAAAAAAGCCGTCCGTCTTTACCGAAAATTTCTATGTCTTTAATTTTTTTTGTCGTTGTATCTTCAAGCCAAGATGATGGATGTGTCCCAACAGAAAGATCATCAACCATTATTACAGAGTCATTTGTTCTCTTAAGTAATTGTTTAACTGTATTTCTTCCTACAAATCCGCATGCGCCGGAAACTAAATGATATTTCATGTGAATAATTTCCTAATGTTGGTCTAAAAATAAGAATTTTATTTGAATGTCGAATGCAGATCGTAAGGAAGAAAATTGGTAATATTTTCAGTTAGAAACGACTAATAAGATCATTTCTTCTCTTTAATTACGTACTCTTTTTCATCTTGGAAATTATGGGCGAAAATTTCTCCCAAAAGACCGATTGCAAAGAATTGTACACCTACTATGACCAACAGAATACCTAAAAAGAAGATTGGTCTATTAGCAATAGGTGCATGTGGCTTTACAAAAGACCATTCGTATGCTAAAACAAGATTAATTACGAATCCAATAAGCGCGATAAAAAATCCTACAAAACCAAATAAATGCATGGGGCGTTTTATGTAACGTGTGGTGAAGATAACTGTGATTAAATCAACAAAACCCTTAAAGAATCTTGATATTCCGAACTTTGTTTTTCCGTACCGGCGCGGATGATGCTTTACAATAATCTCCGTTACAGAAAATCCTTTCCAATTTGCAAGCACCGGAATGTACCGGTGCAGCTCGCCGTATACATTTATGCTTTGTACAACTTCTTTACGGTAGGCTTTCAAGCCGCAATTAAAATCATGAATCTTTACATGAGTAAATAAACGAGTTATATAATTAAAAAACTTTGATGATATTTTTTTGATTATCGGATCAAATCTTTTTTTCTTCCATCCCGAAACCATATCAAAGCCCTGGTCAAGTTTTTTCAGAAGGTTAGGGATTTCATTCGGATCATCTTGAAGATCGGCATCCATTGTTATAACGGCGTCTCCTGTTACATGTTTAAATGCAATTTGAAGAGCCGCAGATTTTCCATAATTCGAACGGAAACTGTAATAATGAATTTTATTATCAAAACGCGCTAATTCTTTTATCACATTAAGAGATTTATCTGTGCTGCCGTCATCAATAAAGAGAATTTCATAATCTATGGAAATAGTTTTTAACGATTTTTTTATTTCATTGTAAAGAGGACGAAGAGATTCTTCTTCGTTAAGTAGCGGAACTACAATTGAAACTTTTTTGAAGGAAACACCCTGATTATCGCGTATTGTCTGCGATTGCTCTCCGGGCGGACGGGTTTTTTTTCTATTGTTATAATATTTTCTATAAGGCTTTCTTTGCTGGGGTTGACCTTGTTGCTGAGGCTGACCCGGCTGAAGTGGTTGAACTTGAGGGCTCTGTTGAACCGGTACTTCCGGTTTATTCTGACTATCCAATATTCTTATCCGTCTTTCTAAATAAATTATTTTTGATTTTCCTAGTCAAAGTTAAAACAAGAAGCCGCTAAAATCAATTTGGACTTATGCCAACGGAAACTTTATGTCTTATAATATTTATTCACTTTCAGATGAATAAAGTTATTAAAAAAGGGAGAATACAATTTAATCATTTGAATCTGCCTGAAACTATATTTAGATTTATTACAACAAGAAAGCAATTTTATGGGCGGAATCATTTTCTGGGGAATTATACGGACTGCGATCCTGATTCCCGCGCTCTGGCTGCTAAGTGGTTTTATGGAGTATAAATACTGGTGGTGGTTTGGAATATTATCTGTTTATGGGGTGATTATCCATCCGGCAATGATCCAGTACAGAATGTTTTTGCAAGAAAATGATGAACTAATCAACAACACGCTCTGTTCTTCTTGTATACATTTTGATAAAACTGCGGTCATTTGTCAAAAGTACGATCAACACCCAACTCTAAACAATCTTCCGTGTGAAGGACTAGATTGGGAACCGAGAGGAATTAAAAATGAAGAGAGAGAAGTTCATTCATAATAAAGACAAAGCCATTAGGAACAACGTTCGGTTCTGTACCGAGTGCGGCGAAGATCTAAATAATTTTGGATTACCCGGCGAAGAAGTTGATATTGCAAAAGTTCAAGCCCATTACAAAGTCTGTCAAGAAAAAGGAAAGTTTAAAGGCGATATCTGTTCGAAGATGTTTATTTCTAATCTCTCGGAACCAATTTCGTTAAAGGATGATACCGAGTAAATAAATCATTTACTGCTTTGGCAAAACGCATACCAGCCTGAAATTCAAATCTCATCAGCAAAAATCACTCATAATTTTTTATTGCTTTCTTTCACCTCATTCATAATCGCTTTTTTAATATTTATCTCAATTTCTTTTCACATCAAATTTGTGGAGTGAAGATTTGATGATATAGTTAGGCTTTCCCTCGCAGAATAATTTTCATCTGGATTACTGAATCCGGAGAATAATAGTTGATAATTAGCGATCTAATAAATAAGTTCATCAGCAAAAATTATTCGTTCATAAGTTAACCTATTATAATCGAGGACAATATTAAATCACATTGAATCTACACCCGGCAGTATTATTTTTTAATTGCGTTTATTATCGAAGGTTCAGTTTTTATGAAATCAATTGTCTACAAGAACAAACCGGAGTTTAAATGACAGAACAAATCAAAGAGCGAGAGCAATGGGGCAGCCGGTTCGGCTTAATTCTGGCTGTCGCCGGTAATGCTATTGGTCTTGGAAATTTTCTTCGATTCCCAGTTCAAGCTGCTTCCAATGGGGGCGGTGCTTTTATGATTCCCTATTTTATTTTTTTCTTGATTGTTGGTATTCCACTAATGTGGATGGAATGGGGTATAGGCAGGCATGGCGGTAAATATGGGCACGGCAGTGCGCCGGGTATGTTTGATGTGTTGTGGAAAAATAGAATCGCTAAATATATAGGCGCCATCGGATTGTTTGTCTCAACAATTATTCTGATCTACTACACATATATTGAGTCGTGGACGCTCGGATATAGTTTCTTGTCGATAACAAAAAGTTATTTCGGATTAGAGAATTTTGGAGAGATGAAATCTTTTCTTTATGGTTATCAAGGAAGAGAGGCAACACCTTACTTTAACGGAATAACAATCGCCTATATTTTTATGATCATCACTTTCGCAATTAATTTCTGGGTTTTATACAAAGGCATCTCGAAAGGGATAGAAAAACTTGCTAAGATTGCCATGCCGATGCTTTTTTTGTTCGCGATAATAATTGCTATAAGAGTTATAACACTCGGCACTCCAGATCCAAGTATTCCTGGAAATTCCGTCAGCAGCGGATTCGGATTTATATGGAATCCCGATTTTTCGAAACTGGGAGATCCCAAAATCTGGTTAGCCGCTGCCGGACAGATCTTTTTTACGCTCTCTGTCGGTATGGGCACAATACACGCGTATGCAAGTTATTTAAAACCAAAAGAGGATATTGCACTTTCCGCTTTAACAACTGCAACAACTAATGAATTTGCCGAAGTTATATTGGGCGGCTCAATAGCAATTCCTATAGCGGTTGCGTTTTTCGGAGTTGCAACTACTACGGCAATGGCAAAAGGTGGATCGTTCGATTTAGGTTTTGCATCAATGCCTCTGGTATTTGAGAAAATTCCGTTCGGAGAGATTTTCGGGTTCCTCTGGTTCTTGCTTTTGTTTTTTGCCGGCATTACTTCCTCTGTTGCAATGGGTCAGCAAGTCATAGCGTTTTTGGAAGATGAATTTGGAATGAGTAGAAAGAAAGCCGTTCTTACTCTTGGATTTTTTGTTATGCTGTCAGTTCAGCTTGTTGTGTTCTATCTGAAATTCGGATTCCTTGATGAGATGGATTATTGGGCGGGAACATTCGGATTGGTTGTTTTTGCATTAGCGGAGACAATAATTTTTATGTGGGTATTTGGCGCCGAAAAAGCATGGGATGAGATGAATGAAGGAGGAGACATAAAAATTCCAAGATTCTTTTTCTATATAATGAAATATGTTACGCCATTGATGTTATTTGTTGTCATGGTCTGGTGGTTAATAAATGATGCAATTCCCATTCTATTGCTAAAGGGAGTTAAGCAAGAAAACGTAGCTTATATCTGGGGTTCCAGAATCTTTATGATCGCGGCATTCTCAACATTCCTCTATTTAATTCACATTGCTTGGAAAAGGAAAAAGGTTAAAAATGGAATTTCAAACTAGCGGTATAATTTTTATGACGCTTGCTTTCTTGGGCATTAGCGGTCTAATGGCTTATTGTATTTATAAGCTTCTGTTCAGTAAATCAAAAAAATAATTTTAAAAGATTTTAAATTCTTACCAACCTCATGTAGACCATCCTCTACTGAGGTTTTTTATATCTGATTTTCTTAAAATAAATTGTAGACAGAAGTAAAGAAATTTTTATGAACATGGTTGAAAAAACTAAGGAAATAAAATCAGCGCTGAAAAACCAAATTAATAGGAGCCCCAAATCATGAGTAGTCAACTGTGGCAAAGAAAACCCGTAGAGCATTTTGAAGCGGAAATGAAAGAGAGTAAACTAAAGCGTGTTCTCGGGAAGTGGGGTTTAACTTCACTTGGTGTTGGAGCTATTATCGGCGCCGGTATTTTTGTTATGACCGGTGTAGGCGCTAAAGAATATGCCGGACCAGCATTAGCGTTGTCTTTTATTGTTGCGGGAATCGGATGCACGTTTGCGGCTTTATGCTATGCCGAATTCGCGTCGTTTCTTCCTGTCGAAGGATCGGCTTATGCATACGCATATGCAACAATGGGTGAATTACTAGCCTGGATAATCGGATGGGATCTAATTCTTGAATATGGAATGGCTGCCTCCGCGGTAGCTGTAGGATGGTCCGGTTATCTTTCAAAATTTCTCCATCTATTTAATGTCAAATTTCCAATCTGGCTTATGAATGATTCTTTCACTGCAAGAGAAATGATTGCTTCGGCAACTCAGAAAGGAACTTTGGACAATCTTGCAACTCAGTTTTCTTCTTTAACGCTTCCAACTCTTTTCGGATTACATGTTGGTATTAACTTGCCGGCTCTATTAATTGTATGGATTCTTACGGCAATTTTAATCCGTGGAATTAAACAAGCAGCAAGTACAAACAACCTTATGGTAGCTATTAAAGTTGTGGTTGTTCTTTTCATAATTATTCTTGGAGCTCAATATATAAATACCGCCAATTGGAGCCCGTTTATTCCTGATAGAGGTTCATACACCGATTCCCTTGGCGGATCGCACAGCGCATACGGATTGCTTGGAATTGTTGCAGGAGCCGCATATATATTTTTCGCCTATATCGGGTTCGATACTGTTTCTACGCATGCCGGAGAAGCGAAAAATCCACAGAAGGATGTTCCATTTGGAATTATTACTTCTCTGATAGTATGCACGATCCTTTATATTCTTGTCGCTCTTGTGTTAACCGGAATGGTCAATTATAAGGACATCGATATTACTGCTCCGATTGCCGCTGCATTTGGTTCCCTTGGATTAAATTATGCAGTGTTTATCATTTCTGCGGCGGCGATTGCAGGACTTACGTCGGTTACAATAGTTATGCTTCTCGGTCAATCCAGAGTTTTTTATGCGATCTCAAAAGACGGATTACTTCCTAAAAAAACTTTTGGCGAACTTCATCCTAAATTCAGGACGCCATGGAAATCAAACCTTCTAATTGGAACCGTAGTATCTCTGGTTTCCGCATTCACACCGATCGACTCCATCTCAAAGATGGTAAATATTGGAACACTATTCGCGTTTGTGATTGTCTGTATTGCAGTATGGATAATGAGAAAAAAAGAACCGGAAAGACCGCGTCCATTTAGAACTCCCGTAATATGGTTTGTAGCGCCGATGGGAGTTTTATTTAATCTAGGAATGATGTTAACATTGGAATGGCAGAATTGGGCACGGTTATTTGGCTGGTTAGCAATTGGATTGTTAATTTATTTCTTCTACGGAAAGAAACATAGCGTAATGGCGCATAAACTTGCACAAGAAAATGGATCAAAGTAAAAGATAGATTTTAGATGTTGAATTCTCTTTAGCAAAGAAAAATTTTATTGGGACTTTCGATTTAACCGGAAGTCCCTTTTTTATTTTTGTAACTCATAACGCAATCACGGTCAATTTGAAATCTTTTCAGTTATAGTTTTGTCCGCTGGCGATTTTTATTTATTTTTACGCCGCACCCTTAGCTCAGTTGGTAGAGCATATGACTCTTAATCATCAGGTCGCGGGTTCGAGTCCCGCAGGGTGCACTCTAGGGTACAAGTCGCTTTTCGGAGCGACTTTTTTTTTGCCCTCCGTTAGAAAACCATTGGTATCATTGGTCAAAAGCTCTAGCACAAAATTGAGCTTGGGGGTTCTATAACTAATAGATCGAAAAATTAGGGGCAGATGAGGAAAATCATGTACAAACACTTTGTACTTAGTAAGATGTTTGGTTTTTAAAAATATTTTCAAAGTTGAGTTCGACGTTTACCAATTTATTTAAACTGGGATAAATTATTCTTTTTATGTAACCCAGAGATTAAACTTATCATTATAAAAGACACGACATGCAAAATTATTTGTTGACAATATGAGAATTTTTTTGAATTTTGAATTGGTTATTCTCTCCAATTATCCTTTTATGGCCAGCTTCTCCTCTTAAGAAACATATGAATACTTATTGAGGTAGTCGTGAAAAGATTATTTGTTGTCCCTTTGCCTTCATTAGTTTTACTAAGTGCTTACCCAAATTTATCTAAAAAGGTTGACCCGATATATTCCTTTATCCAAAATTTCATACCCCCAAAGAATATCATAAACATAGATGACTCTTTTAAAAATTGGAAGAGTAAATAGTATTTCAAAAAGAAGTTATTTGGAAGGCTAAACTTTTGGCTTTTGATATGAATTGTAATAAACTCTCTAAGGGTTGCCAATGCCCAGGGAGTAAAATCAATTTCATTGGTAAAACTATATTGGGCGGGAGAAAAATACACGCCTTGAATCAAATGGAGGAAAAATGAAAAAATTCATTTTCAGTTTTTTCTTGATGATTGGAGTACTCATATTCAACTCACAATCAATTGCTCAAAACGGTTCCGCTCTGTTCGACGGCGCTGGAAGTAGAATGCGTGTAGCAGATGGAAATGCAGCCTCGCCAAACGCTTTTAGAATTAACGGATCTGCAATCACCGTTGAAGCATGGATATATCCTTTATCATATCCGAATTCTCAATTGGGGAATACTATTGTTGCACGAACTCTGAACACCGTTTATTCGGAACCATGGATAAGTTACAGACTTTGGATTAATCACGCAAACGGAGTTTCGTTGCCTGCCTTTTCAATTTCGGCAGGTACAATTGGCAGTACAGTTACAGTTCAATCACCCGAGGATATTCCATCATTTCAATGGATACATCTTGCCGCTACATACGATGGTACGTTTCTCACAATTTATGTAAACGGTCTGCAGAAAGCACAAGTTAACACTTCGATTTCAATTAACTCTGCCAATGGAGTTGGATTCTATGTTGGTCGGTATTTAACAGATGCTTTCCAGGGAGCTATCGATGAAGTCCGGCTCTGGAATATTACTCGAAGTCAGTCCCAGATTCAAGCGTTTATAAATTCGCAATTGATAGGTAATGAGGCGGGACTCGCCGGTTATTGGGACATGAATTCATCTTCTCTTTCGGGAGGATCGATGCTTGATAGGACTGCAAATCATAATAATCTTCCGGTTCAGGGAAGTACCCCAATCATTCCTTTCAATCCTCTCTCAGCATCGGGTACTGCTATACTTATTGCTAGTCCGAATTCGATTGACTTTGGGAGTATAGAACAAGGATCAACTTCAATCCGTCAAGTAACACTTACAAATAATGGCACCGGACCTTTACTTGGGATGTTCCAACAAAGTTCTAATGTTGAAGTTACTTCGGGTTCAGTATTTTTTCTTGCAACAGGCCAATCATCAAATATTTCCCTTGGTCTTAAGCCATTAATTCCAGGTAACATTTCCGGATTGCTTCAAGCTAAATCAAACGCATCGCCTGCAGATATTTCATTCTCAATTCTATCCATTGCCCTTAGACAGATTGATGCGAATAATATCAGTATGTGGACATTGCGTGATGGCCGCTTTTCCATAAACCCAGTCTATAATATTGCTGGTTTGGAGTGGCCGAAAGGTTCCGGAAAAACTCTGGCCTACTCATCGGGCATTTGGGTTGCAGCAAAAGTTAACTCACAAGTGAGATCCGCTCTTGCCTGGTATAACTCAGAGTTCCAACCAGGGCCCATACTTGGTGTTGGCGGTGTTGCTGCTAATCCGAATGACAATGCTTATAGAGTTTTCAAAATATCGGCGGGTGATAATTCGTCTACAAATGAAGATTATGCTGAGTGGCCCGCTTCACTTGGTGCGCAGGTTAATTCTGATGGGACACCAAAGATTATAGGAGATCAAACATTATTTGCTGTTTATAATGATCTGAATCAATCCAAACATTCTTTTGGCTCAGCACCTCTTGGCGCAGAAGTCCAACAAACAACATTCGCTTTTAATAATTCTGATGCTCGATCCAATACTGTATTTTTGAATTTTAAAATTGTAAATAAAAGTAACTCTACCTGGCAAGATGCATACGTCTCTCTCTGGTGCGATCCGGATCTCGGAAACGGTGAAGATGATCTAAATGGAGTTGATGTGCCTAGAAACATGGGGTATTTTTACAATGGAAACCCTGTTGACGATGTATATGGAAATGAACCGCCTGCAATTGGATACAAAGTTCTGAAGGGGGCTTTCTTCACAAAACCGATTCAGGCTTTTTCTTCCTTTTTGAATATAGGTCCAAGTACACCGCAAGGAGATCCCAATACTTCACAAAAAGCATATAACTATATGCAGGGTCTATGGGCAGACGGAACACCGTATCTTGATCCAACAAATTCATATTTACCAACTACTTTTGCGTTAAACGGAGATCCTGTACCACCAACAACTGGATGGATTGACAGTTCACCTAACGATCGCCGTTTCCTTCTTTCAACCGGTCCATTCAATCTTGACCCAGGTCAATCGAAAGACTTTGTTGTTGCAATCATTGTTGGACAAGGCAATAGCAATATCGAAAGTATTACTGCCCTCCGCTCTGCTTCAGATGATATTCAATCACTTTATGACAATGCTCAGATTTATGGAGGAGCGCTTGTGGATGTTGTACAAGCCTCTGCATCGAGCGGAAGTTCAAACACGGTCAATGATATTACAAATTCTGGTTCACAGATAACTTTCACGGGAGGAACAGGGGGTGCTGTTGTTGAATCTGCTTCATATGTTGAAGCTCCTCCAGGGGCGACTTCTATTACAACTCCATCGGTAGGCGGTGTTGGAAAATATTTGGATGTCCAAGTACAAGGCACTGTTAGCTGGCCTGTGAAGATTCGGATTTACTATACCAAAAACGATCTTCTTCAGGCTGGAATTGTTGAAAGTGATCTTCAGGGGCTATACTATTGGAGCGGATTGACTAATTCGTGGAATTTATATTCCAATTCCGGTTCCGACGATCAAAGTAGAGGGACATCTACAACTTTTGTTGATACTACCAATATAAATATCAACTCAGTTAATTATGAGGGCTATGTTGAAGCCGAAGCCTTTCATCTGACTCCAATAATAGTCGGAGCTAAGAAAAAATCAATTACCGAACGGTACAATTTTGCTGCACAATTCATTCAGTCACTACCCGACGACGCATTTAAAAAACCAGCCGATACTAGAAGAAAGCAGCTGGTAAAAATGTTAGATCAATCTAAATCAAAATATGATTCAGGTAATTTGCAATCGGCATCACAATACCTATCGACAAATGTATTAAATCATCTAACCACTCAGGGAAAGTCCAAGCAAGATTTATGGGTAACTGATGAATCCTCGCGCACTACCGTTTTGCGGATGATTAATGAATTGATCGATGTTCTGCTTAGACCAGAGACTTTAGGTAAGATTGTCGAAGGTGATTTGAATATGGCCAATCATATTATTGAAATCCCAACCGAATTTGAATTGTCGCAAAATTATCCAAATCCATTTAATCCAACTACGAGAATACAATTTGGTTTACCTGCGAATGCTCATACTAAATTGACAATTTATGATATGCTTGGTCGAGAGATTGCAACAATTGTAAATGCTGATTTAGGTGCTGGTTATCATGAGGTTGAGTTCAATGGATCAAATCTGCCGAGTGGAATTTATATCTATAGAATTCAAGCAGGAGAATTTACTTCTGTAAAGAAGATGATCTTGATGAAATAAAGAATATGGAAATATAAAGATAAAAGAGCCTCGAGTTTTTCGGGGCTCTTACGTTTTATCCAGATTCACATTTAGACGTTAAGATTTCTTGCAACCTCAATAATTTTTTGAGGTCTTCAATAAAGGGGTTCGAGAATAGTCCCCTAGGGTGCACTCTAGGGTACAAGTCGCTTTTCGGAGCGACTTTTTTTTGCCCGAAGTAAGAATACCATTGGTATCATTGATCAAAAACTCTATGATAAAATTGCGTTTGGGGGTTCGATGATTCCTGGGTGCAACTCAAACATACAATACCTTTAAAAACTTAGCAAACTGGAGAAAAATTTATCGGCAGTTTTTACTGAAAGGTGCAATTGGACAATTAAGTGGCTGATTCATTAATCAAATTAGTAAAGCTGAATTTATATTCTTAATTTATATCCATGAAGAAATATTTTTTTATAGTATTTATTCTGGTCGTATCTATTTTTAATGGTGGCGATCTGAAAATTGTGCTGGATTCAGGTATGAATACTAATTCAATGAATATCTCGCACCATAACCACATTGATGATATGTTCGAATTGGTAGTAGCAGATAAAAAGCCTGAACACACCACATCTCAAATCATCGCTGAATCATCCCATGTCTTTTCCCAAGAGAATCATAATAAAATCTGGAAACCCCCGGTAAATTCCTAGATACTCTTTTGGAGAATCCTAAACTGGATATCTCCAAATATCTTAAAATACTTTTTAAACAATTCAATTTGGTTAGATTATTTTCTAACTCCATTATTCATAAAACTCAACCAAGGAGAAAATATGTAAGAGTGTCCAAGTTGCGAAGTAATAATGAATGAAGTAACAAAATCGGGAGTGTTGATAGATGTATGCCCAAAGTGTATGGGTGTTTGGCTGGATAAAGGAGAACTCGAATAAATAATTGCACAGTCGGATGCATATGAAACCCAATTTAATAATGATCACCCGAGTGACAGCCACAACTATGAAGATGATTACGAAAATTACGACGGTCACAACGATAAGCATCACGAAAAGTATAGTGGAAAAGTTTTTTATGATAAGAACGGTAAAGCTATTCGGAGACGAGGGGGATTCGGCGATATCCTTGGAGGACTGTTTGATTAACCAAAAGCAAAGGAATAGCAATGAAAAATTTTGATTTAAATTCTTACACTGGACTTACCGCTGAACAAGTGGCAAAGCAATTGCAAGAAAACGGATACAATGAATTACCGACGACAAAGAAACGTGGAATAGGCATAATAGCTTTTGAGGTGATTAAAGAACCTATGTTTCTTTTGTTGGTTGCTTGCGGCGTTCTCTATCTTCTTTTGGGCGATGTTAAAGAAGCAATGCTTTTATTGGGATTTGTTTTTGTAATCATGACAATTACATTTATTCAGGAAAGAAAAACAGAAAGAGCGTTGGAAGCACTAAGGGACTTATCAAGTCCGCGAGCTTTGGTGATTAGAGACGGAAAAGAAATTAGAATTGCCGGAAGAGAGGTCGTTAAGGGTGATATTATAGTGATGAATGAAGGTGATCGAGTACCGGCAGATGCAATGGTAATTCAGTCAATAAATTTGAGCGCGGACGAGTCTCTTTTAACCGGCGAATCTGTCCCGGTAAGAAAAATCAATTCTGAGGGAGATGATGAAAAACTTTTTGTTTCGAAAACTCCGGGCGGGGATGACCTACCATATATTTATTCAGGATCAATGATTGTACAAGGACAGGGAGTTGCAAAAGTTCTTGCGATTGGTCAGAAAACGGAAATCGGAAAAATTGGAAAAGCTTTAAGCAGTGTAGAAATTGAAGATACACTACTAAAAAAAGAAACGGGGAGATTAGTAAGAAATATTGCTTTTATCGGTGCGTCATTATGTTTGATAGTAATTTTAATAATAGGATTTGTAAGAGGCGAATGGATTCAAGGATTTCTTGCCGGATTAACTTTGGCAATGGCAATGTTACCTGAAGAATTTCCAGTTGTTCTAACAATATTTCTTGCTTTAGGAGCTTGGAGAATTTCAAAACGGAATGTATTGACAAGACGTATTCCAGTAGTAGAGACTCTTGGCGCTACAACGGTATTATGTGTAGATAAGACAGGAACCCTCACATTAAATCAAATGGGAATCGGAATGTTCTATGCCGGAGAACAATATTTAAATTCAACGGCAATAGAATCAAAAACAATCCCGGAAAACTTTCATTTTCTTGTAGAATATGGAATATTGGCAAGCCGCAAAGATCCATTTGACCCGATGGAAAAGGCATTAAAGAAACTCGGTGAATTAAAACTACAGGGAACGGAACATTTACATAATGATTGGGAATTGATTGAAGAGTATCCGTTATCGCGGGAACTGCTTGCGATGTCCAATGTTTGGAAATCCGAAAGCAGGCGGCAATTTACTATTTCATCAAAGGGTGCACCTGAAGCAATAATCGATCTTTGTCATTTAACAGAAACGGAGAAAAAAAATCTTACTACAGTTGTTGATAAAATGAGTGGTGAAGGATTGCGTGTCCTTGGAGTTGCCAATGCGATGTTCGATGCAACAAATCTCCCAGATAGCCAGCATGATTTCGATTTCAAGTTTATCGGCTTTATTGGTTTTGCCGATCCGGTCAGACCGGCAGTACCTCAAGCCATACAAGAATGCTATAAAGCCGGCATTCGGATTATAATGATTACAGGCGACCATCCGGGAACGGCAAAAAATATTGCAAAGCAAATCGGACTAAAGAATTGCGAGAAATTTATTATAGGAAGTGAATTAGCCGCAATGAATGAGACTGAATTGACAAATCGAATTAAGGATACAAACATTTTTTGTCGGGTTGTACCTGAACAGAAATTGAAAATTGTAAATGCTTTGAAATTATGCGGTGAAATTGTCGCAATGACAGGAGACGGAGTAAACGACGCACCGGCATTAAAATCGGCACACATAGGGATAGCAATGGGCGGAAGAGGAACGGATGTTGCACGAGAATCAGCGTCTCTTGTTTTGTTGGACGACGATTTTTCTTCGATAGTAGGCGCAGTTAAAATGGGAAGAAGAATTTATGACAATCTTAAAAAGGCAATGTCGTATATAGTTTCTATTCATGTTCCCATTGCCGGATTATCCTTGATACCGCTTTTCATTAACAAGGATTTAATATTTTTCCCAATTCATATAGTCTTCCTAGAATTAATTATCGATCCGGCATGTTCTGTGGTATTTGAAACTGAAAAAGAAGAATTTGATTTATTGAGCCGACCGCCAAGAAAAGTAGGCGAACCACTATTCGGTAAGAAAAATGTTTTATTTAGTCTCTTACAGGGTTTAAGCGTATTGTTTGTTTCGTCTGCAGCATATTTTATAGCGATTGACGGCGGCAAAGGAGATGCAGAAGCCCGCGCGATGACTTTTACAACGTTAATACTTGCCAACTTAGGATTGATTTTGACCAACCGTTCTTGGAGTACAAATTTATTTTCATTACTGAAAGAAAAAAACATTGCTTTTATTTGGATTGTGTTTGGTGCGCTTATATTTTTAACAATAGCTTTGTTTGTACCACAAGTTTCAGATTTATTTCGTTTCAGTTTTCTTCACATAAATGATTTACTGATCTGTTTTGCGGCCGCATTTGTAAGTATGGCAATATCGGAGATAATGAAACTTATTAACAGGTTGTATGGCATGAAGGAAAAATATAATGAATAATATAAACTCACTCATGAAGAAGAAAAGCAAATTGTATTCATTTGTTATTCACTTGATCTTAAAATTATTTGGAGTCTTATTAATTTTTTTAGATCATCAATAAAGGGGTTCGAGAATAGTCCCCCAGGGTGCACTAGTTAAGCCCGTTTCTAAATCAGAAACGGGCTTTTTTGTTTTAAAACAATGATGTACATGAAGCAGTTGGATGAATATGGAATAAAATTTCACAGCTATACGGAAGAATATCTTACAACCGACAACGAGCTTGTGTCGAACATTCTATTCTCAGTAATGAGTTACTTTGCAAAGCTAGAAAGAGAAAAAATATGTGATCGCACCAAAACATGTCTAGAGTGAGCAAGACTGAAGGGAAACCAATAGGTAGACCCGTCAAAGAAAAATTGAGAGTGAACATTTTAGAATTGCGGAAGAATAATTCGATTCGTCGAGTTGCGGAGCTCATGAGTATCTCCACCGGTACTGTGATGAAATACTCAGATTGAATCAAGGTCTAGATAAATCGAGCAACCCAAATGCATCGTATAACTTTTAGGTACAACTCATATATATCCGCAGAAATTTAGAAAAGTAAGAAAAAGTTTTTTCAAGCTTCTACTGAATTTGGTAGTTGGAAAACAAGTATTTTAAGGCTGATCTTCAAAGTTGAGGAAAGAACCTTTCCCGGAGAATTAAAAACAAAAAGATGAACTCTTCATCGTTGCCTAGATGAGAGCGAAGAGACCTGTCAATCACGCCACACTCCTAAGATTATTCAAGCAAACTTTTAAGAAATCTCTTTACCTCTAGTAAGTTTTGTATTATGAGCTCATTACTTAGTCGATAAATTTCCGCATAAAACTCAATTGTTTGCATCACACTATTAGGATGTCGGCTCCGCTTAGCACAGAAACAACTTGACAAAGAAAACATTATTTTTTATTCTGTAACAGATATTTCAAAAAATAATATTTTGTAATAAATATTACGGCTATGGAAAAAAGATTACTCGAAATTTTTTTGGAATTAGTTAAGATCGAAGCCCCCTCTGCCTCAGAAAAAAACATGGCAAAATTTTTAATCACATTTTTAGAAAAGCTCGGACTTAAGCCCGCGGAAGACGAGTCGGCAAATATTTCCGACGGAAATACTGGAAATATAATTTGCAAAATCGGAACAGGTGGAAATTATGTTCTGCTCTCACACATGGATACCGCTCGATCTACATTAAATCTGAAACCGAAGATACTTGCTGATCGGATTACTTCCGACGGGACAACAATTCTTGGAGCTGATAATAGAGCTGGGATTGCCTCTCTGATTTATTCGCTTGAAAAATTAGTCAAGGGAAATATCCTTTTAAAAGATTTTACTCTGGCATTTACAACGCAGGAAGAGACTACTCTTCATGGATCACAAAATTTAGATCTAAACGGAAATATTAAAATGGGTTTTGTCTTTGATTCCCATCTTAAACCCGGAAATTTTATTTGTGAGTCTGCAGGATCAGTAGGTTTTTGTATCAAAGTTAAAGGGAAGGCTTCTCACTCCGGTTTAGCTCCTGAAAACGGAATTGACTCTATCAAAATTGCCAGTGTTGCGATCAGCAAAATTAATTTAGGCAAAATCGATTCTGACACTACCGCAAATATCGGAATAATCAATGGAGGAACCGCCACTAACGTTGTTCCAGAATTAACTTCTATCCACGGTGAGATTAGATCAACAGTCCCTTCGAAGATTGACGTAAAACTTTCTGAGATAAAACATGAATTTATATCTACCGCTAAGTTATACGGCGGGGAATGTGAATTCGAGTCTTTTTGGAATTTCAAACCATATAAAATTACTCCTGATAACGAAACTTACAAAACGATTGAGCGTGCAATAAGAAATGTAGGAATAATACCTATTCCTGAAATTTCAAAGGGAGGCAGTGATGCAAACTCTCTAAACACGAAAGGGATCCCTACGGTCAATCTTGGTATTGGTGCTGAGAATCCGCATGCAAATGATGAATACATCCTTTTCGAAGATCTCCAAAAAACTGCTGAAATAGCAATGGAGCTGATGAAAAAATGAAAATATTTAAACTTTTCTTATCCATTCTCCTCTTTAGTTCGTTTCTCTATTCTCAAACAAGAGGGAAACTATTTATTATCGGAGGCGGAACGGTACCCGGCTATATGATCGACAAATATGTTGAACTTGCCGGAGGGAAGAATTCAAAATTTTTAGTAGTTCCTATGGCAAGCGGAGTGCCTCAGCAATCTGCTTCTTCATTCATCAAAAAACTCCAAACAGCAGGATGTACAAAAGTAAAATATCTGATCAGCAATAAAGAAAGTGCCGATGCCGATTCTAATCTAATAAAATTAAAAAACGTTACAGGCATTTACTTTACCGGGGGAGACCAATCAAAACTAATTGCCGCATTAACCGGGACAAAATTACTTGAAGGGATAAAAAATATTTATAAGAATGGTGGAGTTATCGGAGGAAGTAGTGCAGGTGCGGCGGTGATGAGCGGTATGATGCTTACCGGAAATGAACTTGTAAACAAAGATACAGTTAACGCGTTCAATATTATTGTAAAGGGGAATGTGCAGACGGTTGACGGGTTCGGTTTTATTAATAATGCCATAGTAGATCAGCATTTCATTAAAAGAAAAAGAATTAATAGACTATTAACTCTGGTGCTAGAAAATCCGAAACTGGTTGGGATAGGAATTGATGAATCTACGGCTATTGTAGTTAATTCCGATGATACTTTTGAAGTAATTGGAGAAAGCCTGGTCACAGTATTCGACGCATCAAAGGTTAAAGATATTAGCACTGATAAAAATAATAACCTCTCTGCGAGCGATATAAGGATGCATCTGTTAAAAAGCGGCGATGCATATAATATTAAAAGTCATGCGGTTACCCATAAAAGGGACAAGCAATGAAGAAAAATCTCAACTTTAATACACTCGTAATGATATTTGCTGTAGTAGCGCTAGTTGCCCTGATAACCTGGATTGTACCGGGGGGCGAATATTCGAGAGAGATAAAAGATGGAAAAACTCTGGTAGTTCCAAACTCCTTTAAATATGTTGAGGGTAATCCGCAGGGGATCGGCGCTTTGTTCATGTCACCGTTAACCGGATTTGTGAAGGCAGCTGCCATAATTGGTTTTCTATTCATAATTGGAGGTGCGTTCAGTATAATCCAGAAAACTGGAGCCATTAAAGTTTCCGTTCAAAGACTGGCATACACATTTGCTAGAAAACCTCATCTGGAAAAATATTTCATTCCTATAACTATGATTATATTTTCAACTGCGGGAAGTATCTTCGCAAGTTCCGAAGAAGCCCTTCCATTCATTTTAATATTTATTCCTCTTGCATGGACTATGGGTTACGATTCAATTGTAGGAACAGCGATTCCATTTTTAGGATTAGCGGCCGGATTTGCAGGAGCTACTTTGAATCCGTTTACCGTTGGCATAGCTCAAAGTATTGCCGAGTTGCCACTCTACAGCGGTCTCGGTTATAGAGTAATCATATGGCTTATAAGTACTGCGTCTATGATAACATTCGTTATGGTTTATGCTAAAAAAGTTAAAGCCAAACCTGAAATTAGCCCGATGTTCAGCTTTGACAATGAGCGTAAGAAAAGCATGAACCTAGATAATAAGGTTGATGCTACTTTCACAATTCAACACAAAATGGTTTTGTTATCATTCTTAGTTGCAATGGTAATTCTGATTGTCGGGATTCTTGGATTTAAATGGTACATAACAGAACTTGGAGCTTTATTCCTGGCACTGGGTATTGTAGCGGGATTTGCAGGCAGATTAAATCTCAATCAAATGACAGATGCTTTCAAAGACGGCGCGAGAGATATGGTGGGGGTTGCCTTAATTATCGGTTGTGCCAGGGCGATTCTGGTAATAGCAACGGACGGTAAAGTTATCGATACGATGCTCTTCAGTCTGAGCGGATTAATAGTAAATCTGCATCCGGTAGTAGCCTCACAGGCCATGTTTGTTATGCAGGGCGTTATCAACTTTTTTGTTCATTCCGCTTCCGGGCAGGCTATGCTTACAATGCCCGTTATGTCTCCTCTGGCCGATGTGCTTGGAGTTTCACGGCAAATAGCTGTTCTGGCTTTTCAATTTGGCGAGGGATGGATAAATCCTATTCTACCTACTTCCGGTGTTACGATGGGAGTTCTTGGACTGGCGGGCATACCATGGGATAAATGGTTCAAATGGATGCTTCCCGTACAATTATTCTTTTTCATTCTGGCACTTCTGCTGCTGATTCCCCCATTCTTTTTCAATTATTAAACGGAAGTATTTAAAAAATAGACAGGCTTAAAAATGACAAGCTATAAAAAACTGAAAGAGAGAATTCAATTACACTACAACGAACTTCCTAAAAATCAAAAAAAGATTGCTGAATTTTTTCTCGAGAATTTCGATCATATCTCATTTCTTACCGTGCAGCAAGTTGCTGAGGCCACTTCAACAAATGTTGCCGCAGTTGTACGGTTCGCGCAGAGCATAGGGTTTTCCGGTTTCAGTGAAATGCGAGATGAAATTGTAGCGACACTTCAGAACCGGTTGCAAAGCAACAATGTTTTTCCACTGATTAAACCTTCTGAATTGGTTCACGATACATTAACAACGGTTGCTAATCAGGATATAACTAATATAAACGACACTTTGAACCTGAACGAAAGGGAAAATTACAATAAAGTAATTGATCTGATCATTAATTCCGAAAGAGTTTTTACAATCGGTCTGGGAATCTCACATTTACTCGCTCAAATTATTTCTTATCAACTTAATCAGATTGGTATTTTTTCCAATGTACTAACAAATAATCAATCTACCTTTCTTGAGCAGATCCTTTTCATGAATAAAAAAGATTTAATAATTAATCTTTCATTTCCCCCATATTCAAAAACAACAATCGAAGCAGCAAAATACGCAAGTGGTAAAAAGATAAAAGTTGTCTCCCTGACAAATAAAAAATCATCTCCAATTACTTTTTTCTCAGACGTCAGTCTTATTATAAAAAGCGAAAATATGTTATTCACAAATTCATTTGCGGCAATTTCAGTATTGATAAACGCAATTGTAACCGAATGCGCCCTGAGAAATAAACCGAAAGCCACTAAATGGTTAAGCGAACTTAAAAATATTACAAAAATTCAGGGCAATACAGTCGACTAACTATTAATTGAAAAGTTTACCAAGCAGAAAGAGAGCTAGAAAATAAACGGTTAATAATAATTCCATACGATAATGCATAGTAAGGAGATAGTCTGTATGAAAGTTACAATAATTCATGTATGCCTATTGATGATCATATCTGTTTCCATAGCATTTGGCGGAACTACAGGAAAACTTGCCGGCAGGGTAACAGATAGGTTGACAGGTGAGCCTCTAATTGGGGCAAATGTGGTCATAAAATCTATTCAACCAAATGCGGGCACAAGTACTGATATCGATGGTTATTACCACATTCTAAATCTCCCGCCAGGAAACTATGATGTTACAATCAGCTATATCGGATATGCCAGCACTGATTACCGGATTTCGATTAAGGTGGATCAAACAACCGAACTTAATGTTCCCCTCAGTACTTCAACATTATTAGCCAAAGAAGTTGTCATAGTAGGTGAGCGTACTATTGTGCAAAGAGATAAAAGTTCCACTATTCAACGTACGGATGCCGAAGAACTTGCATCTATGCCGGTTAATACGCTTACGGGAGTATTGCAGCTCCAGACCGGTGTTGTCAATCAGGGTGGTGATATTCATATACGCGGCGGTCGCTCTGGGGAGGTTGGATACTATATAGACGGATATCGTGTTGAAGATCCATTATTCAATGGCAATGTAATCGAAATAAATAATCAGGCAATTCAGGAGATGGAACTGCTATCAGGTACATTCAATGCCGAGTATGGAAATGCTCTATCCGGAATTGTGAATATTGTTACCAAAGACAATACCGACAAAATTAAAACGAATCTATCCTACAAACGAACAAAAGTTGGAATTGATGCATCGAGCGATAATTTGAATGAACGTTACATAGAAGGAACATTCAGCGCACCACTCGGGGAAGGAAGTCCTTTCGGAGTTATGATATCAGGTAAAAAAGTTAATGCAGACAGCTATTATTTTTCCGGAATATCGCAGCTTACCGCCAACGGTTTACAGTCGGTGGAATTTTCTAAAGATAATCCGTATGGATTTAACGACCAATCTTCTTTAATAGGCAAGTTTTTATGGACTCCTTTTAGTGGGGCCAAAGTAACATTACTTGATAACTACTCTTTTAGAAAGAACAGATCTTATAATCATATTATGCGTTTTATCCCAGACAGTACTTATATCAATGAATCAGAGAGCAACCTTATTGGATTAAATTTCCGCCACGCAGTTTCAAACGACCTCTTTTATGATATACGTCTTTCTTATTATCAATACTCTTATCTACGCAGAATAAACGGATGGAGTCCGGATCAATATACATTTCCTTCCTATTCAACATTTTCAAACAGTCTTTTCTACCGCAATATGTCTCAGACTGTTTATGAGAATCAAAAAACAAAATCATATTCTGCTAAAGCAGACATGACCTGGCAAATAGATAGATTTAATCTTGTAAAGGCTGGTTTTGAATTTAAATCAAATGATTTAGATTATTATTATATCGCAAACCCTAAAAATTTAACAGATCAGACAGTCAACATTTACAGAAAGAAACCATTCGAAGGATCCTTGTATGCTCAGGATAAAATTGAATTTGAAACTATCATTCTTAATGTGGGATTAAGGTATGATTTCTTTGACCCAAGTACTTCTTTTGCGGCCGATCCACTCAAACTCTCTGTACTGACTGAAACAAAAATGAAATCTTCCTTAAGTCCACGCGTAGGAATTGCGTACCCGGTTCGTGAAAATATGGTTTTCCACTTTGCATACGGACAATTTTTCCAGAGACCAGAATTTCAAACGCTGTATAATAATTTGGAAAGAGCATTTGCCAACCGGGGAACAACATTATTTGGTTCTCCAGCACTTGAACCGGAAAAAACATCAAGTTATGAGCTTGGAATGACCACTTCATTTGGAACTGGCTCTTCATTACAGATTACATTTTTCAGCAAAAAGATAGAAAACCTGATTGGTGTAGTTTGGAACTATACTCCACTGGCCTACGCATATTATATGAATGAAGATTTTGCGTCGGTGAAGGGTTTAGAAACCGGAATAAAGACTAGATTTCATAATTTTTATTTTACAGCTAATTATACCTACTCGATAGCAAAAGGAAGTTCATCAACACAGCAGCAACGCTATACAAGTGTATATAATATAGTGGGTGTTCAATCTCTTAAATTCCTTTCTTTAAATTTTGATCAGAGACATACAGCTAATATCCAAGTTGCCCTTGATTTTGGAAACGGAGAGGGACCGTTTGGATTTTTGCCATCTATCTTCGAGAATACATCAATAGATCTGATTGGACAATATGGAAGCGGGTTGCCTTACACTTTTAATCCAGCCAGGGCAATTTATGTAGCTGAACCAAATAACGCCCGGCTTCCGGAAAGAATCTCTTTTGACCTTTATGCACGGAAGAGTTTTAAAGTTGGTCCGACGGAACTTGGTTTATTCCTGGATATTCGAAATCTGCTTAATCGTAAAAATATTGTTTCTGTTTACTCGGCTACTGGTTCACCTGATGTGACGGGCGATCAAACAAATAAAGCTACTCCTGATTATATGCAGGATCCGACGAATTATGCTTCACCCCGGACAATTTATGTCGGTATAGATATTAAGTTATAGATAACTAGGATGAACTCGTTTCATCATTCTTTTTAGGAGAATAAAATATGAGAACGAATTTAAAAACAATATTTCTTGCAATAGCTATTCTTGTTGGTTCATTGGATGCCCAATATCGCCCAGACGCTCGTGAAAGTAAAGATGAGTATAGACAGCTCTCAAAAACAGCTGCACCAATCGATAGAGCACAAAATGTGATTAGCATAAATCAGCTGGGGCAGGTTGTTACTAATATGGGTCAATGGCATCCATATACAGGAGTCTTTCCGCGAGGCCGATGGCCAATTACTACCAACCACGATCAGATTTATAAGATGTCATTTTTTATCGGCATTCCTTATAATGTTGCTAATGCAAGAGGAAACGGTACAAAAGAATGGGATCCGCTTTCGGGAAATCATAATCCTATTACAGGAAAAATTGCAATCAGTACTGATAAAACTACCTGGCCATTAAATAATTCTGATCAGGCTTATTGGCCGGTTAGAACAACTGATGGACGTGACAGCATTGTTTCTCAACAAGATACATATTGTCAATACAATGACAATACAAATGCACGTCCCGAGAAACTTAATATTCAGGTAACGCAGACAAGTTATGCGTGGAGTACATCCAAAGATCAGGATTATATTATCTGGAAATTAGAAATATACAATAATACCAGTACACCGAAAGATAGTCTCTACTTTGGCTTGTATTACGATTATGATGCCGGCGGAATTACAAACGAGTATGACAACGATTATTATGTTTTTGATCAAGAAAAACAATTGACATATGTCGTTGGTCCTACCGGGACAACCGGCTGGGAACCCGGATCAAAACCTTTCTTATTAGGACTTAAGTTTTTAGAAACACCGATGGTTGATTCGAGAGGGTGGGTTGTAAATCAGAATGGAACCAGAATGGGAATTACTGACTGGCATTACAGCGGTGTCTATAGTTCCGCCTGGGGTGATAACCCTACTGACGATATTATATTCTTTGATTGGGTCAGCAGTAATCAACGGCTTAGGAACAATGCTTCAAGACCAAATCTGTTCCATGGAACGAATAGAAGAATTGATGATTGGCGTCTGCAGGATTTAGTTAATGGCACTCAACCCGGTGGTGATGGAGTAGATGGTGTTGCATCAAGTGGTCCATATCATATGGAACCATTTCAGAAGATGACTTTCATTTTTGCTCAAGTTGCGCAGCAGACCGAGAGTCAATTATACCAAGTAGCTGATCGTGCCAATCAGATTTATAACAACGGATTACAATTAGTTCCGCCGTCGAAACCAACTTTGACATTTACAGCCTATGATAATTCTGTTACTCTAAAATGGGGCAATGATAAAGAATTTTCATATAAAGATTTGAGAACCGGTAAATCTGCTGTTAAGGAATACCGGATTTATAAAACAAAAGATCCAAACCGGGAAATATGGGGTAATCCGGTTGCTGTCATTAAAAGAGACTCAACAAAAAATACTATTATTAGTGATCTTTATCAGTGGCAGGATAACATTGACATAAAAAATTATTTCTACTATTCGTACGCAGTTACAGTTTATGATGTTGACGGACTTGAATCAGGTAAAGCATTACTTCCGGCAGATAAGACAGCTGAAGAAAATGTTGTAGAAGCAAGACCGGTCAGTTCTCCTAGATCTTCTCTTGGTGACATTAAAGTTGTACCAAATCCATATATAATTTCTGCAACATGGGAAAGAAAAAGATTAGGGGACCCTAAACTGGGTGAACCGATTCGTGATATTGCTTTTACTAATCTGCCTGCACAATGTACTATTAATGTCTACACGATTGATGGAAACCTCGTTAAAACCATCGAGCATTCAAACGGAACCGGAACAGAATTTTGGGACTTAAGATCATTCTCTAATCAACTTATTGCCTCCGGAATTTATGTCTATCATGTTAAATCAGATGCTGGAGAAAAGGTCAGCAAATTCGCCGTAGTGCGTTAGTAATGAAAAAGGAATCTACTATGAAAACTAAAATTAATAGAATCGTTTTCGTCATTTTATGGATTAGTGTAACGGCAGTTTCCTATGGTCAAGGATTTAGCAATGTGGGATCTGCAAGTGCAAACTTTCTTAAAATTCCTGTTGAACCGGTTGGTGCAGCATTAGGCAATTCCAACGTTGCTACTAACCAGGGAATCCTTGGTCTTTATTGGAATCCCGGTGCGATTGCATATACAGAGGGAACTGAAATTCTTCTTTCTCAGGTGAATTGGATAGCTGATACACATGTTTCATTTCTTGGTGCAACGCACAGTTTAGGTTTTGGTGTGATTGGATTGAGTATTACTGCTTTGACTGTTGGAGAGATGGAGATTACCACTGAAACGGCCCCAAATGGAACCGGTACGTTTTTCAATTCAGGCAGTTATGCTTTTGGTCTTTCTTACGGAATGAAAATAATTGACCGTTTTAGTTTCGGCGGAACTGTAAAATATATCTATGAGTACATTTGGGAAACTCACGGCTCGACACTCTTATTTGATCTTGGTTCCGTATATCAGACAGATTTTTATAACATGCGCATCGGAATGAGATTAGCGAATTTTGGCGGCAATGTAAAATTTGCCGGAGACCCTATTGATAATAAATCTCAAGTTATTGCTGAATCCGGTATTTCATATCCTTACGATCCTCGCCTGGACAGAATTTCTCCCGAATATCAATTACCGCAACTATTTAATGTTGGAATATCGATCGATCCAATTCACATGGAAGATCATCGGTTAAGTATTACCGCTGCCGTCAATGATCCCAATGATAATAACACTCAATTGGTTTTCGGAAGTGAATATGCATGGCATGATATGCTCTTTCTAAGAATGGGATATAAATCCGGTTATGATGAACAAAATATAAGTGCTGGTTTAGGCGTTAAAGTAATGGTCGGAAACATTACTCCTCAAATTGATTTTGCTTATTCAGCATTTGGAAAATTGGGAAGTGTTTTATTTCTAAGCATGCGATTGGGATTATAAAAAATGCAAATCGTATTACGGCTTAATGAACTAAAGTATTGATTGATCATATAGTTTTGATATTGAGAATGGAGAAATGAAGAAAAATTTATTTTATATATATTTTCTATTGGTCACAATATCGGTCTATCCGCAAGGATCGGTTCTTCTTGTAGGAGGAGGAACGGAAAATTATGGAGACTGGTCAGATCAGCCTTATAAATGGTTTGTAGAGCACGCTCCAAACCAAAAAATATTAGTTCTATCTTACGCCGATACTACAACATGGTTTTCAGGATATTTCCCTTCTCTCAGTCAATGTAAAGTCTCAAATAAATTTATCAGTTCAACAGCACAGGCAAACGACTCCTCAATTTATAGATTGATTCTTCAGCATGATGGAATATTTCTCCGCGGAGGGGATCAGGCGCAGTATGTCTCTAAATGGAAGAACACTTTAACACAAAAAGCCATTAAGGAAGTATTTCAGCGCGGGGGAGTAATTGGAGGAACAAGCGCCGGAGAGATGGTTCTTAGTAATGTCTCTTACACATCAGGCAGTACAGATAATGGTGCCATTCTTAGAAACCCAAATGCAACGATAAATCTGGAAGAAGATTTTTTACCTTTTGTACAAAACGCTATTGCGGAGAGTCATACGAATGAAAGAGGAAGGCTTGGAAGGCTGCCCGTCTTTCTTGCCCGCTACAAAGATTCAAAAGGAAAAGAGATCACAGGAATTGCTGTTGATGCGAATACTGCTGTAGCTATTGATCAGAACGGAATTGGCCAGGTGATGGGCGGCAGTGCTGTAGCATTATTAAGATGGAATCCAGATACAAAATTCACGATCGAACCCGGACGATCTTTTTCAATTCAGAATATGAACTTTGATCAACTATTACCCGGCTGGAAATTCAACTTTAAGACTGGTGAGATCGAAAAATTATCTACGGCAGCGGCTTTTAACCCTAAACAAATTTCTTCTCCTAAAGGAACAATAATATTAGATGGAAGCGGCAGCATATCGGATTGGTCAGCTGCAACAGGAAGTCTGAAAAAATTTAAGTCTGTCTTGAAAAATTCTACTGATATAGTGGGAATATTTTCATCGCCATTGTCAGTAGCAACCGCAGGTGCAATTAGCTCGGCATTGAATTCTTTTGGTTCAAATACAAAAATTCTTTTGGTAAATGAATCGCGGAAAAATGATTCACAGTTTACTTCCGATGCAAATCTTTGCGGGGCCTTTATTTTTGCCGGGAACTCGCTTGATAGTTTAGCTGGTTTCTTCAATTCTTCAACATCAATAGGACAAATGTTGAATGCAAAGATACAAGATGAAAAACCGCTTCTATTTCTTTCGGAAGATGTAATGCTTGCTGGTGAAAAAGTAATCGGCGGAATCTATGGCAGTCAATACAGTGCATACTATGGAACAATTACACAGTTGATCGGTCTTGATCTTATCAAAGGGATTCAATTTGTCCCGCGCTTTTATCAAAACCTGAATAACTCTATAGGATATGATTATTCGGAGAATAGAATTGATGGTTTATTCTGGTCAATGGCAAAATCTAAGCTTCCATACGGGATGATTATTGATGCTGGTACTTATATGATCTTTTCAGATGGAAAATTTTATGTCGAAGGAGTTTCTCCGACTTCAACTTCAGTAATTATGATTGATGCACGCAAAGTCCAATGGATTGATTACCCGGTTTTTCATAGACCGGGAAGACCGAATGCAGTAAATAATGCGGCATTGATTGGTGCTTCGCTAAACATAATACGACCGGGAGATTCAAACCCTCTTACTAGTCTAAGACAAGAAAGAAATCTTGCACCAAATTCATTTTGTCTCGAGCAGAATTATCCAAATCCGTTTAATCCCACAACTACATTGCGCTATTCTATTTCTGAACCCGGAATAGTTACGCTGAAAATATATGACATCCTTGGACGCGAAGTTGCATCGTTACTTAACGATCACATTGATGCCGGAATTTATGAAACACATTGGGATGCTTCCAGAAATGCAAGCGGGATATATTTTGCCCAACTTAATTATTCATCGAAGGGTACAATTAGTAGTAAAACAAATAAACTCGTTTTAAATAAATAGATCATTAGCGTATTGGTACCATTAACTATCATTTATAAACAACGGAGGACACAATGAAATCTCGTTTACTAATTGGGATTCTTCTTTTACTCAGCGTACTTTTTATAGCGCCTATATCTGTTAACGCTCAGACGTTAACTGGGAACAAAATTGTTGGAACAGGGGGAGATTATACATCTCTTGCCGCTGCAATTACAGATATCAACACAAAAGGTGTTGCGGGAACATTAACATTATTAATCAACGGAGATTTAACCGAAACAGGCGTTCATGAAATTACATCTACAACATTAACAGGTACCAACAATCTTATTATTAAACCAAATACAGGCAAAACTCCAACAGTTACATTTACAGCCTTAACAACATCCGGTACTGGCGGAAATGCCGGACTTGCTGTTTCCGGTGCTACCACAAATGTCGGTAATATTACTGTGGATGGTTCCAATACGACTAATGGTACAACAAGAGACATGACTTTCGCCCTTAATGATGCTGCAGCGGGACGTTATGGATTCAGACTAAATGGAGAAACTGATAATATTACAATCAAGAATTTGAAAATAATTGCGGCTGCAATTCTGCCGACTACCGCCAGCGGCTCAAGAACTTACGGTGTTTATGCGGTGGCTTCGTCTACTGCTGCAGCAGATAATCTAACAGTCACAAATTGTCAGATCGGCAGTAATACAGCACCATTCTACTATGGCCTCTATAAACCTGATGGAGGAACTTTTCCTTTCGGTTCAACATTAACAGTTTCGAAAAATGAAGTTTTTGCGCAGCATAAAGGATTAAGCATTTGGGGAACAGATGGTACAAGCAACATAAATGATAATACAATCTCGATGATGGGTCATCCAACAGGAGCCTATGTTCAAAACTCCGTTAATGGTATTTACGTTGAAACATGGAAGGGCACATTAAACGTATTCAATAACAAGTTAATCGCTTTGAATTGCAAAGCTGTTACTCAAACTGCAACCAAAGCTTTATACGGCATACTTGTATATTTTGCCTCGGGGTATTCAATTACCGGACAAACTGCGAATGTTTACAATAATTTTATAAGCAATTTCTCTTATGCAGGTGATGCGACAACAACCGCGTCTGAAGTAATTGGAATTGCAGTTGATGCTCTTGATAATAATGTTAATGTTTATTTTAATACAGTTTACATGAGCAACGTTACCACAAATCCTGTTTATGGAATTCGCGTTTATGATGATGCTGGTCTTTCTGCAAATGTTAAAAATAACATCATTGTTAATACAGTCAATCAGGATAATGCTTATGCTATTTATGTTGACCCGATTGTAAATAATGCACTTAAAACATCCGACTATAACGATCTTATTGTTACTGGTGCTAGCGCAAATGTAGGCTACTACAATAGTGCTAAATACAAGGCTATGACGGATTGGAAAACTGCTTCAGGTAAAGATGCTAACAGTATAAGCATCAATCCCGCAAATCCTTTTGGCGCTGCCGGACAATTGACAAGTCTAACAGATCTTCATTGGGTTTCTAAGCCGGCTGCTTCTTTTGGCGGAACTCCAATAACAGGATTTACAACCGATATTGACGGAACAACAAGAAGCACAACAAAACCATATATGGGCGCTGATGAAGGCGCAGCATTAACAAGTGTAAAACTTGACGGCAATATAATCCCAACTGAATTCGCTCTTGAACAGAATTATCCAAATCCGTTCAACCCGAGTACTGTTATTAATTATAAACTTTCTAGTAATGCACATGTAACATTAAAAGTATATGACATTCTTGGTAAAGAAGTCGCAACTTTGGTAAATGAATTCCAACAGGCAGGTGCTTATAAAGCATCATTCTCTACATTAAATTCTTCGTTGGCAAGCGGAATTTATCTTTACCGATTACAGGCCGGATCATTTGTTGATGTAAAGAAAATGATTCTTGCTAAATAGTTTTATGATAACCAGCGAGGAATAATAATCCAATTATATTCTCGCTGGTTTATGATTTCACAAGAGATGGGCGATGAAACTCGCCCATCTCATAATATTTTTTTACTTACCTGATAATGGTTCTATCCAAATGAAAAAATTAATTTTATTTTTTTTGCTCGGTTCTATAGCTATCAATGCTCAGATCAAGACTCCCTTGGAAAAGTCAAACTATTCCAAACTTACATCAAATTCCGAGTTGATAAACTTTGTAAAGCAATTACCGGGTCTTTCAAAATTTATCACATTTGATACACTTGCAATATCACCGGAAGGGAAATTAATTCCCTTACTTAAAATATCTAAAAATAGTTTTGGTAAATCAAAAGGAAAGATAAAAGTCCTGATATTTGCTCAGCAGCACGGAAACGAGCATTCGGGTAAAGAAGCCGCATTGATTCTTTTAAAACAGATTACATTGGGAAAGCTAGATTTCATATTTGACAAAATAGATCTACTGCTAGTCCCTCAGATGAATCCTGATGGTAATGATAAGGATCAAAGAAAAAACGGCCACGAGGCAGACCTAAATAGAAATCATCTGATTCTAACAGAGCCCGAGGTGATTGGCTTGCATAAAGTTTTCAATCAATATTTGCCTGAAGCAACTTTGGATCTTCATGAGTATGGGCCATTCAGTAAAGACTGGATGAATTTTGGTTACAGGAAAGATTATGATGAACAAATAGGAAAGCTTACAAACCCTAACATTTATAAACCTCTCTTAGAATATCAGAACAAAAAATATCTGCCTTATATTAAAAAGTTTCTTGATAAGTCCGGATTCAGTTCTAATGAGTATGCTGTTGGTGGTCCTCCCGATAAATCACGATTGAGATATAGCACTGTGGATATTAATGATGGAAGGCAAAGTTTTGGAATACTAAATACTTTTTCATTTATAATTGAAGGAAAAAATGGAAGAGAATCATTAGATAATATAAAAAAAAGGGCAGAAGGGCAGTACACGGCTATTCTGGGATTTCTAAAATTCATTCATGATAATAATTCGTCACTAAAAAAAATAGTTACGGAAGGCAGGAATATTCTTAAAAAAAAGATACAGGAAGATGTTTCTATTCAAATGGAACATATCGGTGATGGCAGACAAAAAATGAACATGCTTTCCGTTAAAACAGGCAAGGATACGACAATTGATGTTGTAAATTATCATACAAAGGTTGAATCAATCCTAAAAGTCAATAAACCGCTAGGTTATTTAATTCCTAAAACTGAAAGCGAACTGATCTCTTTACTTCAAAGAAACAATGTTAAAATTGCAACTTACAACCGAAAAAATTCGGATCAGATTCAGGAATACTATATCATAAAAAAACTAAAAACAAAGCTTGAAGAATTGTATATCAATACACCGGTTGTTGAACTGAAGGATGCTGCTGAGATAGAATCTGATAAATATTTTTTCGTTCCTCTAACTCAGATTTATTCAAATATGTTAGTGCTTCTTTTTGAACCTCAATCTATGATGAATCTATTGCAATATGAAAAATTTTCATATCTGCTTAAGGAGAACGATTACTATCCAATATTGCGGGTGATTGAAAAGAAAAAGAACAATTGAAGTGGCTACAAATATATTATCCGTAAATAATTATAATTTTAAAACAGTTTGAGGAATTGATGTTAACAAAAGATTATATCGAGCTAGAAGAAAAATATGGAGCGCATAATTATCATCCTCTTCCGGTAGTACTTACAAGAGGAGAGGGCGCATATGTATGGGATGTTGAGGGGAAAAGATATTTCGATTTCCTTTCTGCATATTCGGCTGTAAATCAAGGGCACTGTCACCCCAAAATTGTTAAGGCAATGACAGAACAAGCAAAGATATTAACACTAACCTCGAGAGCGTTCTATAATAATACTCTCGGGGAGTATGAAAAATATATAACCGAGTATTTTGGCTATGATAAAGTCCTTCCAATGAATTCCGGTGCTGAAGCTGATGAAACAGCTCTCAAACTCGCAAGAAGATGGGCTTATGATAAAAAAGGTGTTCCAGAAAATGAAGCTAAGATTATTGTCTGTGAGGGAAATTTTCATGGAAGAACAATTACCGTAATCTCAATGTCGAATGACCCCGATTCATACAAGGGATTTGGTCCATATACGCCGGGATTTATTAAAATTCCGTATAATGATCTGAATACACTTTCGAGAGCGCTGGAAGATCCTAATGTTGCGGGATTCTTAGTGGAACCAATACAGGGCGAAGCCGGTGTATTTGTCCCAGACGAAGGCTACCTTTCAAAAGCATATGAACTGTGTAAATCGAAAAATGTATTATTCATCGCTGATGAAGTTCAGACAGGATTAGCTCGGACCGGTAAGATGCTTGCCTGCGATCATGAAAATGTCAAACCCGATATTTTAATTTTAGGCAAGGCTCTTTCAGGAGGAACAATGCCGATATCCGCAGTACTTGCGAATGATGAAATAATGCTGGTAATAAAACCTGGTGAGCATGGTTCAACATTTGGCGGAAATCCTCTTGCATCCAAAGTTGCAATTGCCGCTCTTCAAGTTTTAAAAGATGAAAAATTGGCAGAGAATGCGGAGAGGCTTGGAAAAATATTTCGTGATGAACTTCGAAACACCAAGTCAGAGATGATTGAATTAATTCGCGGTAAAGGATTGTTAAACGCGATGGTGATCAAGCCAACTATTGATAAAGAAGCGTGGGATGTGTGCTTGAAGATGCGTGATAATGGCTTACTAGCAAAACCAACTCACGGTAACATTATTCGCTTTGCACCTCCTTTGATTATTAATGAAGAACAAATATTAAGTGCTGTGGAGATAATCAGAAAATCAATTATGGAGTTGGGCAGTTAACTCAGAAATGGTTAAGAAATAAATTCATGTGGGAATTAAATTGTCCTGGTATACTTCTCCATAATCGTTGAAGATGAGGAGTCGTTCAGGTTTGAATTCCACATTCTACGATGGGATCTCTAATAATTAAAAGTATTGTGTGGATTAGAAATCAAAAGCTCTTGAAGCCTATATATTTTTTTGAGGTCTTCAATAAATTGGTTCGAGAATAGTCCCGCAGGTGCACACTAGGGTACAAGTCGCGTTTCGGAGCGACTTTTTTTATGTGCCCTCCGTTCGAAAACAGAACGCTTTTAAATACAATATGAAATCTCAGTCATGATGATTTGGCAACTACTCAGATTTACAGTCATCTTCAACCTCAGAACTTACAGGATGCTGTGAATATGTTATACTTTTCCGAACTCAAGAGATAGTCATTTGACATAACTCTTGTAACCACCACCACTTGGGTATGATTAGAAGTTCGCAAGATTCGCAGAATCATCCGCCCTATCGGGGATTTCCGAACCCGGCACATAATGTTCTTTACTAACAGACTATAAATTAATATCTTAGCTTTAGAAAAGATTCGGAAAGTACGAAAAATGGACAACTTACAGCTGGAAAAAGAATTTCAGTCACTTCGAAAAAAAGATCTCCTTCACATAGCGGTATCAAACAGCGAGTGGTATACTTTGTTTAAGGATGAAATCCGAAACTCAATTGCAATAGAAGGTATTTTTGCAAACCGGAATGAACTTCTCGATGTCCTCGATAAAAACAAAAGGACCAGTGATCAAAAAACCTCTGCGATACTCGGTTATTTTGAATCAGCAAGTTCAGTCTATGAATACGCTAACAATCTACATGACCAAAAAGAATTTTCTGTTCGGCTTTCTGATATTCGCCAGATCCACACATTGCTCATGCGTTATGAAAAACAAGTCGGTTCATTTACCGGCAAGCTTGGTGATTTCAGAAACGAGACGGTTGAAGTTACTCAGTCACACTTTTCTTCTCTGAACTATATGTATATCAAAGATACGATGGAGCTATTCGTAAAATGGCTTAACAAAAAATTAGTTGACAGAAAACCTGATCCAATAAAAATTGCTGCGTTGAGCCACATCCTTTTCGAAACAATTCATCCATTCAGAGACGGCAATGGTAGAACTGGAAGAATTTTTCTTTCATTCATTCTAATCGGTTGTGGCTTTACAAATATTGCAATCAAAGGAACTCAGAAAATTGATCGTGATAAATATTATGAAGCTATGGAACAGGGTGATGATGAATTTGAAAAGATGCTTCGATTGATTGAGAATGGAGAAAAATTAACCGCTAGAGATATTGACGAGTTTGCCTCCCGAACTAACTCATCCATACTTGAGAAAATAATATCCGAGCGGTTGAACCATAGCTTAACACGGTTGAAACAACAGCCCTCGATTCAGCATAATCTTGAAGCAATAATTCCTCTGCGTGATGCGGCTAAATTTTATAATTATTCTCAGGACTATCTGCGGAATCTTATCAACAAACAAAAAATTCCCGCTCACAAGAAGGGCAAACTCTGGTATATAAAGATTAAGGATATTGAAAAATATATATCATCATTCGAAAAACTCAAATAGAGAGGTGGATTAATTAATAAAAATGCAAAAGAATATTTTTAATAATCACAGATGTGTAGCACATTTAGTCAGACATTGAACTGAACTTCCTTTAGCCGCGGCATTACTAGCTTACCCATTAAAGAGATTCTGGATTTATCTCTTCTTCAATGGACCCTTACTTTCTGTTGATGAGTTATTTGTTGGATATTAATATTTTCTGAAGTTCGATTATTTTTTTCAGATCCTCAATAAGCGGTTCGAGAATAGTCCCTCGGGGTGCACACTCTTAGCTCGATTCCAGTTCAGAATTGAGCTTTTTGTTTTAAAACACCACTCACAAAAAGACGGTTTTCTATCGAACTTATGAAGACAGTCATCTTTTAGGAAAGTTGCTGGATACGGACATATAAATTTTCTAACCATTACCTACGCCCTTTAATACTATTTTTAAAACCATATCAATCCTCAAAAACTTCATAAATTTACAATGCCTTTTGGCAAATAATTAAAATATCAATTAACAACAAGAGAGGTCATATGTCTACCATACCCGAGAACCCTAAGAGTTCTGGTTTCGGCAAAGAATTACTAAAGCTATTGATCGTAGTGATTGCTTTAGGAATTCTCATGTTCATCATAAAAACATTCTTATAGAATTGTTTCAGATGAACACATTTCTTAAATCCATAATAATTTATAGTGAGTTGTTCTTACTTACTATTTTTTCTAGTGTAACTATTTTCATTACTCCAAATTATTATGAGACAAGAAATAATAACAGTACTCCCACAATTGAAAGAAATAATTTTCTTTCAGAACTGTTTTATGTCAAGAACAATCATCAGAACAATGAAGAGAGAGATCCACAAACTAAAGCCGACCATCTTTCTTTAGTAAATTGCCCTCCATATTTCGATACAATCAAATGTTTTGGAGAATTAAAAAGTCAGTCTCTGATCTCTTCAATAACGCCCGAATATCTATTATCGTCAGATCTTAAAAGTCCGCCAAAGAATTAATAATTCTCTTTCTTGCCTAACCGAAAAGTAATCTACACATTTACACCAATCCGAAGAAAAATGAGACCAGGCATATTCCAATGAGCAATATTAAATAAATACAACGCATTGAGATGAGCCATTCGATTGATTTGCAATGTAAAAAGCGTTTCAAAATTTATTCAGATCAATGTATCATAATCCGCAATACTGTGCACTTTAAGATTTTTTATAGCTTCAATAATTTTTTGAAATCTTCAATAAATGGATTCGAGAATAATTTTTATATAATCTGATTTTTTTGTTTTCTGTACTAATCAAAATCGCAGTAATTATTTTAACGAACATAGTTGATGCCCTCAAATTGTTACTTAATATTTGCACAAACCGGGTCAATACATTCACCGGCGAGTATGTCAGAACCAAATAAATATATTTGCTGATATGTAGAATAGTCTTTAGATTGATTTAGGTTTAATAAAGGATTTTCTCCAAATGAAATCATTGTTATATTTTTTCCTCCTAAATCTAAATTTGCAATTTGCCTCTCTCAGTTGCCAAACGGTTCGCCCTATTAGGGATAACATCGGCTTTTGCTGGAACGCCGCCGAAATGAATCATTTCGTGGATTATTTATCAAAAGTAAATTCGGGCAAACAAAAAGAGGAATCAAAAAATCTGGTTGCCGCAATTTCTGTCCATGATGATTATCTCTATGCGGGGAATGTTTACTATCCATTATACAAAAACATTAAAACTAAAGAAGTTGTAATTTTCGGTGTAACACACGGATCTGTACGAAAAGAAATGGGAGTTCTTTCCAACGTTTTGATATTCGATGAGTTTGATAAATGGAGCGGACCGTACAAAGATGTGGAAATATCACCGCTGAGGGAAATAATTAAATCGAAATTGCCAATGGAAGATTTCATAGTAAGCAATAAAGCTCACAGCATCGAACATTCAATTGAAGCACTGATTCCATTCCTGCAATATTATAACAGAGATATAAAAATTACGCCAATAATGGTAACACAAATTCCGTTTGAAAGAATGGATGAAATGAGCACACGGCTGATGAAAATCATTGCAGAATATATTCGAACTAAAAAACTTGAGTTTGGCAAAGATATTTTTTTCTTGATTTCGAATGACGCGAATCATTACGGAGAAGATTTCGGCAACTCACCTTATGGTCTAGACGCAAACGCACACAAAACTGCAACCGAGAATGATCAAAGGATTCTAAAACAAAATCTTGATGGAGAAATAAATCTGGCGGGGATAAAAAAATTAACAACAGAGCTATGGCCCGATTCAACAAGTAAAAAACCGATTCCAATTTGGTGCGGAAGATATCCGATTACATTCGGTCTACTTACGGTTTCAAAAATTCTGAATGAATTTGATATAGGCGCACTGAATGGAAAACTTTTCAAATATTCCGACACCTTTACAGAAAAAGTTCTACCGGTTAAAAATACGAGTATGGGATTAACAGCCGTATTTTCATATAGACACTGGTGCGGCTGGTTTACAGAGGGTTTATATATGGAAAATAAAAACTAGGAATTAAAAAATGAAAGGTGAAGCAGAAAATCCGTGGCTGCAAATTCCTCTGGAAGATTATGAGGGACATATGTCCGCATCCAATGTTCAACAGCTTCAAATGCTTGATGAGTTATTTGAAGAAATTCTTAACGAGTTTTCACCTAAGTCCTTATGTGTTTTAGGATCTACCGCCGGAAACGGATTCCAGCATTTAATACAACGGACTATTGACCGTGTAGTTGGAATAGATATTAATTTTAAATATACGTCGGAATGCAGAGCCTGGTTCATACAAGATATCTCGAATCTCCAGTTAATATGTGCTGATCTTAATGAGATTGAATTGGCAGATTCAGTTTTTGATCTGATTCATGCGGCATTAATCTTTGAATACGTTGATGTTGAGAAGCTCCTTACGAAAATATACAGATGGCTTAAACCGAGCGGTATATTATCTGTGGTATTACAGCTGCCGTGTGAAAATTCCGGCGCAGTTTCGGAAACACAATTTCAAAGTGTTAAAGTTCTAGAACCGTTTATAAAACTTGTTGAGCCGGATGAATTTAAAAGGAAAGCAGAAGAGCAGCAATTATTTTGTGAAGACGAAATTGAAATTGAATTATCTACCGGAAAGCCGTTTTTAAAAGCTTCTTTTAGAAAATAAAAAGCCGGCTAACGCCGGCTTTAATTAATCTTTCTACCAATTCTTCTTTTTATTTATTCTTCTTAATTCATTCCTTATTTTCTTCATTGACTACAACTACTTTCTTTCTCCCCTTCAGAAAATATGCGATCACTAAGAATACAATTACCACCGCACCGCCGATATAAACCCAGTTCATCTTTGAAGCCGGCGCAACTTTTTCTTTCCAAACAGCAATTCGTTTTTCAACAGAATCTTTGTTCGCCTCGGTCATCATGTTATTTTCAATTAATAAAGGGACCCACACGGGCTGAATAGTTTTAAAATAAACACTGTCTGTAAAGGCGTAAAATGTATTTTGTGACTCGGAAGAACTTTTAACTCCGTAATTTTTTATTTCATCGTCAACAAAAGCGTTAACACTGTTTACAAACTGATCTCCGTTTCTAAATGGAAGTACTGCAAGTTTTTGACTGCGGAATAGTTTATTCACCTGTCCCCACATCTCTTCATTCAATCTCGCATTCCAATCCGAGAATAAATTATCTATGTTGGCTATCTGCGAGACTTTATCGCGCCGGTTCAAATAAACCTCGGCGAGTTTTGGACCAACCTGGCGCCACACTTTGTTGAAATCTTTGTATTGTTCTTTCATTTTGGAAAGATCTTCCGGAGTGGTCTGCGTAACTTTCATAAATTGAACGTTGTCGCTGATTGTACGTTCAATATTAAAGAATAGATTTCCGTTATCAACTTTTTTGAAGATTGCTTGTTTCTCTGCATCGTTAAGTGTTCCGGGAGTTTTAACAAACTCTTGAAGCAGACTATCAACAATACCTCGTACAAGTTCATCGCGCTGCGCAATGTTGGCCTTCAACTGAGAAACTAATTTTGATAATGATGCGATTGCCTGCGCATCTTTATTTGATTGAATCTGTAATTGTTTGATTTGAACAATCAGTCCCTCGTTCTGCTGACTTAGTTCGGAAACTTTGTCTTTCAAAGTGCCGACTTCAGTGGTCAATTGAACGATCTGAGTAAAGTCGCCTTTGCGAACCTCAAGCGTTCGTTCGATTTTTGAAAACGCATCGTCATAATTTATTTGTAAAGATTTTTCTATAAGCGTTTTCGAATCCGCGAACTCGGTTTTTAATTGAGCAATATTTTCTGCAATTACATTACACTCGGCAAGAGACGCCGCGTTTTTGATTGCGTTTTCATATTGTTTATATCGCGTATCAAAATTATTTACTTTTTCGCGGTCGGATTGAGCAAGTGATGTTTGATTTAATACAAAGGCGGTAAAAAGGAAGATCAAAAAGAAAAATTTGTTTGCTTTCATTTCATTACCTCACAATGCCTTTGTTGTTCAATAAATATTTATTCGGAGAATCGAGGAGTTCGATGTTCGGCGATTTTTGATTGAATGCCGGCGAGACCAAACCTTTTTCGGCAACCATTATTTTTTCATCGAGTTTCATTCCGCCTTCCATCGACATAAAAACATAAACGTTTTTGAAATTTTTTCCGGTTATATAAACATAACCTAGTTTATCGCGGATTATTCTAATTTCTTTTCCGGCAAAATTGTTGGAATCCGCAAACTCTTCAAAGAAAAGAGATTTGACCTTTAAAGTAAAAGCATATCTCTGCTCTTCAACAAATCCTTTGCTGTCAACTTTTAGTACGTTTTCAATCGGCCATGAAAAATCCGCCGGCTTAAGTATAAGAGATGAACACGCTGCAGTTATTAAGACAATTAAAGGAATGAAAAAATATTTCAAAATCCTCATAATAATTCTCCTTGATGAATATCAACAGTTGAAAGTTAGCTATTTGGAAGATTATTTGTAAGAAGAATTCTATTAATTCTAGTTTGCTGAAGAGAAAGGTCGGTCTGTCATGGAAATACAAACCGACCGGTATTACTATAATTTGTTCTCCTTGATACGGTCTAGCATCTGTCGTGAGAACCGGTTTTGAGGATCGATTACCAATGCTTTTTCAAAGTATGAAGCGGCGGTTTCCTTCTCTCCCTTGGTTAAATAAGTGTTTCCGATGGAGTTTAAGGTTCTTGTTGATTGAGGAAAAATTTCCAAATTTTTGTCAAGGATTTTTAGAGCGTCATCAAATTTTTTATCATTTGAAAGTTTAGCTGCGAATGAAATAAGTGAGTTTTCTCTAAAATCATAAATGGCTCCGCCGTAATATTCTTTTTTTAGAGAATTGTATTTCTCAATCGACGTGTCAAATCCGCTCTTCTGATAAGTTAAATAGAGTTCGTCCTCAAGAAGTGTAACATTAGGAGAACCGTGATGGCAATTAACGCAATTGATATTTCCGAGGTCACTTTTAATTGTCCGAGCTTCTTTTAAAAACGTATCGTTAATGTCTGTTCTCATTTTCATCATAACACGGGCAATTTGTTTTTCCGGTTTTATGTCGGATGCTTCGCCTTTATCTTCATCGTGGCAGTAATCGCAATGAACGCCAAGCGCGGTTGTAAAACTTTGCATAATGCTGCGCAATTCATGCGGATCAATATCCGGCGGGAGAACTTTTAAGTTAGTCGGTTTTCTATCACGGTTGTTCTGAGCATTTATATTTGTACTAAGAAAAATACCGAACGTTAGAAAGAGAAAGATCGGAAGAGATTTTGATTTATATATATTCATAAAACGTAACTCCAATTAATTGATGGCGGAAAATAATCGTAAAAAATCTTTTTTCAATAACTGAGAGAGAATTTTTTTTAAGTTATCAGATATTGATGTTCCATTATAATGGAGAACAGATTTGTTATTTTAACATATCAGTAGTTATGGCTAAGATTAATATCAAAAAAATCAATCTCGAGAAAATTATAAATCTATGAATCCCTGGCGCGGGCTAAATAATATTCCGCGGAATGTTTGGATTATAACAACCGCAACATTAATCAACCGAAGCGGAACAATGGTTCTTCCGTTTCTGGTAATCTACATGACCACGAAAATCGGCGTTAGTCAAAGTGCCGCCGGAATGGTTCTGGCATTTTACGGTGCCGGAGCGTTACTAACCGCTCCGTTCGTTGGCAAGCTAAGCGATAAACTTGGTTCCTTACGAGTTATGAAATCCTCTTTAATTCTTACCGGGTTAGTAATTATTCTTTATTCATTTGTACATAATTACTATGCGATACTTTTTGTTACGTTGTTGTGGGCTGTTATAAGCGAAGCTTTCCGTCCTGCAAATCTTTCTCTTATATCAGATGAGGTTGAGCCGGAACAGCGTAAAACCGCGTTTGCACTAAACCGTCTTGCCATAAATCTTGGAATGAGCATCGGTCCTGTTGTCGGTGGATTTCTTTCGGCATTCAACTTCTCTCTTTTGTTTTATGTAAATGGAACTACAACTATTCTTGCCGGAATTTTTTTGATGATATCGCATATTAGACCGCGGAAAGAAGTAAGAAGCGAGAAGAAAAAAGAAAATTTAATTTTTAAGCCAACGATAACCAACAAACAATCGCATTCAATTTTAAAAGACAAAAAGTTTTTACTTTTTATGCTCGCCCTTATACCGGTTGAGTTAGTTTTTTTTCAGTTCCTCGGAGGGCTGCCGCTCTATATAGTACATGAATTAAAATATTCTACATCAACTTTTGGAATATTAATGGCGGTTAATACCGTGTTGATCATTTTTGTAGAAGTTCCTCTTAACAACGCGATGGCTCGCTGGGATGACCGTAAATCTCTTGCGCTTGGAGCATTTCTATGTGCGGTGGGTTACGGCGCAATGATAATTTCTCAAAGTTTAGTTCTTATAGTAATTACAATTATGATCTGGACTTTCGGCGAGATGATTTTCTTCCCTTCAAGTACATCATACACGGCTGCGCTCTCACCGGAAAATCGGCGAGGCGAATATATGGGTTATTTCCAAGTGACTTTTAGTTTCTCATTAATGGTTGGCCCATGGCTTGGTTCATTAGCATTAGATTATATCGGTTCAACAATACTATGGATCTGCGCATTTGTAATGGGAATGATCTCAACAATCTTGTTTTTACTTTTGAATAGGAGCTCTGCAAATCAAACTAAATAGCAATCCAATCCGGACATTACTAGCCGGTTAAGCAAATATATTTTCAACAAACCTTTCCATATTATACTTTAACTATTATATTTAACATACAACTCATAATAAAATCAGAAAGGAGCACCACCATGAAGATTAAAACATTATTCAGTGTAATGATGTTATCGGTAATCTTCTTTTCAACTTCCGCAAATTTTGCCCAACAGGGAGATCAAGCTGAGATGATGAAAAAGTGGCAGGAGTATATGACTCCCGGTCCGGTTCATCAGCAATTTGCTAAAATGGTTGGCAATTGGAAAGCCGCAGTATCTACATATATGGACGGTCAAGAAACAAAATCCGAAGCGACCGCAACATACCAAATGGTTCTTGGCGGAAGATATCTGCATGGTTCCTTTAAAGGAAACATGATGGGAATGCCGTTTGAGGGAATGGAATTAGATGCTTATGATAATGCGACTAAAGAATATATCAGTGTATGGGTTGACAATATGGGTACAGGAGTTATGTACATGAAAGGAAAGCTGGATGAGAAAACCGGCGATGTTGTTTATATGGGAACAATGGTTGAGCCGATATCCGGTAAAGATCAGATGGAAAAAACCGTTATGAAACGAATTGATGACGATCATCAACAAATGTTAATGTTTATGATTGATGGCGAAAAAGAAATTAAAACCATGCAAATTGATTACGTACGCGTAAAATAATTTCTCCATTAAAAGAATTGATTTTAAAAACCCGGACTATAAATAACAGTTCGGGTTTTTTATTTCTATTATTTCGAAATTTCTTATTTGTCAAATTGTGCCGCAATTTTTAATCAATCAAAGTTAAAATTTACGAATGGTAATATCTTCGCAATCCCGCTCTTATTCTTAGCAATATTAAGAAGTCCAATTTGAATACCATGTAATTCTTCGGCGCTGTTAAATAATCCAATTACAAGTCCTTTCTGAACACCGGTAATTCTATTGTAACCGGAAACAGAGAATCCCGTAAAGTTGTTTATCTCACTCCAGCCAACTGCAATGTTCATCCCCTTAAAATCATCTGCTTCGGTTTTATAACCGGCAACACTAATTCCTTTTATTAATCCTTTGCTTACTATTGCACCGAGCGCAGTTGACAAACCAAATATATCTCCATTGCTGACTACCGCAACACCGCCGATGTTTAATCCCTTCATCGATCCATTTGATACTACCGCTAAACCGCTAATGTTTACTCCCATCATATTCTTATTTGAAACAACCGCAAGTCCACCTAAATTAATTCCTTTGATTTCTCCATTCGCAACCACCGCTAAACCGCCAAAGTTTATTCCCATCAAATCCTTATTGGCTACTGTTGCTATTCCGCCAAAATTCATTCCGGAGATATTTCCATTTGCAACAACAGCCAACCCGCTAAAGTTTAGCCCTAAGATATCCTCGTTGGCTACAATAGCGAGTCCTCCAAGATTAATTCCTTTGAGATCGCCATTTGATACTACTGCCAATCCGCCAAAATTAATTCCTTGTATTACTCCATTCGATACAGCAGCAAGCCCGCCAATATTGATTCCGCTTAGCTCTGTTTCTGCAACTACAGCGGCAAGTCCAAGTGAAAATCCTCTTAGTCTTGATGCGCCCGGAGCCACGCCAATCGATAAACCATTAACAGTTGAATTCGGGCTCGGTTCCGGTTTCCAAAATGTAATGTTGATGCCGTTAATTTTCTCGATGTCGCAATCGGAAAAATTAAATCTTAATCCATTCCAATTTTTTGAATTGCCGATGCTAATTCCGCTGTTATGACTTCCTAAATCCAGGCTATTGTGAGAGCATTCAAATTCCGTAGTATCGCGTTCGCGGGATTTTCGGTCTTGCGCTGTGACGATAGAACTCAATGTGATAATGATAAAAAGTAAAAAGATTCTTTTCATATTTTATTCATCCGTTTGTGGATAATCCATTTTTGGTTTAGACGCTCTTATCATTCGGCAGGTTACTACTATCTACATTATATATTCCGGAATAGAATTTTATTTCTTCTTAAGGAATCCGTATTTCTTTAAATGCTGATAGGCAAGATATCCAACGGCCCCAACTTGAACGGCACCGAGAATGTTTCTAAGGGTTTTAAGGCTTTGAGAAGCAGTGTATTGCTGGCTTAATGCATCAAGAAAGTTTGACTGCATACCGCGGGATAAATTATTGCGATCATACATTCCGGATAACTGCATTCGTGTTCTCATCCAGATGGAAGCAGAGTCGTCAATGGAATATGAATTGATTCTTAGATTATTCAGTTCGCTGAAGAAATATGTATCGGATAAATTATTATAAGGATTAAAGTATGAAGAAAAGGTCAAAGGTGTCTCGGTTCTTCTCAAGCTGTCAACTTTTGTCTGGCCTAAAACGGGAACGGTAAATATTAAAAGTAATAGTGAACTAAAAACTGCTCTCTTCGTCTTCATCAAACTCTCCATCGTCAAAAATGTCTTTGTCTTCAAGATCAATTTCTTCTTCATCAATTTTATTGGGTTCGGTATCTTCGTCAAGTTCTTCGGGTTCCACTTTCTTCACGGGAACGAAAGCGGTTTCCGGCTGTGAAAAATATGAGTCTTTAGAAGAATAATTGTCGTCCATTCTATCCATAACCTGACCGAGCATTTCATCCGTCAGATCTTCTTTCATCTCTTTTACATCAACCTTTTTGTCTTCATCAAATTTTTCAAATCCTTTGTCCGTACTTTTCCACATTTCCGTAAGATCTTTTTTTTCAATTTTATTCAAGTGAGAATTGATTTCCTTTTCAATCACTTTAAGATCGTTCTTATCCCAAGTGGTTTCGGAATAAAGCTGGTCTTTAAGGTAATCCCAAAATGTCTTGCTCTTCTTTTCCGGTGAGGGTAGTTTTTTAAGAGAAGCCACAACTTCGGTCACAATTTTTTTCATCGCCATGGGCACAATTCCACCTTTCAAATAATTACACCGATAAATTAGTAAATTATAACAAAAGTAAATAAGCAGAAATCGCTCTTCCTTTTATACTTGAAAAATAATTTTGTTCCGCAACAATAATCTTTTTATATAGTTTTTTGAAATTAAAGTTGCGTTTTTTTGATCGGGATAATTCATAAGTTATATACCAAAAAAATAATTTCTTTGCCCCCATAGCTCAGTGGATAGAGCAGTGGCCTCCGGAGCCATGCGCGCAGGTTCGACTCCTGCTGGGGGTACGATGAACATGAAACGTGAAAGGTAAGACGCGAGAAGCAAGAAATGCATGAACCGGAAGTGCACCCATATTTGATGTAATCAATTTGAATAATAATTTATCTGTTATAGGAATATTCTAATTTTATATCAAAATAATAATAACGTCTAAAAACTTAAACGCGCTTTCATTGCTGCCATTCTAGGATAACCGAAATGCGTCCCACCAAAAGTCGATTCGAACTTATACAGAAAAGTTGAATCGAATAGATTCAAGATACTGATCGAAATTTCCAAAGGTATCGAACTAATGTTTTTGAAATTATACCCGAAAGCGACATCAATGATAGTACGTGGTTTTAATGATTTATCCGGCGAGCCTGGTTTTTCAGGAGTCAGAGAGAGAAGGCTTATTACTTCATCGGAATAACCGCGTCTCTTCAATTCTGCAACCGACGCAGCTTCATCCAAACCAACCCCGTTCTTATCCGTGAGGTCAAACGGCAAACCGGAATCGAAACGCGTATTGAGATTCGCAAATAATCCAGCCGGATGTTTGTAAGTCAAATTTAATACAGCAGTGAATAGTTGATTATGCTCTGTCGGAAAAACATCTTCACCGGCAAACGGATGCGAATAGTTTTGTCCTTCTTCTCCCAAAATTAATCCGGCTTCAATCGGTGATGAACCGTCTTCCGGTTTTAAGCCCAGCGAAACGCTTGTGCTGAATGAAAGCCATCCGGAAAAGTTATTCCAATTATGTAACCGTGTTCTAAATTCTCCTCCCGCCGCTATTCCATTCTTTAAATTTACCGGAAAGATAATGCCGCTGTTTCCCAGCTCAACCTTCACCAAAAAATTATCTATAAATTTTGAATATCCTACTAACTCCAAATCAATGTTGTCATTAAGACGGTAAGCGCCGCCAATTTCAATTACGTTCGCACGTTCACTCTTTACAACGTTTGATGTTTGACCTTGTTCAGAACCTGTTAAAATTTTAGCCTCATTTGAACTTGACACTAAAATGTTTTCAACAGGCGCTTCCATAAAAATATAATTGTAGGATGCATGTAGAATTAGTTTTTCGTTTGCGCTGTATGTTGCCGACAATCTTGGAGAAACTCCCGTCTCAGAATTAAATAAATTGAATTGATCGAACCGTATTCCTGCGCTAATAGTCCACTTGCCGTTTAGCGCGAATTGATCCTCAGCGTATGCCGAAAACCTGTATCCGTTTTTTGATTGATCAACAAGAAACGGTTTTCCGCCTTGTGTTATATCGTAAGGTTTGTATCTTATATCGCCACCGGGAAGAGTTGAATCAGAAAGTTGAGGATTTGTTACAGCAAAAGTGAAAAATTCTTTTAACGGAAAAAGTTCTCCGCTCACCCCCGCCTTAAATACATGATGCAGTGAATACCAATTTTGGTTTGAAGAATATTCCAACTGAATTCCGTTGTTTTCGTTTATACGCTCGCCGCCAATAAACATTTTTTCATTCTCATTTATTGCTTTGTTATAATCAGCGGGAGAATTTAAACGGCTAATTCCACCGGAACTAAAATTCATTTTGGCGTAACGTCTATAAGCCAAAGCGCTGATAACGCTTTTGTTATCTGTAGTAATATTTAAACGTGAGCCGAGCATATAGTCTTCTAACTTCTGGCGCTGATCCTGATTTGAAAAAGCGGCGAAGTTTGGAATCTCAAACTCTGTGTTGTTTATACTTCCTAGAAAATGAAGATCAATAGAAGAGCTTAGAATAAAATCGGCTTTACCGAAGTAAGAAAGATTTTTCCCGAAACTGTGATTCGGCTGTGAACTTGAAATTGGATCGAGATATCGATCGGATGAAGAAAAATTTGCAGCGCCGAAAAATGCAGCGTTCTCGTTTAATGATCCGCCCAGTTCAACACCGCCGTCTTTTGAATTGAATGTACCGACACTTGAATATGCGTTCGCGGTTAATTTTTTATCAAATCCGGATTTAGTAGTAACAGATAAAACCGCCGCATTGGCAATTCCATATTCGGCATTGAAATTACCGGTCTGCAGATCAACCGATTTAATTATTCCTGCATTAAATAAGCTCGAATATATTCTAGTCATGTTTCCTGTAACGGGAATTCCATCAATTACATATTGAAGCTGTGCGTCTTCGCCGCGAACATGCATTCGTCCATCTTCATCCGGTACCACACCCGGTGTCGACAGTATGATAGTCTCAATTTTTTTGGAAGACGAGAGAGCGGGAAAATCTTCAATTGAAGTCTGCGTTAATATTGTTTTTGAAGACGCTAATGATTTATCGAACTCGGTCTTTCCGGAAACGACCACCGATTCCATCTGGAACGTCTTTATAGAATCGATAAATACTTTTACCGGTACGGTTGAATTTACAATTACTCTTTTTGTGGCAAATAATTCGTCGCTGTTCAGCAAATAAATATCGTACGCGGCAAAGGGAATATTACGGAATATAAAACTGCCGTCTTTTCGTGGAGTTGTTTCTTGAAGGATAGTCTTTGAACTGGCTTCGATCAGTTTGATTACAATATTATCTTCCAATTTAGAAGATTCTCCCGGAATTAAACCTAGGACTGTTCCAGTGGATGTTTGCGCGGAAATAATATTAAGCGAAAAAAGTATTAGCGGTAAGACGTATATTTTTTTCATTGCAAATCTTTTCTTCTGAAAGGACTGAGTATTTTTGTTAAAAAGTCAATTTATCCGGAATGGCGCAAAAATATAAAAGAGAATTAAATAAAACACCAGCTTTTGATTGATTAAATCTTTGCCGCGCTTTGCAATAAATCATTTATTAATACATGAATTAAATAATGAGCTGGGGTTTATTTGTATGAAAATATATATTTTTTATCCGGACAATAATTCAATAAACTAATCGGTGTAGAAATGGTGACAAGTAAAAAATATTTTCTTCTGATAATGTTTCTATTTATCGGATCATTAATAGCACAGGAAGTTGACAAATCCCTATTAACTGTTGATCGAATTTTCAATAGTCCTGAATTCATGGGCGAACGTTTTGGACCAGCTCGTTTCATAAAAGATGGAAAATATTATACAACTCTTGAAGCTTCAAAAGATGTACCCGGCGGAAGGGACATAGTTAAGTACGAAACCGAATCCGGTGCACTGGAAATTATGGTCTCTGCTAAACTTTTAATTCCGGAAGGAGAGACCAAACCATTATCCATCAGTAATTATATCTGGTCGCCTAAAAGCGATATGCTGATGATCTTCACGAACACAGCACGTGTGTGGCGTCAAAACACGAAAGGCGATTACTATGTTCTGAATCTTAAATCGGGAAAGCTTCAAAAAATGGGAGGCGATGCCAAACCGTCAACATTAATGTTTGCAAAATTTTCGCCGGATGAAAAGATGGTCGGATATGTTCGCGAGCATAATGTTTATGTAGAAAATTTATCCGATGGAAATATTACTCAATTAACATTTGACGGCTCTACAACAATCATCAACGGAACTTTCGATTGGGTTTACGAAGAAGAACTTGATCTGCGCGACGGATTTAGATGGAGCCCGGACAGCAAATCAATTGCATACTGGCAACTTGACGCGTCCGGTATCGGTGTGTTTTATATGATCAATAATACAGACTCACTTTATTCTAAAATTATTCCAGTTCAATATCCAAAAGCCGGAACTACAAATTCAGCTGGTAAAGTTGGAGTTGTAAGTGTTGCCGGCGGAACAACTGTATGGATGAAAGTCCCCGGCGATCCGCGTAATAACTATATCGCTAGAATGGATTGGGCAGCAAACTCTGATGAAATTGTTATTCAGCATTTGAACCGCCTTCAAAATAGAAATGATGTTATGCTTGGGAACGCAAAGACCGGGGAGATGAAAACAATTCTCACGGAAACAGATGACGCGTGGATTGATATTAATGATGATATGAATTGGATGAACAACGGCAAAGAATTTACATGGGTTAGTGAACGAGACGGCTGGCGTCATTTATATTTAATCTCAAGAGACGGGCAGAAAGTAAAACTTCTAACACCGGGTAAATACGATGTAATTGATGTTCAAAGCATCAATGAAAAAGATGGATGGGTTTACTTTATGGCGTCACCTGATAACGCTGCGCAAAGATATTTATTTAGAGTTTCTCTTAACGGTAAAGGAAAATTGGAACGGATCACCCCAAAAGAATTCAGAGGAAGCAACAATTACCAAATTTCCGACGGCGCAAATTATGCGATTCATTCTTTCTCCTCATCGGACACTCCGCCAATAAGTAATTTGATTAAACTTCCCGAACATAAAATAATCAAGAAATTAGTTGAGAATAAAAAACTTGCTGAAAAAATTGAAGCATTAAAAAGAGTTCCGACGGAATTTTTCAAAGTTGATATCGGTGATGGAGTAAGCTTAGACGGCTGGATGATAAAGCCGCCGGATTTCGATCCGTCTAAAAAATATCCCGTTCTTTTTTATGTTTACACTGAACCGGCGGCTCAGACAGTTGTTGATCGATGGGGCGGAGCGCAGTATCTCTGGTATTTAATGTTTGCACAACAAGGATATATTATAGTAAGCGTTGATAACAGAGGGACACCGGCACCACGAGGACGCGAGTGGAGAAAATCGATCTATAAAAAAATTGGAATTTTAAATTCAGCCGATCAAGCTGCAGCGGCGAAAGCGCTTATGCAGAAATGGAGTTTCATGGATCCGGAAAGAATTGGTGTATGGGGATGGAGCGGCGGAGGTTCGGAAACTCTTCAACTAATGTTCAGGTATCCCGATATTTATAAAACCGGAATGGCTGTTGCGGCAGTTAGTAATGAAAAATTTTACGACACAATCTATCAAGAACGTTATATGGGATTGCCCTCGACAGTGGACAGCGTTTACGAAAAATGTTCTCTCTACTCTTATGCAAAGAACCTCAAGGGAAATCTTTTAATTGTACATGGAACCGGTGACGATAACGTCCATTATCAGAATGCGGAGTTTGTCATCAACGAGCTGATCAAATACAATAAACCGTTTACGATGATGGCTTATCCAAACCGCACTCACGGCATTTATGAAGGCCCGGGGACAACACTGCATCTTTATAATCTTCTGACTAAATATTTACACGATAATTTACCGGCTGGTGCAAAATAAATTACATAGGTTAGAGTCATCTTATAAATAATTTTATCTTAACATATTGTAACATTTTCAACATCATAAAACGGTCTGCCTTCAAGCAGACCGTTTTCATTAGGATCTGTTATGTTGAGCGAAGACGAAACATGAGTGAAAAGGTAGTGTGACAGAAACTTCATTGTCCATTTCTCGACTTCGCTCGAAATGACCGAGTGGTCTTTTGTAATAAAACAGCAAACTTCTTTTCTTTTGGAATTTCTCCCCAAGTTTACCAATTTTCAAATAGTCATTTCAAATACTCGGAGTAAACTTATGCGCATCAAACTCCTGCTTATTCTTTTTCTTACATCAATAATTTTATCCGCACAAATAAAAGTCGGATTTGTAAATTTTAATAACGCCATTGAATACAGCCATGAAGTAAAAGCCGCATATGAATTTCTGAAAAATGATAAAGCTTTTAAAACAGAATTAGTTAACACAAATCAAATTCTCAATTCTCAATTCTCAATTCACAATTATAAAATTATTTGGATTCACCACCCCGATTCAACCGAATTAACAAAAAAAGAAACAGATGTTCGTTTTATCAGTTCTCTAAAAAACTATATTAAAAACGGCGGCAATTTATTTTTAACTCTCGATGCGATGAAATATCTGAACGCTCTTGGTTTAGAAAAAGTCGTGCCGACTGTAAAATATGTTGAAGCAATTGATGACGGCTACGGACGGAAGCTGGGATTGCATTCGTTCCGTTCTCACCCAATATTCAATAGCCTGAACGGCGGTGCTTATATTTTTAATCCAACATTAGATATGAAAACAAGGCAGATTGGATTCTTCGATGAATCAATCCCGCAAAACGGAAAAGTGGTTGCTGTTGATTGGGCATACATTACCATGAAAGAAGATTCCCGCCTTGTTGTTGAATATAAATTTGGAAAAGGAAAAATTCTTGCGGTTGGCGCTTACACATATTTTGCAATAAAAAATAACAGCAGAGATCACTTGGAATTATTTACCAAAAACTGCATGAACTATCTTGCCGGAAAACATGCTAAGGAAACAGAACATTATTGGAATTATAAGCCGTCTCAAGTTCTGCTAACGAAAATGAAAACCGGTAAACCCATAGTGGTCGCTTCATTAAAAGCTGCGGAATGGAAAATGGACCCAAACTCATTAAAACTTATTAATGAAACTGCTACAGATAATTATTGGAATGTTGCGGGACAGCGGATGCTTTTAATGGGGAAAGAGAAAGCGGGTATTGATGAAATCTGGGCACATCCGTTCATGGCATTGCGGGATTATGAAATTGGAATAGTTAAAGGCGATTCCGTTTCCTGGTTGAAAAATTTTCAAGCTAAAGTTGAAGTACGTCCGGAATCTTTTACACGCAATTATAAATTAGCTAATGCAACTCTCACAGAGATAATCATAACATCAATTAACAAACCAACGGCAATTGTTCATTATGAATTAAGAGGAACTGTTCCTTTGAAATTGGTTGTGAGATTCAAAAGTAACTTACGTTTCATGTGGCCGTATTCTGAAAAGACTACCGGCTCTATCTATTATAGTTGGAATGACGAGCTCAACGCATTTGTTGTAAAAGATGAGAGCGGAGATTTTGTTAGTATTGTCGGTGCCGATAAAAAACCGGTTGATAAAAACATTGGACATTTTGAGAATTTCGATTCTCATTTTAATGGAATCTCAACTGAGAATTCTCAAATTGCCGCTTACTCTCAATTTAATCTTGAGCCTGATGACAATCTTGATATTGTAATCTCTTCTTCTAATGAAGGAGTTCAAAAAACTATTAAAGAATACCGCTCGGCAATTTCCAATCCGGGAAAAGTTTTTAAATCAGCGAATGATTACTCACAGAAATTTTTAGATAACTCATTAATGATTACAACTCCGGATAAAGATTTCAATGAAGGATATAGATGGGCACTTGTTGGAACGGATCGATTCTTTGTGAACACTCCTGGAATTGGTAAATCTCTGGTTGCCGGATATTCTACAACAGCCAAGGGATGGGACGGCGGACAAAAAATTAACGGGCGACCGGGATATGCATGGTACTTTGGTCGTGATGGTGTCTGGAGCAGTTTTGCTCTGCTCGATTACGGAGATTTCGAAAAAGTTAAGTCGGTTCTCGAGTTCTTCAATAAGTATCAAGACTTAAATGGGAAAATATTTCACGAACTTACTACTTCCGGTGCCGTTCATTATGATGCTTCGGATGCGACTCCGCTTTATATAATTCTTGCGGGAAAATATCTGCAGCATACCGGCAATGTAGAATTTATTAAACAGAATTGGACGCACATAAAAAAAGCAATTGATTTCTGTTATTCAACCGATACCGATAAAGATCATTTAATTGAAAATACGAATGTTGGTCATGGCTGGGTTGAAGGCGGCGGGCTTTATACCGCGCACACGGAAGTTTATCTCGCAGCATGCTGGTCGGAAGCTCTTAATGAAGCAGGCAGAATGGCTAAAGCAATCGGCTTGAATATAGAGAGTAAAATGTATGATGAAGAATCACGCACTGTTAAAAAAATAATTAATGATCAATTCTGGAACAAAGAAAATGATTTTCTGAGTTTTTCTAAAATGAAAGACGGAAAATTCAATTCCGAAAAAACTGTGTTAACGGCTGTGCCGGTTTATTTTGATATGCTCGATAACATCAAAGCTAAAAAAGTGGTGAATGCGTTTGCCGAAAATTATTTTTCATCGGATTGGGGAGTTAGGATTCTTCGTGAAGACAGTCCAATCTTCAATCCGCGCGGTTATCATACCGGAAGTGTCTGGCCTCTATTCACCGGCTGGTCCGCGCTTGCCGAATATAAAAACGGGAATTCAGTTCAAGGATTTACTCACGTAATGAATAATCTGCTCGTTTACAAAAACTGGCAGCTCGGTTTTGTCGAAGAAGTTCTGAATGGCTCGGAGTATAAACCGTCCGGAGTTTGTTCACATCAAGCTTGGAGTGAAACAATGGTTCTCCAGCCGGCAATTGAAGGAATGCTCGGATTAGAGGTGGATGCTCAAAAAAGTATTTTAAAACTTTCACCACGTTTTCTCGCAAACTGGGATTCAGCTAAAGTTGAGCGCATTAAAATTGGGAAAGCGCTTGTAAACTTTGAAATGAAACGGGAAAACGGGAAAACAATTTATAACTTTTCAACCAATTCAACCGAGCCGCTTACAGTTGAATTCAACGCGTCATTTCCTCCGGGAACAAAACTATTATCACACTTAGTTGTAAGTAAATCATTTTCTATAATGCCTTTGAAAGACGGGGTAGTTCATCTAACATTCTCGCTTAATAAATCTTCCAAAATAGTACTTGAACATTCCGGTGAAATATCGGTTTTACCCGATATAGTTCTTCCCAAACCAAACGATCTCTCAAAAGGATTTAGAATCCTAACGGACAAACTTGACGGAAATATTTATTCTGTAGAAGTTCAGGGAAAGAGCGGCAGCACGAATGTAATGAAAGTTTACTGTTCGGAGAATAAAATTACTAATGTTGAAAACGGGAAAATTATTTCTTCTGATAAAACGGTTTACACAATTGCAGTTGAGTTTGAAAAAAGCGAATCCAAATATTTGAACAAAATTGTGAAATTAAAAATTGATCGATAATAAAGAAGAATTATCCGCGTACATCAGTTAAATCTGTGCAATCTGTGTTCTATTAAGGAGGCAGTAGTGAAAAAAATGATTGTCCTTTTATTCATGTTCGCATCGTTATTCGCGCAGCAGAAAAATGATTTTCCATTTCATGACACAAAATTATCTATAGAAAAACGTGCGGCAGATCTTGTTTCCCGGATGACGCTTAAAGAAAAAATTTCGCAAATGAGTTATGATGCACCGGCAATCGACCGTCTAGGCATTCCAAAATATAATTGGTGGAACGAATGTCTTCACGGAGTTGCCCGTAACGGATTAGCAACTGTATTTCCTCAGGCCATCGGTTTGGCTGCGATGTGGGATAAAATTTTTATGTACAAAGTTGCCGGTGCTATTTCGGATGAAGCCCGTGCAAAATATAATTATGCCGTTCAGCACGGGGAAAGAGGTCTCTATCAAGGGCTGACTTTCTGGTCACCTAATATCAACATCTTCCGCGATCCAAGGTGGGGACGCGGAATGGAAACATATGGAGAGGATCCGTACCTCACCGGACAAATGGCTGTTCAGTTTATAAAAGGTTTGCAAGGAAATGATCCGAAATATTTGAAAGTAGTTGCAACCGCAAAACATTTTGCCGTTCACAGCGGTCCGGAACCGGATCGTCATTCGATTGATGTGAATCCCAGTGAATACGATTTGCGCGAAACATATCTGCCGGCATTTAAGATGAGTGTACAAGATGGACATGTTCAATCGTTGATGTGCGCATATAATAGTTTAAGAGGAAAAGCGTGCTGCAGCAACGATCCATTGCTCGAAAAAATTCTCCGCGAAGAATGGGGTTTCAAAGGTTACGTAGTATCAGACTGCTGGGCAATCTCCGATATTTATGAATTTCACAAACAGACTAAAGACGTAACCGAAGCATCCGCTGTTTCCGTGAAAGCCGGAACCGATCTTGAATGTGGAAATTCTTATCCGGCATTGAATGATGCAATTCAAAAAGGATTGATAAAAGAAGAAGAAATTAATCTCTCGTTGAAGAGATTGATGGAAGCTCGTTTAAGACTTGGAATGTTCGATCCGCCGTCAATGGTTCCATATTCAAAATTAAAGATGGATGTTGTTGATTCGAAGAACAATCAACTACTTGCAGATGATGCAGCCAAAAAGTCTATAGTCTTATTGAAGAATGAAAATAATCTTCTTCCTCTCAAAAAAAATATTAGGACGATTGCTGTCATTGGACCAAATGCGAACGATGAAGAGATTCTTCTTGGCAATTATAACGGAATGCCTTCAAACCCCATCACTCCTCTGAACGGAATTATTCAGAAAGTTGGAAAAAATTCCAAAATTATTTTTGAAAGAGGATACAACATTGCCAATGGAATTCCGTACTTGGAAATCATCCCGACAGATTTTCTTTTTACGTCACCGGATAAAAAACAAAACGGATTAATCGGAGAATATTTTGACAATCCGGAATGGAAAGGAAAACCGGCTAAAATTAGAGTCGATAAGACGATTGATTTCAAATGGCTTCAAAGTTCTAAAGACAATTTTTATAGAGGAAATAAAAGCGTGCGGTGGACCGGATTTATCGCACCTAAAAAATCCGGCACTTATCAAATCGGAGGTTATGGTTTTAACGGGTTCAATATTTATCTGGACGATACATTACTTGTAAAATATAATGGTGAACATCACCCCAATAAAATATATAAAGATGTTAAACTTGATTCGGGCAAATTATATAAAATCAAAATTGAATTTTTTGCGCATACTCGATATGCGCAGATGCAGTTTATTTGGTCTGTGCCGGATGACAATGCCGAAGCGCGCGCGATCGAAGCAGTGAAGAAAAGCGATTTGGCCGTAATGTTTTTGGGGCTTTCACCGCGTCTTGAAGGAGAAGAACTGAATATTGATGTAAAAGGATTTAAAGGCGGCGATAGAACAAGTCTTGATCTGCCGGAGACTCAAGAAAAATTATTAGAAAAAGTTTATAAATTGGGAAAACCGGTTGTGCTTGTGCTTATTAATGGAAGCGCTCTTTCGATCAATTGGGCTGATAAAAATATTCCGGCAATAGTTGAAGCATGGTACGGCGGTCAAGCCGCGGGAAGCGCAATTGCAGATGTCTTGTTCGGTGATTATAATCCTGCCGGTAGATTGCCGGTGACGTTTTATAAATCTGTTGACCAGCTGCCGGATTTCAAAGATTATAATATGAGCAGCAGAAATCATACTTATGTGAGCGGGGATAATGCAATAAGCGTTTTAGGTAAATCCCATGGCAGAACATACAGATATTTTGACGGAGAAGTTTTATATCCGTTTGGATATGGATTGAGCTATACTACATTTGAATACAGCAATTTGCGTTTAAGCAAAGACAAAATCTGTGTGGGCGACTCTGTAAATTTATTTATTGAAGTGAGGAATACTGGAAAAGTCTCCGGTGAGGAAGTTGTCCAGCTTTATAATTACGGAAATATTTTTAATTCATTCGGTGCTATTAAATCTCTTAAAGGTTTTGAACGCATCTCGTTGAAACCGAATCAAACAAAAACAGTTGAGTTTAAAATCAATTCTCAAACTCTGGAGCAATTCAGAGAAAAAGGATTTGTGGTTGACAAAGGGGAATATCATCTGTCTGTTGGCTCTTCTTCAAGAACTTCGGATTGTAAGGAAATAAAACTAATAATTGAATAGAACACAGATAACACTGATTTACACAGATTAAATCGTTTTTAATTAAAGAGACAGACATGAAAAGAATATTAATATTACTTCTGTTGACATCTCAATTGTTTGCGCAAGAACTGAAAGTTTCGGATTCCTATCTTACTTTCAAGTCAAAGCAGAATGACCCGCTCTTCACAACATATACAGCCGCAATGGAACGGTCCAGATTATATGGCGATAAAGGTTATAAGATGGATTACTATTCGGAACATTCTCCAATAAGTTATTCGGGAGATCAAGCTGGAAAATTTTATTGTATATGGAAAGTTGATCAAGTTGTTATAATGAATACCGGAGAGTTTTACGAGAAGCCGGTTGTTACTTCATCATTCCCGGATATGATGATAATGGAATATTCGCCTTTCAAAGGAATAAAAGTACAAGAGACATTTTTCGTTTACAGTTCTTCTATTGCGCTTGTCAATTTGCAAATTAAAAACATAGACAACATAAATCATAATATCGAACTTTACCCGGTTCTCGAACTAGGCAATGATTCTCTTCTTATTAAAGAATACGATAAGAAAAATAACGGATACATCACGGAACATCATGAATCGAAATATAGATTGATAAGTTCGTTGTATAAGAACCAACCTTATCCAACAGAAACGCTCGATTACTTCACTTCAGACTTTATCCCGTATTCATTCGGCGGGTACCATAAGTCGCTTGAAGATTTTTACATAACGATCAAAACTGATTTTTATGCTGAGAATAGGAATGATTCGCTGAATCACAAAACAAACGGACTCGTGAATTTTATTTCACTTCACGGTAAATTTTCTTTGAAACCGGGTGAAGAAACAAATGTGCGTTATTTCCGGGGATGGCAGGATCAAAAAGAAGATTTGCAAAAGCTGATAACTGAGATAGAAAAATTAAAAACAGAGCCTCTTCAGAAATACGTTGATGCAAATGTGAAATTGTTCTCAAGAATCCCGCGAATAAAATTTAAAACTCAAGATGAAAAACTAGTTTATCTAGGTTCTTTCAATCTTGCGCGCGGATCTTTCTATCCGCCGACAGAAAAAACGAATTACAATTTTTATGTTTTCTCACGACAGCCGTTATGGGGATGGGGACACGGTCATCAGGTTTTACATGAATCATTAAGTATGCTTGCGTATGCCTATCTCGACCCGCTCTCGGCAGAAGGCTCGCAACGCATATATATGGAACAGCAGCGTAGTGACGGACTTATCGCATATCGGCACGGACCGCGCGGTTTGCAAGATTATCCTCACTTCAGCAAAGAATTAAACAAAGAAATGTCAACAACCTCCGCACCGTTTTTCAGCTGGATCAATTGGGAAGTTTATAAAGTCAGCAAAGACAAAAATTTTCTTGTCGATGCATATCAGAGCGGAACAAAATACATGAACTGGCTGATTCAAAGCCGCGATGTTGATAAAGACGGTTTGTATGAATGGGGACCGTACGGAATAATTGAAAATGTCCGCGATTGGTACAATGCTGTTTTTCAGGTAAGCGCTGATAGGCATCTTGATGTTGACAAGGAAGATATTTCAGATGAACTTGATTGTGTTGATCTTACTTTAATGATGATCAAAGAGATGCGGTCGCTCTCTGAAATTGCGAAAGAACTCGGTATGAAAAGCGGATCACTCGCGTGGGAAAAAATGGCAGACGCAACTTCCAAAATAGTAAATGAAAAAATGTGGGATGACAGCAGCAAGTTTTATTATTCAATAAATAGAAAAGATCACTCATTCAAATATCTAACACGCGATCTTCGGAGGATGGAGATAATAGGATTTTTGGCGCTGTGGGCTGAAGTTGCACCGAAGGAGAGAGCGGGCTATCTTGTAAAACATCTTTTGGATCCGAAAAAATTTTGGAGAAAATATGGAGTGCCCACTCTCGCTGCCGATGATAAATGGTTTTCGCCATATGTAGATTATTGCTGCAAGTGGAACGGACCCGTCTGGCTTTTGTGGGATTATATGGTTCTTGACGGATTAAAAAATTATGGATACAATAAAATTGCGTCTGAGCTTGCCGATAAGATGATGCTAGCTGTTTCAACTCAACTTAAAAAGAACCATAGTTTTTGGGAATCATACAGTCCGGATAATGAAGTACTCAACTCGCCTCCCAATTATATTTGGGATTCTATTATGGCGAAAGTGTTGATCGAAAAATACAAGAAGAAATAGAACGCTGATTATTATGATTGTTTAAGATTGATAGTGAAAAATCATAATTATTATAAAAAAATTATTTGCGGTTGGTAAATCTGTCCCATTAATAAATTTTTAAACAATTGAGCGATAGTACAATGAAACGAATAAAACTTTTTCTAGTATTTACTTTTATCGTAACGCTAAATATTTCTGCACAAAACGGATTAATTAATAAATTCGAACTGAAAAAAAACAATCTTTTACTTACACGTCTTGCTCAGCCGAATCAGTATATGGATAAGATTGGGCAGAAAGCGGCGTTGCTTGGATTTGAAAACGGTTCATTTGAAATGTGGATCTGGCCATGGAAAGTATTACGTAATTTCGAAATACAATTTTTTGTCGGTACAACAACGCAGCCGATTCTCGCAAAAGATATTCTGCGTGACATTTCCGTTACTCCTGAAGCGACAACACTTACTTATGTATACGAATCATTTACGGTCAAAGAAATAATATTTATACCAAACGATCAGCCGGCAGCTATAATACTTTTGGATGTTAATACAACAACCCCGCTTACAATTGTTCCGGGATTCATGCCTGTAATGCAGCCGCAATGGCCTGCGGGAATTGGCGGGCAGTATAGTTATTGGGATGATGATGTAAAAGCTTATGTGATTTCCGAATCCCAGCAGCGCGGATTATTTTTATGCGGCTCACCAGTAGCGCAGCAGATGGCAGCACCTCCGGCTCATATGTTCGCAGATAATCCGATTCAATTTAAAATTGAGATCAAACCTGGAGATGCAAAAAATAATTCTATTCCAATTGTTATTGCCGGCAGTCCGGTTAAAACAAAATACGATTCAGTAAAAACTCTTTATAAAAACCTTTTATCAAATGTTGAAACACTTTATAACAAAAATTACGATTACTATAAAAACTTACGGAATTCAACAGTTGAAATTATCACTCCCGATGAAAAGTTAAATCTTGCATTCGAATATGGAAAAGTTGCGCTGAGAAATTTGATGGTTAATAATCCAACTCTCGGTAAAGGATTAGTTGCGGGATATGGATTGAGCGGAGGCGGCGGGCGTCCGGGATTCGCGTGGTACTTCGGTGGCGACGCATTTATTAATTCTCTTGCGATGAACAGTTATGGCGACTACCCCTCAGTTCGAGAAGCGCTTGAGTTTACTCAAAAATGGCAACGGGAAGAAAATTATCCGATTAGAAAAAAATCAAAAGACGAAAAAAATATTGATATCGGAAAAATGTCTCACGAGCTTTCTCAAAGTGATGGACTTATTGATTGGTGGAACGATTATCATTACGGGTATAATCACGCCGATACATCGCCGTGGTATCTGGTTGCGATCGGTGATTATTTTAAAAAGACGGGAGATATTGAGTTCATCAAAAAAAGCTGGAAATCAATTGTTCAAGCATACAACTGGTGCAAGAGTAAAGACAGCAACGGGGACGGTTTGATGGATCTTAAAGGTGCTGGTCTCGGAGTGCTTGAATTTGGTTCTCTTGTAAAAATCTTCAATGATAATTACACGCAAAGTTTGTGGACACAAGGAATCAAAGAAGTGAATCTCATGGCAAAGTATACCGGCGATAAAGAGATTGAAACGGAAACGGAAAGTCTATTTCCTAAAGCACAGAAAGCGTTAGAAAAAATATTTTGGATAGATGATTTAGGATTCTACAGTTTTGGCGCAGCCGAAGACGGAAAGCAAGTCCGCGATAAAAATATTTATTCATCGGCATCAATTCTTTTCGGCCTGATGAATCAAGAACGCGGAATCAGTACTATCAAAAAATTTAATGAAAGCGATATGGTAACGGATTGGGGAGTGCGTAATCTTTCAAATAAATCTTCAATGTACGAACCGACAAATTATAATTACGGAACTATTTGGCCGTTCACTTCTTATTTCATCGGTGCGGCACAATTTTATACTCACTTTGATTTGCAAGGATACGAGACTGTTAAAAAAACTTCTCAACATGCTTTTGATTACGGACTTGGAATTGTACCGGAAGTTTTTTCCGGTGACATAAATACAAAGCTCGGTGAAGCTTATCATAATCAAGGATTTAGCGTTAGCGGCTATCTTTTCCCAATGGTACAAGGATTGATAGGACTTGAGGTTGATGCTTTGAACAATAAAATTACATTTGCGCCAAAACTGCCTGCGGATTGGAAATTCTTGAAAGTGAGCAATATTATAATTGAAAAAACAATTGTGAGTTGCGAGTTGAGAATGGAAACTGGAGTCCTGAAACTATTTGCTGATAATACCGGAAAGAGTGGAATTGATTTTGACTTTATGCCGGACTTACCTCTCGGTTCAGAAATTATTTCTGTTTTTCTAAATGGAATATCAATTCCGTTTGAATTTATAAAACATGAACAGGCGTATCAGCTTAAATTAAATTTCAAAGCAAAAGGGAAGAATGAGATTAAAATAAATTATAAACCGGCAACAGCTATTTATTCCTTATCTCATACAATTCCTATCGGTGAAACGAATGAAGGTCTGAAAATCATTTCACAAAAGCTGGAAGGAAAGAAACTTATTGTCAACTGTGAAGGAAAAGCCGGAAGAGTTTACGAATTAGGAATTATGAATGGCTATTTAGTAAAATCAGTTTCAGGAGCTGAATTAGAAAATGAAAAATTATCGATCCATGTCTCGGGAAGCGGGAATGAGTTTGTAAAACATGAAATTTCAATAGAAATGAAATAACAATTGTCAACGAATAAAATTTATTTACTAAAAATATTTTTTTAAGAAAATAATTTTCTTATTAGGAATAGAAAATCAATTTTTATAAATTTTGCCAGAGTTTAACAGTAACCTAATTATTCTTTTTAGGAAAGATGCTGCCAATAACACTAGAATCCCAAGAACAGATTAATCTTTTTCCAAAGCAATTTTATAATGCTCGTAGTTATGAACTTGAAGTCATAACTAATGGCCCTAATGCAGAAATCCGCCTCTCCTTTCTAACCAAGCAAAAAGAAAAAGTTGTAAGACGAACTAGAAGAAAATCATTTCCCAAGTACGAAACAATTTTATTATTCCAGTAATAAGGATACGCTATGCAAGCAATAGGCTTAACGTTTGTTGATTGGATAATTATACTAATTTATTTTGTTTTCGTTCTAGGCATAGGGTGGTATCTTCGTAAATTCACTACAAGCCAGGAAGATTTCTTTCTTGCCGGCAGAAAAAATTCTTCGTGGGTTGCCGGACTCGCATTTTTATCTGCAAATCTTGGCGCACTCGAACTTCTTGGGATGACAGGTAATACATTTAAATACGGAATGTATGTTGCTCACTTTTATTGGATCGGCGCAATTCCAGCAATGCTCTTCCTCGGAATTTATATGATGCCGTTTTACTACAGCAGCAAAATAAAATCCGTTCCAGGTTATTTAAAACTTCGCTTTGATGAAAAAACACGCGTATTAAATGGAATAGCTTTTGCAATTATGACTTTACTTGTTTCGGGAATAAATCTTTATGCTATGGCTCTTGTGCTTCATACTTTTCTTGGATGGAACTGGGATGTAAGTATGTGGGTCTCAGCGATTACCGTAGCGGGTTATGTCGGTTTGAGCGGACTGATGTCTGCAATCTTTACGGAAATTATCCAGTTCTTTATGATTTGGTTTGGTTTGTTCCTTGTTTCACTTCTAGGAATAATTGAAATCGGCAGTCTGAAAGAAATCATAGCTCGAATTAATGAGTATAGTTCACAAGTTTCTTTTACAACTCTATGGTCAACGGCATCGGATCCAACGCAGAACGGAATGTTTATTCATTGGGGAGGAATTGTTCTGGGATTAGGATTTGTTCTGTCATTTGGATATTGGACCACGGACTTTCTTGTTGTCCAGCGTGCGTTTTCTGCAAAAGATTTACGGTCGGCACGCATGACTCCAATTCTCGCATCATTTTTTAAAATGGCAATTCCGTTCTTAGTAATTGTTTCGGGATTGATTGCAATAGCCCTTTCATTAGATCCGAAAAGCGGATTCAAACTTTTGCAGGATGGCGGACAAGTAAATTATGATTCTGCGCTTCCTCTTTTGATCGCCAGATATTATCCATCCGGTTTGGTTGGATTAGGTGTAACGGCTCTGCTTGCCGGATTCATGGCTGGGCAAGCCGGTAACATCAGCGCTTTCAATACTGTTTGGACTTACGATATTTACAAATCAGTTTTGAATAGAAAAGCTTCGGATTCACATTTACTTTGGATGGGACGTGCTTCAACAATAGTTGGTGTAATAATTTCTCTCGGCACAGCATATTGGGCAAAGAGTTTTCCAAGTATAATGGATTATATGCAGGCAATTTTTTCTTGGGTTAACGCGCCTCTCTTTGCAACGATGCTTCTTGGAATGTTTGTTTGGTGGATCACCCCTAACGGTGCATTCTGGGGACTGGTTGCAGGAATGTCGTCATCATTTTTTATGTGGATGGCGGTAAAGTTTCATTGGTTCCACGAGAGTATAATTACAATGTCCCAAACTCAAAGCGATATGGCGGCAAATTTCTGGCGAGCATGGTGGGCCTGGTGTATCTGTGCTGGAATAACTATTCTGGTTAGTCTCTTCACTAAGAGAAGACCGAAAGAGGAATTGGTTGGTTTAGTTAAAGGCTTAACTGATGAAAAGCATGATCAGCATCTGCCGTTTATAAAACGTCCGGAATTTGTTGCAATAATTTCATTGATCGTC